>NZ_CP180556.1:2400000-2765489 GCF_047778125.1 Neptuniibacter sp. QD29_5
GTGCTAATCGATGAAGGTAAAACCCTGAAGGAAGGTGCAGCCATCATGCTTTACCTATTGCGCTCCAAAGCCAATCAGCTGTTTCCTCAAGACGAAAATGATCAGCAAAAAGCAATTCAGGACATTATGTTTGCCAATGCGACAATGCATCCCGCCTACAGCAGACTGTTCTTTATCTCCCAAAATATGAGCGAAGGGCCTGAGAAGGATAAAGCCTTAAACGCCGCCGCTAACGCCATCAATACCCTATGGGAATCAATAGAAGCTCAACTAGAAAGTCGCGAATACCTCGGCGGAGAATCCGTATCCGCGGCTGATATTATGCTGGCCGTTTATTCACGTTGGGATGAGTATTTTCCCGTTGAGATCAAGCTGGGTTCACGCACAACAGCCATGCTAAACAGCGTTATTGAAAGACCGACCTTTAAGCAAGCCCTGCTAATGGAGACCGAAAATGACAACTAACTCTGCAATAGATGATGACTTCACCATGATTCAGTCCATCATCAACAGCTATTTTACCGGTTTATATCAGGGCAATAGCAGCCAACTAAAAGCGATCTTTCACCCAACGGCCATGCTGAAAAGCCCAGGTAACTTCCGCTCTCTAGAGCGCTGGCTGCAAGATGTCGAAACCCGTGCAACCCCTGAGTCACTTGGCCAGCCATTTAACTTTAAGGTGCTTTCCATTGAGATCATCCACGACCAAGCGATGGTCAAACTGGAATGCCCGTTATTCGATTATTTCTATATCGATTTTTTAGGTTTACTGAAAGAACAAGGCCGCTGGTTGATCGTGAATAAGATATATACGGACATCGCCCAAACAACCAACGTAGCTGCCGTATAAAGCACTTAAACAGAGAATATTCTGACCAGCAACTAACCACCAAGAGTATCGAAAATGCCATACGTGAATATCAAAATTACCGATGAAGGCGTAAGCCAAGCCGAGAAAAAGGCCCTGATCGTAGGCACGACAAAGCTACTACAAGAAGTCCTGAACAAAGACCCTAACTCTACCTTTGTTGTAATCGACGAAGTAAATACAGATAACTGGGGTGTAGGCTACGAGTCTGTCACAGAGAGAAGAAAGAGATAGATGGGTTCTTTAGGATCCAACCACAATAAAACCGGCTTATAGCCGGTTTTATTATTTAGGAAGGCGCTGATAAACAGAGTTTAATTTTACTCTGACCCCAATTGTCCTATACAAGATGAACCGGAATACCCGGCAAATAGAATCGTGGTTTTCTTGGCATCGCTTCTTCCCTGAACCGATAAAATGATCACAAAACCATATCATACCCATATCACACCCAACTAGGTGTAAAGCAAACAAGAAAAAGGGCTCTGACCCCGTTGTTTTGCGTTTTTAATTTTTAATACGTTGCTCTATGGGTTTGCAGCCCTTGAATTTGATGACTCTCTTAGTCACCTTACGGCCTTCACCGTTTACCCCAAGAGAGACGCTAGCGCTAACCTCATCAGCCTTCAGACCCACGCTACCGTTACCAGAGACATCATAGTATTCCTCTATTTCTACCTCTTCAGCGCTATCAATTCTTCTTGCGATTGCCAATTCCTGTTCTACCTTCGCTTGGTTTTGTAATACAGTTGCTTTTATTTCTTCTCGTATCGCATCTTCCTTAAGCTTCTGAATGTTGGATTTTTCTGATGATTCACCGAAAGTCTCAATATTCTTTTTCATCACTTTGTCGATGAGATAGCCTGTAGGATTCAAAGCGACTTTTAATACATCAATAGTTTCCATATATTTTCCCTGTATTCTTAACGGCCAGAAATAAACATACTAATCGGAGCTGAAGTTTAAATCAGTCTTGGTTGCCTTATTAAGTTCTCAACGGGTTGAGCAAGGGCTTTCGCCCGAATATTCCACCATTTCGAATGGTTCTTCCCCACTTTAATTTCCGAGCCTTACTATGGCATCTACTGCTTGCCCCCGGATTTTATTAAAACCACCAAAATATGAAGGATGATACATTCTAATTGTCCTTACAGGCAGAGTTGTTGATTTAACCTGAGCCATTGCCCGTTTGGTCACAAGACTATGCGCCGCTTCAAAAGAGGCATCTTCAAAATGATGCTTAATATCAGCATCTCTATTTGGGCCAGTTAGAAAGATTACGATATCTGGTTTAAAAGCCTGAACCTCATAAGCAATCACTGAGAATTTATCACGTTCTATTACACGTGCTTCTTTGCTTACTCCTGTCTTACCTCTTGAACGCCCTACCTTATTGATATTATTCCAGCTAAGGTAAATGGATTTGTCTGGATAAGCTTTTCCCAATTGTTTTTCGAAAAATCGAAATGCTTTCCAAAATGAGCTTTTACCGTAGCCTTTATAGAAGTTCTTTTGACAAAAAAACTTTTCATACATTGCCACGGTATGTTCGGGATTGGTAAGGATTCCAAAACGATCCCCCCACCCTTTTGTTTCTTGCCCAAAGATCATAACTTTAAGTTCAGCTTTACTTAGTAAATCTTCATCAAAAGTGATTAGAAATGGGTTGGTATATTTTGAAGTATCTAGCTCAGATAGATTATCCATAAGGCCAGCCCATTTCACCTTATAATTATCTAGTATATTTTGATTAATACTCATAACTTTCCTTGTAAACTAACGACTAAAGTAGCCGGCCGAAGGCGTCGGATGGCTTTACTTGTTATAAATTTTCACTAGAAGAGCTTGTTTATTAAGTAAACAAGAAAACCTAGTAGAACTAGAATTAGTAAATTAGCACCAGAATTTTTTACAACTGTTGATGAAGTTTTTTCTTTCTGATCTAAAGCAGTTTTGAGAGTATTCAGTTGCTCTTCATAGGTCATTTTACTAAGAACTTCCATAGCAGCTATCTCCTTAGAAGTTACACCTTGCTTTACGAGCTCTTCCATTCTAATAGCATCAATAATTGCTTTTAGTTGATCGCTAGGCTCATTCAAATTATTCAGATGCTCGTACATTTCAGGAGAAAATATCCCTGTAGCTCTCATTTCAAGAATTTGCTGGCTGATTTGTTCCTCATCACCCGAAGCGAGGACCGCTTCTAGCATACTTAAAGCAGCTGTTACCTGTGGGTCCATTTTATGCTCCTTGCGATTTATTAAATTTATATATACATGGTCCGTGTACCTACCCACGCTAAACATCCATCTATATATTTACTTTTATCTCCATCCAGTATCCCACCCCCTACAACCATTCCCAGTGCAAAAAACTACAGTTCCCCCCCTATCTAATTATCCTTTGATCTAAATCCTTATCCTTCAGTAGATACCAGCCTTCGCTGGTAAGACAGTCTAAAACCCCGCCCACAAAAAAACCGGCACAAAGCCGGTTTTAAAATCTTTTTCTCTAGCGACGCAGTCGCGTCCTAAAAGCGGAGCGTTCTCTAGCTGCGAAGCAGCGTCCTAGCCACTAGCTCACTTGTGAGCCAAAGCATCCTCAGCCTTACAAAGCCCCACCTTCGCTTTCTCCTCTTCCAGAATCTCTTCTGGAAACTGAGACATAAAGCAGCAGCAGATGCCTTCGCCAATCATAGTGCGAGGGCCTAGTGGGTGACCGATATGCTTATACACACCGTGGGAGTGGCCGTGCTCGTGAGAATGGCCGTGTTCATGGCTATGTGAATGCCCATGAGAGTGATCATGGTCGTGATGGCCATGTGAATGATCGTGGCTATGATCATGGTCGTGGCCATGCTCAGCATCTGGGTTGAATTCAGCATGGTGGTGGTGAACATCAACCTCACCTGCAGCCAAACGACGCTGGAAGGATTCCATTAGGGTTTCATCACCTTGTGGAAGGTCATCCAGAATTTCACGCACACGGATCTCAAACGCATCGATCACTTTGTCGTGATCGTTTAGGTATGGCGTTTTGATAAATTCGATCGCTTGGTTTTCTTCTGCCACTTTATCCACATAACCGAAGATACGTTTGATCAAACGACCTGTGAATAGGAAGTAAGGTGCCACCACGATCTTTTTGAAGCCAAGCTTCATAAGACGCTCAAGACCTACGCCAACCGATGGGTAAGTTACGCCAGAGTAAACTGTATCAGCCCAACCAAAACCCATGTTCTCGTTTACGATACGGGTTAGTTTTGCCGCTTCGGCATTGGCTTCGGTATCCGATGTACCACGGCCAACAACCACCAGCATAGTGTCGTAAAGATTCTCTGGTGGGTTTTCTGGGTCTAAACCTAGAGATTCGTAGATACGCGCCTGAAAGGCTTCGATCATCGCAGGGTGAAGGCCTAGCTCTTTACCGTAGTGAACGCTTACGCCTTCGTTCTTTTCAGCGTAAGTAGTCAGTACAGAAGGGATATCGTTTTTAGCGTGGGTTGCCGCAAACAGCATACCCGGCACGGCGTAAATATCTTCTACACCTTGCTCTAGTAGGGAGTTAAGCCCCATATGAATATTCGGTGCAGAAAACTCTAAGAAACCATACTCTACCGGCATATCAGGGAAGCGTTTTTTTAACCCTTCCGCAACACGGCCAAACTCTCTTTCTGCATCTTTGTCACGGCTACCGTGACCACACACCATAATACCTTTTTTAGGCACAGGGCTTTCTCCAATCATTCGTAAAACACATTGTTATTGTACGGACTTTTTAAGCAAATATGAGCCCGTTTATAGATCATTCCAGTGTAAGTAATAACTCACTTATAACCCGTTTTAATTTCTGACACTGGTCTGCATTTTGGGCATCAACTAACCCACTGCGCAGCAAACAGTTTTTGCTATCACTCTGCGCTTTATCGCCTGATAAATCACAGTTGAATTCTTCATCCAGAACAAGGCGGATCAGTATGCCCTGCTCGGCTAAAAATTGGTAAATATGCTTCGCTTTTTGTGTATCCAATTTAGCCGTTAAAAACAGGCCATCAAACGATAAAAGCTCTGCATCTATTTTTCTAAACTCTAATTTGGTCAACAAGGGCTGCCAAAGCTCTAAGGCTGCTTGCGCATTCTGGCTAATTTGCTGCCTAGCCTCAGCCTGCCATTTGGCATCGTTTAGCGCAGCTATGGCAACAGCTTGGGCCGGACCATTTACCGCCCAAGGGCCTAGTTCCGTTTGTAACTGTTGCAGTATCTGTTGATTAGCAAAGGCAAAACCCAAACGAATACCGGCTAAGCCAAAGAACTTACCGAATGACCTCAGTACTAGGATATTACCTAGCTGCTCAAACCGATCATAATCACTTAAAACACTCTGTTCAGGGCTTAGATCAATAAAGGCTTCATCCACAATAAGATAGGCGCCCTGCTGCATCTGCTCTGCCCAGTGATAGATCTGCTCTGGGCTAAATTTAAGTCCTGTTGGATTGTTCGGATTGATCAGTAACAGGTGCATTGCAGAACCTGAATTTAGCTGCTGTAGAATACGTTTTTCAGCAGCTTCCTGATCAGTTGCAGGATAATAATTAAGCTCTCGCTCCTGCTGTTGCCAACTATAGCGATGTTCTTGGTAACCACAATCGGGTAGCAGGATCGGCAGTTCCGGTAGCACTGATGGCAACAACTCAATGATCTGTTGGGTGCCATTAGCCGCTACGCCTTCAGCGCCATAGTAGCTTTTAACCGCCTCTTTAAATTCTGCTGATTGATAAGGCAGCTGCTGAAACCAGTGTTCGCTTATCTCAGGTACAGAGTAAGGCACAGGGTTAATCCCTGTGGATAGATCCAACCACTCCTCGACCGGAATACCGTATTGCGCAGATGCAGAGATCAGATCGCCACCGTGAATCAGATCACTCAAGAGCTCACCCCTGAGGTAATCGCCACCGCTAATGCCAGTGTTACATAAAGGCCGATACCCCACAGCATCAGTACACGGTTTACCAAACCACAGGCATCCTCAATACTCTTTGCCGAAGGTTGATCACCTTCGACAGGGCCGAGTGGTGGACGCTGCTGTACTTCACCATGATAGATCGCGGCACCACCTAGTGAGACATTAATCGCTCCAGCACCTGCGGCCATCACAGGGCCAGCATTTGGGCTCTTCCATGTCGGTGCTTGCTGCTTCCAGCTATCCAATGCGATCTTGGTTTCGCCGACCAGTGCATAACTTAGGGCAGTTAGGCGTGCAGGGATAAAATTCAGCAGATCATCGATACGCGCCGCACACCAACCAAAATGTAGGAAACGTTCGTTTTTGTAACCCCACATGGCATCCAATGTATTACTCAAGCGATAGAGCACCACCCCAGGAATACCTAAAAGGCAGAACCAGAAGATTGCAGCAAAAATCGCATCGGCTCCGTTCTCTAGCACCGATTCAGTTGCAGCAGAGGCTACGGCTTTTTCATCTAGCTCAGAGGTATCGCGGCTAACTATCATCCCTACAGCGGTTCGAGCTCTATCCAGATCTCCTTGATTAAGCGGTTTAGCAATGGCTAAAGCATGACTGAGTAAGCTCTGCCAACCGATCGCTAAGTACAGCACTACTCCGCCCACTACCGCAGAAAAAACCGCCGAACCTGACAACAACAGATCAATAATTAGCGCGACGCAAGATAACGGTATAACAGCCAATAACCAAGCAATAATACCGGAACGCTTCTGTCTGTTTGTGGCCGCAGTCCCCTGATTTAATCTCTTCTCTATCGCTATGGCGAAATTGCCAAAGCCCACCAGCGGATGGAATCGCTTAGGCTCTTTGAGGAAGTAATCTAACAGCAGCGCGATTAATAAACTTAAAGCAATGCTCATGCAGGTTCCCCAGCCTTTTCATCTAAGCCATCTGCTTCTAACTCAAGCAGGCTAAGTATCTTGTCTAATGGCATAACCGCTTCGACTTCATCTGCTAGACGGTTGATCTGCGCTTCACGGTACGCTGGGTAATCAAAGCTATTCTGCTGATCCAAACCAGCCCAATCGAGCCACGCTTGCAGTAGTTCTGGTTGATCAAAAACACCATGTAGATAAGTGCCAAGCACCTGATCACTTGGATCGCGCACACCGTCGGTGTGGATAACCCCATCAACATCCAACTCAAATAGTGGGTTATCGAGCGCTTCGCCACTGCTAATACCAGCATGGATCTCGTAACCCGTCACCGGTGTATCAGTACCACAAAGCACACCCTTAACATTACGCAGCATTTTATTGCCAGTTAGCGTGGTTTCCATTGGCAGGATGCCCAACGCTTCGCTAGAACCGGCAGTGGACTCGATCTGCTCTGGGTCGTGAATCCACTCCCCTAGCATTTGATAACCACCACAGATACCGATCAGCTTGCCGCCAAAGCGCAGATGACGCTGAACCACTTTGTCCCAGCCGTTCTCCTTTAACCAGTTAAGGTCACCACGGACATTCTTACTGCCCGGCAGAACGATAAGGTCAGCACCCGTAAACTGCTGGGGATCGCGGATAAACTCGCAATCCACCTGCGGATGCATTCGCAGTACATCGAAGTCGGTATGGTTACTCGCGCGAGGATAGATAGGTACAACCACTTTAAGTTGCTGCTCACCGTTGCTCTTTTGCTGCTGATTAACCGCATCTTCCGCTTCGATATGCAGATTCATTACGTAAGGAATCACACACAAAACAGGTACGCCGGTTTGTGCTTCCAGCCAATCCAACCCCGATTGCAGCAGGCTAACATCACCACGGAAACGGTTAATTACAAAACCTTTAACGCGAGCTTTTTCGGAATCAGACAGCAGTTCATAAGTCCCCAACAGATGAGCAAACACACCACCGCGATCGATATCTGCGACAATAATCACCGGGCAATCAACCGCCTCGGCAAAGCCCATATTTGCGATATCATGCTCACGCAGATTGATCTCAGCAGGACTACCCGCCCCTTCAACAATAACGGCGCTGTATTTCTGTTGCAGCTGGGTGTGGCTTTTCACCACTTCGGTGAGCAGCTTTGGTTTAAACGCGTGGTACTCGGTCGCCTTCATATTGCCGATGGCTTTACCGTTAAGAATCACCTGTGCGCCAATATCACTGTTCGGTTTTAACAGCACAGGATTCATCTCTACCGATGCCGGTAGATAACAAGCCTCAGCCTGCACCGCCTGAGCACGACCGATCTCACCGCCCTCAGCAGTTACCGCACTATTAAGCGCCATATTCTGTGGTTTGAACGGCGCAACAGAGACTTTATGCCGAGCAAGAATACGGCACAGAGCAGTAACGACGATGCTTTTACCGGCGTCAGACGTGGTGCCTTGAACCATTAGGGTGTGCGGATTTTTAAAGGTGCTCATTTGAACACCAGTTTTAAGTCACTAGTGGCTAGTGGCGAGAAAAAACCGCAGGCTGGTAAATTTGTTTTATAAAACAACTTAGTCATAAATCGTGTTCAAATGCTCTTAAGTTAAATCTTGCTCAAATCTTCTAGAAACTAGCCACTAAAAACTAGCAACTCGCTTCTTGCTGTTCATCTAGTTCTAGCAGTAGATCTTGGAGTCGCTCAGAATACTCCCCCGGTTCCTGCCATAAGCCACGCTGAGTTGCTTCTAATAACCGTTCTGCCATCTCTTCTAGGGCATGGGGGTTATGTTGCTCTAGGAACTCGCGGTTCTGTTGGTCAAACACCAGTGCATCGCTGACCTTTTCATACTGATAATCAGCGATTAGGTTAGTGGTCGCGTCGTAAGCAAACAAATAATCGACACTGGCGGTCATCTCGAACGCGCCTTTATAACCGTGTTCCTGCATGGCATTGATCCATTTAGGATTGAGCAAGCGGGAACGGATTACACGATTCAGCTCCTCTTTTAGGGTGCGAATCTTCGGCTTTTGCGGATTGGAGTGATCGCTGTGATACACCTGTGGAGCTTCGCCGCGATAGACTTCCACCGCGTTACTCATACCGCCTTGGAACTGGTAGTAATCATCGGAATCAAGCAGGTCGTGTTCGCGGTTATCTTGGTTCTGTACCACTGCTTCCAGTTGCGATAGCTGATGCTGGAACGCCTGCGGTGCAGCCACGCCATCACCTTTCTGATTTCCGTATGCGTAGCCGCCCCAGTTTAGGTAAGCCTCTGCCAGATCGCTTTTTTGTTCCCAGCAGCGCTCATCGATTAAGCCCTGTAAGCCAGCTCCGTATGCACCTGGTTTGCTGCCGAAAACACGGTAACTCGCCTGACGTTGCGCTTCCTCGGATGACATACCTTGCTCTAACAACTCTTGCTCACGCTTGTGGATATTCTGGGCAATGGTGTTGCTATCACCAGGTTCTTCCAACGCTGCAATCGCTTGCACAGCGGAATCGTAAAGCTTCATCACGTTAGGGAAAGCATCGCGGAAGAAGCCAGATACACGCAAAGTAACATCCACTCGCGGTCGCCCTAATAGCTGCGAGCTTAAGACTTCAAAATCTACGACACGGTTAGAGCCCGGTGCCCAGATAGGCCGAACGCCCATCAAGGCAAAGGCTTGTGCGATGTCATCGCCGCCGGTACGCATAGTCGCTGTACCCCAGACCGATAACCCCAGCGTACGCGGATAATCACCATGCTCTTGTAGATGACGTTCGATCAGCGCTTGTGCAGAACGTTCGCCAATCGCCCATGCTGCGGGAGAAGGGATAGAACGGTTATCCACCGAGTAGAAATTTCGACCTGTGGGCAAAGTATCTAAACGGCCTCGAGTCGGTGCGCCACTTGGGCCAGGATTAACAAACTCACCGCCTAAACCTGCGATTAGCGATTCGATCTCAAGCTCGGCACTTCGCAGTAAGGCTTTGTGGATAGTGGCACGCGCGTAAGCCAGTTGTTTTGCGGTTCTTGGTAGATCACTTAAGGTTTCTATCGAGTTATCTACCAAAACATAGTCTGTTACTAACTTAGCCGCGAATAGCTCCAGACGTTCACGAGTATCCGCCTCGCTACGCCAATCATCTTCGGTAAGTTCAGCAAGTTGCGCTGGCTTTTCACCTAGCCAGTTTTTGCTGCCTGCTTCTAGCGGGTCGAAAAAATCGTTATCTACTTGTAGATGCAGATCCTGTACTAAGTTATGCAGAATGCCCTGACTATCGGGATCATCACCCCGTGGCAAACGTAACAAGGCCATTAAAGTGTCTGCTAGTTTTTCAATTTCAGGTAGTTCACCAAGACGATGTAGACCATGACGGATCTGCGCCTCTTTAATATCACAGAGGTAAGCATCCAGTTCGTTTAGAACGGCATCTTCATCATCGGACGTTTGGCCGAGCTCTTCTAACAGGTGAGTATTCTTAACTTGCTTCAGGATCTCATCACGCAGCCATTGCTGACGCTTATCATCCATCCCCATCGCTTGATAATACTCATCCACCAGCCCTTCCAATACCGCCATTTCACCGTAGGTTTCAGCGCGGGTCATCGGCGGCATAAGATGATCAATAATCACCGCTTGAGTACGGCGCTTCGCCTGCGCACCTTCACCAGGATCATTGACAATAAATGGGTAGAAGTGCGGCATTGGCCCTAAGGCGATATCCGGCCAACACTCTTCAGATAGCGCACTACCCTTACCCGGCAACCACTCTAAGTTACCGTGCTTACCTACATGCACTACCGCATCCACCTGATAGCACTCACGCAACCAGAAATAGAATGCTAGATAGTTATGCGGTGGGATCAGATCAGGATCATGGTAGTTAGCCACCAGATCTATATTAAAACCACGGGCAGGCTGGATACCGATAAAGGTTTCACCTAAGCGAATACCGGAAAGCATCAAACGGCCATCACGGTACTTAATATCCTGCTGTGGCGCACCCCACTGATCGATCACCGCTTGTTGGCAGACCTCAGGCAGCTGAGCAAAACAGCACTGATAATCCTCCAATGACATACTCTGCCAGCACAGCAGGTTGTGTAGCGTATTCGGGTTGTTCGTTACTGCACCTAACAGTTCCTGAATCAGGGCATCGCCATTTTCAGGAATATCCTGCAGTGGATAGCCTGATGCTTCCAACGCTCTTAGAATATTCACAGCAGAAGCTGGAGTATCTAAACCTACACCATTACCGATACGGCCATCTTTGGTTGGGTAGTTCGCCAAAATCAGCGCGATGCGTTTTTCAGGATTGGGCTTGTTTGCTAGCTGAGCGAACCTAAGCGCTAACTGCGCCACAAAGCCTGCGCGTTCTTGATGAAGTTGATAACGTACCACTGAAACTTGGCTGCGCTCATCAAAATGGTCTTCGGTTTTAAAGCTCAACGCACGGGTATGCACCCTGCCATCCATCTCTGGCAGAACCACCTGCATGGCAATATCACGACTGCGTAAACCTTGCGAGTGCGTTAGCCAATCCTCTTCGGTACTACTAGAAAGAACCAACTGCAGAACAGGCACTTTACGCACAAACGGCGAGTAGAACTCACTCGGTTGCGAACACAGATCAGGGCTCGCAACTGTATTAGAGGCAAACCCCGTGCTGTTGATAATTAGGCTGGCACCACTCTGCTCTAGTAGTGCATTCACGAGCGCTAGCGATTCCGCATCTTTAAGCGAGGCAATCGCTATGGGTAATGGCACTAAACCGCTGCTTTCCAGCTGTTCGATCAGTTGATCAAACATGCGGGTATTGCCACTTTGCAGATGGCTACGGTAGAACAACAGCAGCGCGACCGGTTTATCGGTATCGTATTGGCGTTGTTGCCACTCTGGAAAGGTCGCCGCCTGCACAGCGTTTTTTTGTTCGCTTTCGCTAGGGCCTTGAGGCAGATAGATCATGCATTTAGGCAGCGGTCTTGGCTCATGCCATAGACGCTCTCCATGCAGATATTGATCGGTTAAGCAGTTCAGCAATTGTAGACTGTTATCCACACCACCTTCACGCAGGTAGCGCCAGACCCGCATCGCTTCGCTATCGGTTACCGAACTGGCGGAGAACAACTCCGGATCGGGGGTATCATCCCCGGGCACGATAATAAGTGTACGGCTGCTATCAGCTTGCGCCCATGCTTGTAGGCGTTCGAAGCCATACTGCCAGTAACTCGCACCACCTAAGAGTGACAGAACAACCACTTTAGATTGCTCCAGCACTTTGTGCTCATACAAATCATAAGCAGCAGGTTTTAGCAGCTGCATCCAGTTGGCTAGACGGACCGACGGCTGATATACACCTTCCCCTTCAATCTGCTCATCAGCAAAAAGGCACGCAGCATCGGACAGCGCGGCAAGCGAGCTATCGGCTGCAGAGAGAATAATCATATCGGCCGGTGTCTGGTTTAAGTCGATGATGCCTTCATCATCGACAAACCCGCCCGGTTGCGCTGCTAATAGGTGCATAAAATCAGTCGTTAGTTGCTAGAAGCTAGAATTAAACTAGGGCTTCTTCAAGCGCGACTTTGATGGTTGCTTCGTCGATGCCTTTGCCGATAAATACCAACTGAGTTTTAGGCTCATCGCTGCCCCATGGACGATCGAAATACACATCCAGACGCTTACCTACCGCCTGCATTACCTGACGCATCGGCTTACCCGGAAGTGCGGCAAAGCCTTTAGCACGGAAGATATTAAAGTCGCTTAGCAGACCTTTAAGAATACCTTGCAGCTTGTCGCTATCTACTTCGCCGATAGAGATCACAAAAGAATCAAAGTGATCGTGGGCATGGTCGTGATCATGACCGTGATCGTGGTGATGATCGTGGTGGTTGTGTACTGCTTCGATACGCTCTTCTGTCGCGCAATCTAGACCCATCAACATCTCTAGATCCGCTTCACCATTGCTGATGTAAGAGGTCTTAACTTCAGCAGGCACTTTGGCATTTACAACCGCTTCTACCTGAGTGCGCTGCTCTTCTGCGAGTAGATCGTTTTTGCTCACTACAACCAGATCCGCAGCACTTAGTTGATCTTCCAGAAGCTCTTTCAAGCTTGGATCGTGATCTAGGCTCTCATCCGCTAAACGCTGTTCTTGAACTTTAGCTTCGTCATTAGCGAAACGACCCGCTGCAACCGCAGGGCCATCAATCACTGTGATTACCGCATCAACGGTGCAGTACTCTTTAATGCCCGGCCAGTTGAATGCCTGAACCAGTGGCTTAGGTAACGCAAGACCGCTGGTTTCAATCAGAATATGGTCGATATCGTCACGACGCTCAACCAACTGCTGCATCACCGGCAGGAACTCTTCTTCTACGGTGCAGCAGATACAGCCGTTTGCCAGTTCGTAAAAGCCGTTCTGGTCTTCAGCCGTTACCGCAGACTCATCTTCACAATCAAGCGGACAGCTACGTAGCAAGTCAGAGTCGATATCCAGCTCACCAAACTCATTTACAATCACGGCGATACGTTTGCCTGCCGCTTGCTTCAAAACGCTAGATAGCAGTGTTGTTTTACCGCTACCCAAAAAACCTGTTACTACCGTGGTTGGAATCTTATTCAGTTGCATAACTTTTACTCTGTTGTCTCTTTTACAAGTTTTGCTTTGTGTTCTTTCTTGCGGAATACGTGAGCCTGATCCTTGTCGTACAGATAAGAATCGGCAAACTCATCGGTATCCAATACATGACCGACCAGAATCAAAGACGTGCGGGTAAAGCCCTTTTCGCGAACTTTAGCGACAATATCACCCAAAGTTCCGGTCACTTTATCCTGATCAGGCCAAGAGCTGCGATAGCAAACAGCTACAGGGCAATCTACGCCATAGTGTGGGATCAGCTCTTCAACAATCTTATGGATACGGGTTACACCCAGATGGATCGCCAAGGTTGCTCCGCTTTGTGCCAGTTGAGGTAGACGCTCACGTTCAGGGAACGGAGTCTTGCCTTCATAACGGGTCATAATGATCGTTTGAGATACACCAGATAGTGTTAGCTCTTTCTTCAAGTAAGCCGCAGAAGCAGCCACTGCACTAACACCCGGAATCACTTCATAATCGATCCCTTCGGCTTCTAGGCGGCGGATCTGTTCACCGATAGCGCCATAAAGCGATGGATCACCACACTGCAGACGGGCAACGTCCTTACCCTCGTTATGCGCCTGTACGATATGATTGGTAATCTGATCCAGATCGATGGTAGCGGTATCGATGATCTTCTCCGCCTTACCTTCAACCGCTTCCAGTACTTCTCGTGGAATCAGAGAACCGGCATAAAGCACCACTGGGCACTCTTGTAGTACACGATGCCCTTTCAGGGTCATTAGCTCAGGATCACCGGGACCTGCGCCGATAAAGTAGACTGTCATAACTTCTCTGTATTCTGCCGGTTAACGCATAATCTGCGCTTTTAAAATTAGATTCCTGCCTTCGCAGGAATGACGACGAGGGTCTCTATAAACCTCGTCTTTCCAGCGAAGGCTGGGATCCATATTCGCAGGTTTACAACTTCTTCGAGTAACCGCGCGGCGTATACACCCACTCTTTACTGCCGTTTACGATATGGCGAGATTCGCTGTTACCTACGCTTACTAGTGTGAACATATCCACATCTTTAGCATCCAATTCACCTAGGGTAATAATGCGGATCGACTCATCTTCACGAGTTAACTGACGGCCTAGTAACACTGGCGTTTCCGCTGGGCGATACTGCAACAAGATGTCGCGGGCATGATTCAGCTGCCAATCGCGCTTTTTGGATACAGGGTTGTAGAAAGAGATTACAAAGTCACCCGTGCCCGCACTGTGGATACGTTTCTCGATCGTTTCCCAAGGGGTTAACAGATCCGAAAGCGAGACCGTACAGAAGTCATGACCCAACATTGCTCCAACACGGCTGGCACCCGCCTGCATTGCAGAGATGCCTGGGATCACTTCGATATCTACATCTAGCCATTCAGGATGATCTTCTTTGCCCTGTAGCTGTTGATCCAGTAACTCAAACACCAATGTCGCCATGGCATAGATACCGATATCGCCGCTGGAGATTAGCGCAGTCGTTTTACCGCTTGCCGCCAGATCTAAAGCTAAACGCGCGCGACCGATCTCTTCGCCTAAAGGCAGATCATGGTGCTGTTTGTTATCACAAACATCGCCCAACAGATCTAGATAAAGACCGTACGCTACTAGATCGGAGCTTGCTTTGATCGCTTCCAAAGCTTTTGGCGCAACAAGCTGTTTATCACCCGGGCCTGTGCCCACTACAAATAGTTTTGACATTAAATTCTCTTAATTAATTCTCGGCGCTAGAAGCGCCTCCTACACCGGAGTAGCTTCTAGCAATGGCACAGGTAGCTTTCTTTGTTTTCTGTTTATTCAAGACCAACTCAGGTTGTTGCCCGGTCTGCTGCTTGGTACTCAACAAGGCTGCTGATTCAGCTACGCCATAAACACCTACTGTGTTGAACACATACTCAGATCGAGTACTCAGCAGCGGCTCCATCTCAGATAACTGGTTTTTATCCCAAATCTGATAAGGCTTATCGAGCTTTTCAGCCAACTCAATTAAGCCAACCTCGTCTGCTTTGATATCGATGCTGCTGATAGAACTCACTTGATCTAAATTCAAGCTCGACTGTTCCAGACATTCCATTAGCAACCGTTCTAATTCATCCACAGGGCAACCACGTTCACAGCCCATGCCGACGCTATAAACTGGATTTAGGTAGCCGTTAGCGGTGGTAATCACCGGTTGTGCATTTAGGTGCTTAGAAACTTCTAAAGCCCAGTTATTAGCGCCTCCTTCGTGACCTGATAACAGCGGGATTACAAACTGCCCCTGCTCATCGATCACCAGTACGGGCGGGTCTTGATATTTATCCTGTAGCACCGGCGCTAAACTGCGCATAACAATGCCAGTGGCACAGATAAAGATCAGTCGATCACCATTTTTAAAAAAGCTCTGAACTTGCTCCGCAAAAGGTTGCGGTTTATAAGCCACTTCCGCTTCAATCAACGATTGCAGGCGCTCAGCGAGGCTTTTTCCGGCCTCTGTAAGCGCGATGATCTTGGTTTGACGAGAAGCCATTAGCGGCTATTCCTCTCACTACGAGTAATCACAAATAATGAAAAGTAAGGGCCCGCTTCCGCTTCCAGCTCACTGATATCGTTCACGATACGTTGATTATCACGGCCGATATATTCCAAATACTGGGCATCTTCAGTGCGTCCGCTCTCGGTCAGCAATTTAAGTAAACGAGGGCGCGCCTGACCCGCTTTCATAATCACCAGCGAATCATTCTGCTTAAGCGCTGCAAGAATCTGCTCATCAGTATGGCGACCACTCACTACGCAAAACATCTCTTTCAGCATGGTCAGCGGGTGAACCAGAGTGGCTGCGGCGGCATTTACCGAGGTAATGCCCGGTACAACTTCGCAGGTGAAACGATCTTGTAAGCGTTCCAAGAGATAACTGAATGAGCCAAAGAACAGTGGATCACCTTCACAGAGGAAGATCACATCTAAGCCCTGCTCTAGCTGTTCAGCAATGGCCGCCGCACCTTGATCATAAGCTTCATTCGCTTTGTTGCGATCCGTCGACATCGGCATATAGATAGGGATACCAGATTGCGCTGTTGTCGCTGAATAGATGGCATCGGACGCGATATTCTTCGCTTGTGATTCGCCTTTATCATTCACCAGATAGCTGATCACATCAGCGCTCTGGATCAAACGCCATGCTTTCACTGTTAATAATTCAGGATCACCTGGGCCAACGCCAACACCGATAAATCGGCCTTTTACCAGATTCATACAACATCTCCGGTTTTAACAAACTTAAACAAATTAACCGGTAAGTTCGGTCGATACATCAACTGACCAGCTAAGGTTTCGCCACGACTGACAGCCACTTGAGTGGTTTCCAATTGGCTATCTTCAGCTAACGAGCGCTCTTGCCAGAACTGCATCAGTAGCTGTTTTGTATTTTCAGTTACCGCACTGGCTACCAGTACACCACCGGCAGGCAACAACGCCCAGACTTGGGCTAGCAACTGTGGCAGTTCGCCATCACTACCACCAATAAATACTTTGTTTGGCGAAGCTAGCCCTTCCAATGCTTCAGGCGCGCGTCCTTCAATAATTTTAAGATTGCTGACCACACCAAAACGCTGGCGGTTCGTTTCTAAGCAGCTTAAGCGATCTGGGTGATGCTCGATCGCATTCACGGTCGCTAGCGGCTGCCAATAAGCAAGCTCAACCGCTACGCCACCACAACCAGCCCCTATATCCCAAACCTGATCATCACGGCTTAATTGCATCAACGAGAGAATCGTAAGTCTGACCTCGCGTTTACTGATCATCCCTTTACCCGGTTTGTCCGCATCAGTAATAAAGTGCTGATCAGGAATACCCGGAAACTCTGGTAGGTAACCTTGGTTTGAACCCGGTTCGATAAGTGTCAGATGCAGTGGATCAAACTCATGATCTGCTTCCAGTAACTCCGATGCAGAGAAACTGCTAATCTGCTCTTCTGGATAACCTAAGGTTTCCAAAACAGTCAGCTGCGCTTGTGGAAAACCGGACTCGACACAATGTTGAGCAAGCACCTGAGGATAACTTTTACTGTCCGTCAGGATCAGCAACGGCTGGTTCTGGCGTAAACGCGTTTTCAGCTTTTCTATCGGGCGACCGTGCAGGCTTAATACCTCTAGATCCTGCAGGGCCAGACCCAAACGGTGGCAGGCCATCTGCAAGCTCGAAACCGCAGGATAGAATCTCAAATCTGACTGGGAAAAATAGCGGCTAAACCAGCGACCGATGCCATAAAACAGTGGGTCACCGGAGGCTAGGATCATCACTGATTTGTCTTCAGCAATAACGCTCTCAACCAGTGTTTTAAGTTCTGCTAGTTTTGGCAGTACCGCGGTAGCTTTATCTGATGGCATCAACTCTTTGATGGTCGCCAACTGACGCTCAGAACCGATCACAAGATCAACCTGCGCTAAAGCCTGCTGCGCATCCGAAGACAGCTCAGCCAGATGAGAAACACCCAAACCAACTACGTGGATCATTAGTAATACTCCCCACGATTACAGCGCAGAAGCGCATTACAGCTCGCGGCTGATACTGCACTACCACCCTGACGACCAAGCAGTGTTATACACTCAATACCCAGCTGTTCGTGAACTTCCCACAATGCTTGTTTGGACTCAGCAGCACCGACAAAACCTACCGGCATACCGATAATCAACGCCGGTTTATCTGCACCCTTTTCGATCATCTCTAACAAACGAAACAACGCCGTAGGCGCATTACCAATCACCACGACACTACCGGCTAAGGAATCACGCCATAGTTCTACCGCCGCCATAGAACGGGTCTCACCCGTTTGTTTTGCCAGTTCTGCAGTACGTGGGTCATTGAGGTAACAGCTAGGTAAACGCTCGATCATACGTTTAGTGATTCCCTGACGTACCATCTCGACATCACAGAGAATTTCGCACTCTTGAGACAACGCAGTCATACCTGCTTCACAAGCGTTTTTACTGAAGCGCACCTGTTCAGCCAGCTCAGGCATACCTAAGCTGTGCACAATACGCATCACAACCTGCTGCTGTTCACGATCGAAGTGGCTTAGCTCAGTTAGCTCGCGAATCTGTCGAAAGCTATCTTTCTCTATTGCCTGTGGATTAATTTCGTACTCAAACGCCACGCTGTTTACCTAAACTCTTTTGATAGTGTTCTAACGGCTTCTACACAGCCATCTATATCTCGGAATATCTGATCCGCTTCAGGTAGCTCTGGGCGCTCTAACATAAACACATCTACGCCCAACTCTCTGGCAGCACTCAACTTCGCCTCTGTTGCTGCGCCACCACTGTTTTTACTGATCAACAGATCAATCTTATGTTTTGCTAACAGCGCCTTTTCATCCTGATGATTAAACGGCCCTATCGCTTTTAACCACTGCATGCTTTGCGGTAATTCAGCTTGCGCAGGAGCCGCTGTGCGGAACACCTGCGTCTGACCATTACGTTGTGAATAAACGCCAAACTGATCGATCACCGCTTGGGATAACTGACCCACAGTTAAAAGCACTGACTTATAGTTTTCTGCTGCAGTAACTAGTGATTGCATATCTGCAAAGCTACGCCACTTATCGCCCTGCTGCGCTTGCCAAGCTTCGCGGTGGAAACGCCAACAAGGGATGCCAAGCTGTTTAGCAGCATTCACCGCAGTAGTGCTCATCGTTTCCGCAAAGGGATGGGTCACATCTAGAAGAAGATCGATCTGCTCCTCTTTTAGATATGTTGCCAAGCCACCGTATTGGCTAAAACCTCCAGAGATCACTTCGCAAGGTAGCTGCGGAATTCTCACTAAGCCGGCTACGCTATAGATCACGCGGTTATCACGTAATAGTCCCTGCTTATCTAGGCCTTTAACCACTTTGCGCGCATCTGAGGTGCCCCCGAGAATCAGGATATTCACTGCTGTTCTCCATTCAGATCGCCAGCTTTACCTTGAGCATGCCCAACAAAGTTGCCTTTTCGATCCGTGGCCCACACTTCGATCTCTACTTTAGGTTGAGTTTTATGCACAACTTCTTCTGCAACCAGCAACGCCTGTGTACAAACCGCTTGTGCCAGATCGATCTCGGCGTCCTGACACAGTTTCAGTACTTCCATACTGGTATTCGCATTGTGAATCTTTTCCAACAACGGCGCATTACCACCCAACTTCTCAGCCAACATCGCCATATGTTGAAAATCGATGCTAGAACTACGGCTATTCAAATCCATATGACCGTTAGCCAGTTTGGTCATCTTGCCAAAGCCGCCACAAATACTGAGCTTCTCTACTGGCTCTTTGCGCAGATGCTTAAGCAAAGCGCCAACAAAGTCGCCCATCTCAATCAGGGCCATATCATCCAAGTTGTAGTGCGCTTTGATCGCAGCTTCACTGGTACTGCCGGTCGTTGCTGCCAAGTGTTTAGTTCCGTTGGCTTTGGCAACATCCACCCCTTGGCGAATCGATGCGATATACGCGGCACAAGAGTATGGGCGAACAATGCCGGTTGTCCCTAAAATCGATAAACCGCCAATAATCCCTAAGCGTGGATTCATAGTTTTCAGGGCAATCTGTTCGCCCTTTTCCACACCCACAGCAACCTCAAAACCACCTTCGTAGCCATAAACATCAGCGGCTTTTTGTAGATGTTCGGTCATCATCTTGCGAGGTACTGGATTGATCGCAGGCTCACCCACGTCGAGTACTAAACCTTCACGAGTCACTGTGCCCACGCCTGCTGCGGGTTTAAATGCCACACCCGATTCTTCGGTCAGTCGAAGCTCAACAAAGACCGTTGCACCATGGGTGACATCAGGATCATCACCGGCATCTTTAATGGTTGCGGTACGAATACCCTGCTCATCTTCTAGCGGTTGATAAGCGATGATCGCTAGCTCTACCAACTGCCCCCGAGGTAGCAAGACCTCAACGTTTTCCGGCTGTTTGCCTGCCAACAAGGCCTGTGAAGCAGCCACACAACACGCAGTCGCACAGCAACCGGTGGTTAAACCACTGCGCAACTCTGGCTGTTGATTTTCGCTACTCTCAGGCCACATAGTTAATTCCTTCGCTGCAGCCCTCAAAAAGATACCGCAGGATTTAGTTTCCTCTAACCTTCCAAATTACCGCTAAAGATCGCGGCGATCGCTTCTGGATTGGAAGCAAAGAACAAATGTAGATAACTCGCGGTCAGTCGTTTCTCTCGGTAGATCGCTTCACCCGGTGCTGGATGACGCTGGCGACGGCCATGTCCTACCGGTTCCGGTGTATCAGAACTACGAGAACGGTGATGAGCATGCGCTTGAACCTCACCTTCAGGTAGCATCGCCGTTTGCATCCCTTGGCAACCGCGTTTACCACGCATAGCACCGTGGCCTTTTAAAATCCCAGCCATCGGACGGCAGTTATCTTCTAGATCGGTAAGGTCTTCAAGGCAGTATAGAAAGCCACCACACTCAGCCAAAATTGGTTTACCCGCTGAGTGGAACTCACGGATCTGCGCCTGCATAGTTTGGTTGTCAGATAACGCCTGTGCATGCAGTTCTGGATAACCACCTGGTAACCATAAGCTATCCGCTTCTGGTAGTTCCGAATCATGTAGTGGTGAGAAGAACTTAAGCTCTGCACCCATCTGTTGCAGTAAACGCAAATTAGCATCGTAGATAAAACTGAACGCTTCATCTTTAGCTATCGCTATGCACTTACCTTCCAGCAGCGGTTCAACCTCGGGTAACTCTGCACTAAAAAACTCTACCGGCTCAGGCAAGTTAGTAATCTGATTAATGGTTTCTAGTGGGCCTTTTATCCACTCGGCACCTAGACCAAAAAGCTGTTCTAACTCGTCATAGACTTCTGCGGCCTGTACTAAGCCTAAATGACGCTCCGGTAAGGCAACCTCTGGATCACGCGCCAATGTAGCTAGCAGAGGTAAAGATTCAGGAAGTGCATCACGAATCAATTGAGCATGGCGCTCGGTGCCACAGTTATTGGCAATTAAACCGGCAACCGAAATATCAGAACGATAGTTAGCTAAGCCCGTCGCAATCGCTGCAGCAGTCTGTGCCATCCCTTTTACATTCATAACGATCGCAACAGGGATATTAAAACGCGCGGCTAAGTCTGCACTGGAAGGTTCGCCATCAAACATGCCCATAGCGCCTTCAACCAAAATCAGATCGGCCGTTTTTGCTGCTTCATAGAGCTTTTGCTGGCAGTAGTTTTCACCGGCCATCCATAGATCTAACTGCTCGACATCCTGACCACTCGCCTGCGCTAAGATCTGCGGATCGAGATAATCAGGGCCGGTTTTAAATACACGAACCACTTTACCCTGATCATGGAAATAACGTGCCAGTGCTGCTGTGATGGTGGTTTTACCTTCACCCGAGCTTGGTGCTGTTAGAAACAGCGCGGGGCAAAGTACAGATTGCTGTTCGGCCATTAGAATTCGATCCCAGCCTGAGCTTTAACACCAAGACGGAATGCATGACGCTCATCGCGAATACTGCTGATCGTATCAGCGATCTCTTCTAGACCTTCTGGCATTACACGACCGGTAATCATAACGTTCTGATTCTTTGGGCGATTCTGCAAGGCTTCGATAACCGGCTCTAACGGCAGGTATTTATATTTGAACATATAGCTCAGCTCATCAAATACCAGCATTTCATAGCTATCATCTTTAAGGTATTTCTCGGCTAGCGCCCAGGCTTTTTTGGCCGCCTCAATATCTTGAGTTTTATCCTGCGTTTCCCAGGTAAAGCCATGGCCCATGACATTCCAGTCGATCAGCTCATGATCACGGAACAGCTTATATTCACCGGTCTCAGTACGACCTTTTACAAACTGGATAACCGCCGCTTTTTTTCCATGGCCCACACAACGTGCCATAGTGCCAAACGCAGAACTACTCTTACCTTTGCCGTTACCTTTCAGCAGGATAAGTACACCGCGCTCTTCAGTGGCTTGGGCAATACGCTTATCGATCACCTCTTTCTTTTTCGCCATGCGTTCCTGATGCGTTTTCATATCGGGTTCTTATGCTCCAGATAAAGATAGGTAAGTTGCATTTAATTCATTAGCGAAACGACGGCCTTTGCCGCGTTTCACTTGGCTGAGTTCGGTATCGATCCAGATCAAATCGCCACCTAAATCAATGCCATTTAAAGAGCTACTGCTGCGACCATCGCTTAATACATAGATAGCGACATCAAGCTCGGGCTGTTGTTTGCGCAGCTGCTGTAGATAAGTTCGCGCTTCAACAAAAGCTTCGCGCATAGGTGTGCCACCACCAGCACCGAGTTGATCTAACCAATTACGCAGCTCTTTTGGTGCTCTAATCCTAGAAAGCAGGTTTTTAACCTCAGTATTGCCAAATCCAAACAGAGCGATCTGTTCACGATTCAGATACGCTTGCTCAGAGATCTGCAGCACAGCTGCTTTTGCATAAGCAAACCCCTGCGCTTGTAGCGTAGAAGCTGAAGTATCTAACAAGACCAGATGTAAACGATCTGAACTCTTACCCTGTTTCTTAAACTGCAGCGCCTTGGGTGGCCAGTTAGGCAGGCTGCTCATTAGAGTCTTAAACCAGTCTGGGCGACTACTCAATTCTGATACTTTTTTATCGCCCTGCTTTTCGCGATTCTGTGTCATCAGATCGGGAAGCTCTAGTGCAGTGTTCTCAGCCGTCTTCTGTTGTTGCGGCTGCATAGCACCCCACTCACCTTCAGCAGATTGCTGACGATGACTATCATCTGGACGCTTAAAGCCTTGTTGTTCTTGCTTTGGCGGGGTTGGCGGTTGCTGCGGAGGGTTCTGCTCAGGCGTAACCTTACGGCGATGCGCTAAAACTAATTCTTCCACTGCATCGATATTCTGTTTTGTAACTTCCTCTTGCTGATTAAGCGCCGCATGGGTTAGCGCCGCGCGGTACCACACAATATCTGCGCGCAAACCATCAACCTGCGCTAGAGCACATCGCTCAGCAATATCTAAACGTAGTTCATCAGAACAGGTAACAGCTTGTAGTTTTTCACGAGCCGCTAAAATCTGATCAACCAGTTCAGTTTGCTGATCTGCATATTCGGCAATAAAGGCTTCAGGGTTGCGATCAAACTGCTCTCTGCGTTTTACAATCTCGACCCGCTCAAGGGGCGCATACTGGTTACTTAGGTTTACAGAAAAACCAAAGCGATCATGCAACTGTGGGCGCAACTCCCCCTCATCTGGGTTCATTGTGCCAACCAATAGAAACTCTGAGCGGTGGCTATGGCTTATACCATCACGCTCTACGCAGTTAACGCCAGAGGTAGATACATCTAACAATAGATCAACGAGGTTATCGGGTAGCAGATTTACTTCATCGACATAGAGCACTCCACCGTGGGCTTTACTCAGTAGACCAGGGCTGAACTGCATCTTCTTATCGTTCAGAACCTGCTCTAGATCCAGCGTACCCAACAGCATCTCTTCGCTAGCACCTAACGGTAGCGTCACGAACTCAGCCGCGACTAGATCATCCCCTTCCGCTTGAAGGTGATCGGGCAAAAGATCCGCCATACCACGCGCAAGTGTAGATTTTGCACTACCACGCGGACCACTAATCACCACCCCACCAATAGCTGGATTGATCGCTGAAAGTATCAAAGCAAGCTTGAACTGTGCCTGCCCGCATACTGCTGTAAATGGAAAATGAGGCTTACTCATTCTGCTACCTTTAAGTTCCAGACTTCGCTGGAATGACTAAATATGTTCTAAAGCTCATCGTACGCTGAGTATAGATGTTCGAGTACAAGGCAAATTTTTTCGAAAGAGCGGAGTTTACTGTTGTAAATGAGCATCTTGAGAAAAAATTTAACGCCGTAATCGGGCATCTAGGCCAGCGTACTATTGTTTTGGCCAATGTGCGTGATGTTCGTCGATAACAAATCTATGTTTATGCTTCTGCTTCGGATGATAATGGGGATGCACATGTGGTTCCGGCCCCTCCCATCCTTCGTGTTCGTGCTGATGATGTTCATCGTGTACATGGGGATGCAGATGGTCCATCTCTGGATGCTCATGCCATAGATCATGCTGATCATCTTTCTTCCACACTATCATCGCGGCAGCCAACGCTAGCGCTGCCAATAAAGCTAAACCAAGGAAAGCACCGTCCATGCCCAAGCGGCTACCGAGCCATCCAGCAAGCAGATAACCTAACAACCACATGCCGTGAGTCAGGGCGAAATTCGCTGAGAAGTAATCATTACGATCACTCTCTTGGCAGGAGTTTCTGACTACCCGCCCTGTAGGAATAAGGATCAAACTTGTACCAATACCAATCACAAACCAGATTGGAAATAATCCCCAATACCCTAGACCAATTAAACCTGCTAAAAGAGCAATAATTAACAATCCAGCACCAATAAACATCACCGGGCGGTCATGAACACTCTCAAGCAGTTTAGGCAAGATAAACGCCGCTATCATTGAGCCTACGCCTGCTGATAGCATCAGCAAAGGCACCTGCTCTTCGGATAAACCCAACACCGCACGCACATAAACAACTGTGTTTACGATGATCATCGCACCAGCAGCGGAAAGCGCTAGATTGAGCAACAACACCGCCTGTAAGCGTGGCGTTTTAAGATAACTACGCACCCCAAAGCTAACCTTTTTCCAAACCCCACCGCTACGATCACTCACTGTATTTGCTGGAACAACCGCGAGTAGAAGAAACAACGCTGCGATAACAAAACCAACTGCATTCAACTCGAACAACAAGGCATAGCTAGTAAACAACAGTAAGAAAGCCGCTAATGCAGGACTTAATAAGCTTTCCATCTCCATCGCTAACCGCGATAAAGATAGCGCTCGGGTATATTCTTTTTCATCGGGCAGTACATCAGGCAATAACGCCTGATAGACCGGGGTGTAACCTGCGGCCATCGCATTTAGCAGAAACATCAACAGAAACAGCTGCCAGGCTTCCTGACAGAACGGCATTAAGGCCACCAGCGCTGCTCGACCAATATTCAGCCCAGCCAACCATCTCTTTCGTGGTAGCTGACTGGCATAACCACCCACAACAGGCGCCACACAAAGATAAGCGACCATTTTAATTGCTAGGGCTACACCTAATACCCAGCCAGCATCACTGGGGTTTAGATCAAACGCCAACAGTGCCAAAGCAACCGTAGTCAGCCCTGTACCCACCAGCGAGACTAATTGGCCAAGAAAAAGCCAACGAAACGCAGTATTACTAAGGGGCTGAAAAATTTCCATTAAGCACTTTCCAGCTGTGGTTCAGCAACCGTGACAGCGTTAAGTTTTGCATCTTTTAATCGAACTTCACGCGTTGCCAGTTGGGCAATAAAATCTGAATCATGGGAGATGATGATCATTGCTTGCGGTAAACCTAGCAAGGTGTCGATTAACCTCTGGCGTGCCTCGGTATCTAAGGCATTACTCGGTTCATCCAGCAACAGCACTTCAGGATCCATCGCTAATACCGAAGCCAAAGTAATCATGCGTTTTTCACCGCCAGACAGCTGGTGAGTAATACGCTCTTCAAAACCTTCCATACCTAATGACGCTAAAGTATCGCTGGCTATCTTTAGTGCTTCTTCACGGCTTTTGCCAAGGTTGAGTGGCCCGAACGCCACATCTTCCAGAACCGTTGGGCAGAACAATTGATCATCCGGATCTTGGAATAGGAAGCCCGCGCGCGCGCGCACATCGATGAATTGCTTTTCTTCGCTACGCGTTTCACCAAACGCCCAGATCTCTCCGGCTTTAGCTTTCTTTAAGCCCACCAATAAATGCAACAAGGTTGTTTTACCCGCACCATTTGGGCCAGTTAATGCGACCCTTTCGCCTGCATTAAGAGTAAAATCTACGTTATCTAAAACCACTCCACGACGTGGATAGCGATAACTTAAACCGGTTACTTTAATTAGTGCGTTTTGTTCACTCATAAGAAATTCAATCCGGTCAAAATGCAAAGAAAAGGCACAAACACCGCTAAGAAGCGGTAATCTTCACTGCCTAAGCGCATATCATCAAACAGGTAAAACTGGCCTTTGTAACCACGACACTTCATCGCATCCATAATCCGCTCAGAGCGTTCTAATGAATGCACTAACAACATGCCAATTAGGTAACCAATCGAACGCCATGTATGCATATCGGTACGAAGCACAAAGGCACGTGCCTGCATGGCTCTACGCATCCTTTTGTACTCTTGCCCGATCACTTCAAGATAGCGCACCGTGAACAACATAAGGTGTACAAGTTTATCGGGAACCCTTAGATGCGCTAACGCATGTCCTAGTGTGGTAGCACTGATCGTTCCGACTAAAGCAAGCAACGCCAATACCACGGCATGTGCTTTCAAAAGGATCATGAGGGCGTGAAAAAAACCCTCTTTACTCGCCGATAAACCAAACAAGGTAAACCAGGTTTCGCCTGGGGTAGTGAAAGGCAGCAGGATGATCAAAAAGATCATAAACATATCCATCGCGATCACACGACGAAGGGTACGTTTAACATTTAACTGAGCTAGCACCGCCAACATAAAACCGGCGATAACGGCTGTAGTTAAAACAAAAAAGTTGTGTGAAAGCACTGTCGCAAACGCAAACAGCGTCACTAAGATAACGCGCATGCGCGGGTCGAGGCGATCAATCAACGATTGATCGTGCTTAACCTTCTGCCCCTTCCATGAGGTGCCGCTATGCTCAAGAAACTGAGGCATGTTCCTTTTCCTGCTGTTTCTCTTTCTGACGTTGGCGCCACCAGATACCTAAGCCGCAAAGTCCAAAGATATAGCCGATACCGCCAATCACATCTTGTAGACCTGCCTTCTCTTTATAGGCTGCCAATTCCTGACGTAGAGGTTTGACCTGTTTTGCTACCGCTTTTTCGATCATCGCCTGCAGCGCTACTTGATCACCATTGAACTGTGGAGTTTCACCACTATTGCCCGAAGCGCTCATTGCGACATTACCGCCGGGTAAGCTATCTGGCAGTTCATCAGCCGGCAGGGAAATTTCAAGCACATGACCTGCGCTCAGATTGGCAAAGAAATGGTGATCAATTCGCTGCTGAGCCGTAAATACAAACAAGCCATCAGCATCGGTTACGATTTTACCCAATTCATTACCAGCCGCATCAGATACGATAATTTTTGTACCTTCGGCAGCCATATCACCATTAGAAAAACCAACTTCGCCCTCAATCGTGTTACCAATAGCGTAAACACCACCGACAACATTATGGGCATGTGCCCCAACTGAAATTAAGCTCAATAGTAATATGCATGGCGCTAATAACTTAGCCATAAGCGCGTTCCTCATCGAGACCAAAGAATTCAGGCTTTACCTTACGAATCAGTAACACAGCTGCCGCAGTGACAAAGCCCTCTACAATCATGACCGGAATATGCGCAACAAAGGTCGCTTTAGCTGCGAGCAAGAAAGCCTCGCCCGAAAGCATTAACGAAAATGCCACCATGATAGTGGTTATCACAATCGAACCTGCGCCACCGATAGCTCCCCAAGTGGCAGCAACTTTAGGCGATGGCGAACCAATTCCATGCCGGCAGAGGTAATACACCAGCACCGCAGGTAACGCGATATTGACCGCGTTCACCCCTAAGACGAGGAATCCGCCAAAGCCAAAGAACACGGCCTGTAGAAACAGGGCAACTAAAAGCGCAGGGAAAGCGGCCCAGCCTAACGCTAAGCCGATCAATCCGTTTAGGATAAGATGCACACTGGAAAAACCAATAGGCAGGTGGATATAAGAAGCGATAAAAAAAGCGGCCGAAAGCACACCTACTTGAGGAAGATGATCATAATCCATCTTCTTCAAACCTAAGGCTACCCCAGCTACTGTCAAAGCAGCACCCGTTGCTAACACCGAACCCGACAAAGCGCCATCTACAATGTGCATCTTGGTGTACCTAAATTATTTAACTGAGTGAGCCTGAACCCAGATTACAGCATCTTGGGAAAGTTCTTTACCTTTATGCTCTTTGTCAGAACCTACACCCAATGCACAAAAGCCCCACTGACCCGCTTTAGGGATACCAAACACAAAAGTCCCATTCGCATCTGCAAAGATTGTTTGTGTGATAAACGCATCAACTGGAACTTCCATATTAGCCTCTTTAGCGAAAGTGTTAGCTTTCATATCAGGCTCATAGTTCACGTATTCCACTTCAATCTCGGCGAATGGAACTGGCTTGCCTTCACTTTTAACAACGCCGGTAAACGTACCGCCTTCATAGATTGCGTAAGGCTTAGTCAAAGGAACAATCTCAGCCTTCAAACCAAAATCTTCATTCCAATCTGTCGGCAAGCTACCTACGTTAACAATGGATTTGGTGATTTGCTGAATATAGATATCTTCAGATTCTTCAAAATAAGGTGCCATTTGATGAACAAACACGTAGTCACCTAGACCGCGTAGTTTCACATCAGCTTCGAAAGAGGTACCGGTATTATCAGCGCTGGTCCATTGAGATGATTTAACAGAATCTAGTAACTCTGTTTTCTTACCTTTTTTGATTACATAGAACTGTTCAGGCGCTTCAACCTGCATCACATGACCACTTTCCGCAGGGTGGGTAAATGGCATTTTCAGGTTGATCTGACCACCACGCTCACGCAGTAATTCTGGCGTATAAACCATTTGGAAGTGAGCTGATGCAATAGAAGAATAGAGCGCAGCGCCTGCTGCAACTGAAAACGCTAATTTTTTAAGCACAAAAAAATCTCCAACATGAAATATTGTCGGAGTTGGGAGGATAAGTATGTTTAGACAAACCAAACAATTACTCGGTGAAGCCCTCCGCAACACCACGGTAAACAACTATTAGGCTGGTATCCGGACTCATCAGCGAAGGGCTTTACCTTCAATCAACTTACCTTCCCATATCCAAGATACAGTGGCATCAAAGTTGATATAACCAATTTACCGTTGCGGGGGCAGTGTTGGGATCGCTATTGAATCCTGGCTCATAAGCTCACCAACTTCCCGGGCTATCAAAATTGCTACCCGTGACCTCATTTGGGCATCAATTTCAGCCTGTACATATGTACGACCTAATAAGCGCACAACTCTACCCGCCATACCCCTTATTTGCAATTGAGTTCTATTCCAGTGGTCATGAATAACGTAAATATTTAAATCCCAACTAAACTAGGGTTTAAGCACCTTCTTTTCGGAACTAATAATAAGAACGCCAAGCATTAAAGAGGGCTCCAGAATATGTGTGCGCTTAGATCCTCCGTCCTTATTGCTGTAACAGCCCTACTAACCGGCTTATCCATACATACACAAGCCGACTGGTACGCCAGTTTTTCTACCGAGTACCAACCAGAAGCCCAAAGAGGTCACTATGCCTACAAACCCTTCCTGCAATATAAAGAAGGCAATTTTGGTACTTATCTTGAGTACATATATGTTCCAAGGAATGGGTTGGATAATGGGAAGAATTTAACCTGGCAAGTGGAATATAAATGGAAACTGAGCGAAAACAGCTCGTTAAAGCTCGTACACGAATTTGATCGAACGATAGATACCAACACAGAAAGCGCAGAACTGACGCCAAAGTTTTACACCTCGTTTGATAATGGCTTAAAGGCTGGGTTTGAACTAGAGATCGATTACTACCTTGATGGTGATTTCGAAATTCGTGAAATAGAGATTGAGCCAACTATCAAATGGAGCCAAAGCCTAGGCGAAGGCAAACTCAACCTCGAGCTTGAAGCACCAACAATGCGTCTATATAGCAATGATGATTCGGTTAAAGACTTTGAATTCGAAGAGGTGCTCCCCATTATCGGTTACGATCACCCTCTTTCTAAAAATTTAACCTTACATACCCTGCTAGAACTTCCCTACGACCTTCAGGAAGATGATTTCGACACTATAATCACAATTGGGCTTGGAGTTACCTTCTAGCCCTATTTGCCTTTATAATCCGTCCTTTTGATCCGAATAAGGCATCTGCCATGCTCTATGTACTTCCTGAAACAACAGGCGATATTATCGTCCTGCAAGCGAATGACACTCTGACAGCCAGCGATTACACCGAAACATTCCTACCGCTGTTTGAGCATGTAAAGAACACGCATCCTGAAGTTCGTCTGCTGATTACTTTTGCTCCAGATTTTTCAGGCTTTGAAGCCGGTGCATTATGGGAAGATCTTAAATTCGGCACACACCACGCAAACGATTTTTACCGTATCGCGATCGTCGGTGATCCTAAATGGACCGAGTGGATGACCAAAGTAGGCGATCTACTTACTCAAGGTGAAATGCGTCATTATCGAATGACTCAGCTCCTCGAAGCGCTTCGTTGGATTAACGATGAAGATGAAGACGATGAGGAAGAAGAAACGCTATATCCATTCGGCGGATAAGAACACAGTATAAACAATTAGGGCCATCTTATGATGGCCCTATTTATATCAAAATCAGTTATATCTACAATCAGCCATATCCAAGTTAGTGCACCGTCAGCATCCCGCTAGAAACCATTTGCGAATACAGAGCATCGCGCAGCTCTTGCGGCATATCTACAAAGTCCAGATTCCCGTACAGAAACACCTCTTCTAAATCTATTTCGATCACTTGGGTATCAGGCGCAACCTCAGCTTGAGGTGTAGCATCGTCTAATCCAGAGGCTTTTATAATTTTATATATAGTTTTGCCGTCTTTCTTTTCCATCTTGGCCTCACTTACTACATAGAACTACCCACACAGTATACGGCTGCATAGCAAAAGCCAAACGCTATAAAGCAAAAGACCGGGCAATACCCGGTCTTTTTAGTTACAAAATAAAGAGCCTGACTTATTTTGTTTCTAACGATGAAGCTACTTGAGCTTCAAAGTATTCGCGAGTCAACTTGAATACAACTGGGCTCAATAGCGCCAGAGCAATCAAGTTTGGAATAGCCATCATCGCGTTTAGTGTATCCGCTAGTAGCCATACGAAGTCCAAGCTGATCAACGTACCTACCGGTACAGCCAGAATCCATAGAATACGGAAAGGCATAATCACTTTCACACCAAATAGGTATTCAGCACAACGCTCGCCATAAACACTCCAACCTAGAATTGTAGTGAAAGCAAAGATCGCTAGAGAGATAGCAACAATGTAGTTACCTACACCTGGAAGCGCATCTGCGAAAGCGGCAGATGTTAGGGCTGCACCTGATACACCGTCAGTCCATACACCAGAAGTGATGATAACCAAGCCAGTGATAGAACAGATGATGATTGTATCCAGGAATGTACCTAGCATTGCGATTAGACCCTGACGAACTGGATCCTTAGTTTGAGATGCTGCGTGAGCAATCGGAGCAGAACCAAGACCTGCTTCGTTAGAGAATACACCACGCGCCACACCGAACTGGATCGCAGCCCAAACAGCAGCACCAGCGAAACCACCTTCAGCAGCGTGTTCAGTAAATGCATAAGTAAAGATAAGATCTAGAGCAGCAGGAATCGCATCAACATTAATTGTTAGAACAACTAAGCCTGCTACAAGGTAGCTGATTGCCATCAAAGGTACCAAAGCACCCGCAACCGCACCGATACGCTTAATACCACCCAGCAATACAGCTGCAGTAAGTACCATCAGGATTACACCAGTCACCCATGCTGGCATCTGGAAGTTTGCTTCTAGAACATCAGCTACAGAGTTAGACTGTACAGTGTTACCAATACCGAAGCCTGCGATCGTACCGAAGACCGCGAAAGTTGTACCCATCCACGCCCATTTTTTACCTAGGCCATTTTTGATGTAATACATTGGACCACCAACGTGGTTGCCATTCTCATCAACCTCACGGTATTTAACCGCCAATACAGCCTCAGAGAACTTAGTCGCCATACCAACTAGCGCAGTACACCACATCCAGAACAGAGCACCTGGACCACCTAGGAATACAGCCGTAGCAACACCGGCAATATTACCGGTACCTACCGTTGCAGACATTGCTGTCATCAAGGCTTGGAAAGGTGAGATTTCACCAGAACCTTTTTCGGATTCAGCCGTATTTCGGCCGCTCCACATTAATTTGAAACCAGTGCCCAATTTCAGAATTGGCATTAGTCTCAAACCTAGCTGTAGGAATAATCCTACACCTAAAATTAGTACCAGCATCATTGGACCCCAAACGATGCCGTTAACCGCACTTATAAATCCGGTCAATGCTTCCATCATGATTCCTCTATATTGTTTTTTTCTACGAGGGAAATAACTGCTCTGTTATTTTCTATTTTCAGTTCGCTAATTCCTAAAGGCGTTAGCGATTTCTTAAACACAGCAACCTGCTCTTATTCTTTTCGCAGCGAGACGGGGCTTAGTGTGCTCGCCTGGCTCTTTGATACAGAGGAGATGTATACACACCTGGCCAAAGATCAAACAACCTTATCCTGCCAAGGGTAAGTAGCCCAGCAGCCCCCGCCTCCATGCTACGAATAGAACTGCGCACTACGATATTAGAAAGAAGCCAGAAAATGGCTTTGAATTAAAAAAATATTCAGTGATAAAAACTGCTTAATTCAATATTTGCAGTGGAATAAACCAAAAAAGAGGCAAGAAGGGCTGTCAGGGCCGTATACCCATAGAAAACGGCATAAAAAAAGGTGCAAATCAGATCACTGATATTGCACCTTCTTTAAGAGGTTACGAAAAACTTAAGTTAACGATTAACATTAAACTTAATTGGCAGCTCCAGTGTTTCTCTTACCTCTTCCATCACGATATAACTCTTAGAGTTCTTAACTCCTGGAAGAGTCAAAAGCATATCACCCAATAAAGCACGGTATTCAGACATGTCATTAATACGCGCCTTTAGAAGGTAGTCTGCATCACCCGAAACTAGGTGGCACTCCAATATATAAGGCAGCTGTTCAACCGCCTTATTAAACGTCTGGAATGCATCTGGTGTTTGATAAGAGAGAGATATCTCTACAAATACCAACATATTGTATTCAAGCAACTGTGGGTTTAAGCGGGCATAGTATCCTTCTATATACCCCTCTTTTTCCAATCGCTTCACACGCTCTATGCAGGGCGTCGAACTTAAGCCGACTTTCTCTGCAAGATCAACGTAACTAATTCGCCCATCGTTTTGCAAAGTACGCAAAATGCTTACATCTAAGCGATCTAGCGTACGTTTCTTACTATTTGTCATGCATTGATATCCACTATGAAAGTAAAATATGCAGGTTATTATTCTGTATTATAGCCAAACTTTAGCGCCTTACACTGGCAAAAACCAAATAAACTAGTGTTTTCTCATTAACATAAAAAATACGAAAATGAGGTCACATTATGCAGGTACTGGTTTTAGGTGCAGGAGTGGTTGGCGTAACGAGCGCTTGGTATTTAGCCAAGGCTGGCCATAAGGTAACTATAATCGATCGACAGGTCGATGTCGCGTTAGAAACAAGCTACGCCAACGCTGGCCAGATCTCTCCTGGTTACTCTGCTCCTTGGGCCGGACCCGGTATTCCCCTAAAAGCTGTTAAGTGGCTAATGCAAGATTTAGCGCCATTTATGATCAGCGGACGCGACGTTGATACGCAAACTCTCGCGTGGATGACCAAAATGTTATCTAACTGCACAGAAAGCGCTTACCACACTAATAAAGCCCGCATGGTTCGCCTTGCTGAATACAGCCGTGATTGCTTTATCGATCTGCGCAATGAATTAAATATAGACTACGACCAGCGCACTAAAGGTACCTTGCAAGTGTTTAGAACAGATAAACAGATGCAAGATGCCCAGAAAGATATCTCTGTTCTAGAAGAGAGCGGCGTAGATTTCCAAAGCTTAGATCGCGATGGCTGTATCGAGTATGAACCTGCCCTCGCGAATGTTAAGGAAAAAATCGTAGGTGGCCTTCGCTTACCAGGTGATGAAACAGGCGATTGCTTCAAGTTCACCAATGCCTTGGCTGATGAGTGTAAAAAGATGGGTGTCGAATTCATTATGAAAACCGACATTCTGAATATAAACACTGAAGGCGATCAGGTCGTAAGCGTTTCCACTTCGCGCGGCACCATGACAGCCGATTCTTATCTTGTTGCACTAGGTAGCTATTCTACCCCTGTACTTTCTAAGATCGGTCTAAAAGTACCTGTTTACCCAATTAAAGGCTACTCACTAACACTGCCGATTATTGATGAAAGCAAAGCGCCAACATCTACAGTGATGGATGAGACTTATAAAGTTGCGGTGACACGTTTTGATGATCGTATTCGTGTTGGCGGCACTGCCGAGATCGCGTCCTATAACAAAGAGCTGGAAGAGAAGCGTAAAGCTAATGTTGAGTTCGTTGTTAACGATCTCTTCCCTGGTGGCGGTTGCACAGAGAATGCTGAGTTCTGGACGGGGTTACGTCCAATGACACCGGACGGCACACCAATTTTAGGTGAGACTCAATTTGAGAACCTATTCCTTAATACGGGTCACGGCACACTAGGCTGGACCATGTCGCTAGGCTCGGGCAAATACGTGTCTGACATCATTAGCAACACCGCTCCAGATATTGACAAAGAAGGCCTATCGCTCGCGCGCTACGCCTAAATACTTATCACCCTATAACAACTATTTTCGGAGAACCGGATGCTCCCACTGTCCGGTATCTCCTTTTTTATTACAGGAATAAAATTATGCAGAAAGTTACAGTTTCCACAGACAAAGCACCTGCTGCGATTGGCACTTATTCACAAGCAGTAAAAGCAGGCAACACTGTTTATATCTCTGGCCAGATCCCGTTGAACCCAGCAACAATGGAGATGGTAACTGATTCATTTGAAAGCCAAGCGGTTCAAGTTTTCGAAAACCTTAAAGCTGTTGCAGAGGCTGCTGGCGGTAACTTAAACGACTTCGTAAAGATCACTGTTTTGCTTTCCGACCTAGAATATTTCGCGCAAGTTAATGAAATCATGGCGAAATACTTTGAAGCCCCTTATCCTGCTCGCGCAGCTTATGCAGTAAAAGCGTTACCAAAAGACGCTGACATAGAAATTGAAGCTGTTATGGTTGTATAAAACCAACCAAACGAAACCATCTGAACCAACAGTCCGGAGTGAGTATGGCTAGAGCAGCCACAGCAACCATTAACTTAGACGCTATTCGACATAACTATCGCTTAGCTAAATCTGCAGCCCCCGATCAAGGAGCGTTAGCCATTATCAAGGCTGATGCCTACGGTCACGGCGCAGTTAAAGTTGCACAGGCCCTAGAAGATGAAGCCGATGGTTTTGGTGTTGCGTGTATTGAAGAAGCAGTAGAGCTTCGCGAAGCGGGCATCAACAAACCAATCCTTCTATTAGAAGGCTTCTTCTCAGCCGATGAACTGAACTATATCTCTGATAAAGAGCTATGGTGCGCTATTCATAGCGTGGAACAGATCGATATTCTGGCTAAAGCTGATATAGAGAAACCTATTAGCGCTTGGCTAAAAATGGATAGTGGTATGCACCGCCTAGGCGTGAAGCCAGAAGATTATGCTGCCGCTTTTGAAAAGCTGTCTCAGCTAGAACAGGTCAAAGAAGTAGTTCTGATGAGCCACTTCTCATCCGCTGACGAGCCTGAGCTTTCTGCCACCAATGAACAGATCCAACGCTTTGATGCAGTAGCCGCAACTCTCGATGCAGCGGTTAGCTTAGCCAACTCAGCAGGGACACTCGCGCATGAAGATGCCCGCAGAGATTGGCAGCGTCCCGGCATTATGCTCTACGGCGCAACGCCATTTGCTGAGTCACAACCACTTGCCGATCAACTGCACCCAGCGATGACCCTGAGCTCTGAAGTGATCGCTGTGCGTGAACTTGAGGTGGGTGAACCTGTTGGCTATAGCCAAACCTGGAGATGCAGCCGCCCGAGCAAGATCGGCACAGTTGCAATCGGTTATGCCGATGGTTATCCGCGTCATGCTAAAAGTGGCACACCTGTTTTGGTCGATGGCCATAAAACACAGATCATTGGTCGCGTTTCCATGGATATGCTGGCAGTAGATCTGACAGATATCCCGACGGCTAATGTTGGCAGCCATGTGGAACTGTGGGGGGAAAACCTTCCTGCAACTGAGATTGCCAAGTGCAGCGACACTATCCCTTACACCCTATTTACCGGCATTACCCGCCGCGTACATAAGAAATATATTTGAGAACACAATGAGTATTGAACGTATTGAATCTACTGATCGCATGAGCCGTATTGTTAAGCACAACGGCACCGTTTACCTATGCGGTCAAACTGCTGGCGAAGCACAGTGGGACATTGCAGAACAAACACAACGCTGCCTAGATAAGGTTGACGATCTACTAGCTAAAGCTGGCAGCAGCCGTAATCAGATCCTTTCTGTAACCGTTTATATCCGCGATATGAAAGACTTCGCGGCAATGAACGCTGTGTGGGATGCATGGGTTGCTGACGTAGAAAAACCAGCACGTGCATGTGTTGAAGCGCGTATGGCTCGCCCAGAAATTCTAGTTGAGCTATCTGTTACAGCGGCTTACTAATAAGCAATAAAAAAGGGGATCAAATGATCCCCAATATTCGCCAGAAAACTCTACTCCAGCTACTACTTTTTTATTTTACGATCTACTTAACTGTCATCTATAAACCGCCTTGGGTTAACTTGGCTGGATCGAGTAATTTCTGTAACTCTTCTACTGAAAGATCTGTGTTTTCTGCCGCAACTTCAACGACAGGTCGTCCCTCTTTATAAGCCTGCTTCGCAATCTCTGCCGCCTTCATATAGCCAATAATAGGATTCAGAGCTGTTACCAAAATTGGATTACGGGACAGCGCATTATTGAGCTGATCTTCATTCACCTTGAAGCTGGCAATTGCTTTATCCGCTAGTAGACGGCTTACGTTGCTTAGCAGCTTGATGCTGTTGAGTAAGTTGCTCGCCACTAAAGGCAACATTACGTTCAATTCAAAATTGCCCGACTGGCCTGCTACGGTAATGGCAGCATCATTACCAATCACCTGAGCTGACACCATTGCTGCTGCTTCTGGAATAACGGGATTCACTTTACCCGGCATGATGGAAGAACCTGGCTGAAGCGCTTCCAATTCGATTTCCCCAAGGCCAGCTAGAGGGCCAGAGTTCATCCAACGCAGGTCATTGGCGATTTTCATCACAGAGACAGCCGTCGCTTTCAGTTGACCAGACAGTGCAACCGCGACATCTTGTGAAGCAAGATGCGCAAAGAAATCATCTGCCGGCGTAAATTCCAAACTGGTAAGTTGGCTTAGCTCTGCATTAAAGTTTTTAGCAAACTCAGGATGGGCATTAATGCCTGTACCTACGGCAGTGCCGCCTTGTGCAAGGCTCTGCAAAGTTGGCTGAATCTGTTTTAGGTGATGGATATTTTGCTTAATTTGAGTCGCCCAGCCGTTAAGTGGTTGACTCATCCGAACCGGCATCGCATCCATCAGGTGAGTACGCCCCGTCTTTACAAAACCATCAACGGCTGCAGCTTTATCCTCAATCGCTTTCTGTAGATATTCCAACGCCGGTAACAGCTGCTCAGATAGCTCAACTGCAGCACTGATATGAATACTGGATGGGATAATGTCGTTACTACTTTGACCACAGTTGATGTGATCGTTTGCACCTACATTGTCGCCATAAATATCAGACGCAATTGCAGCCAATACTTCGTTAGCATTCATATTGGAGCTTGTACCAGAACCTGTCTGGAACACATCTACCGGAAAGTGACGCATCAGCTCATCTTCATTTAGCAATTGCTCAACCGCTTGAGCAATCGCACTACCCATCTTCTCTGGAATTTGATCTAGCGTGACATTCGCTTTCGCTGCCGCAGCTTTCGCTTGTAACAAAGCGCGAATAAATGCCTCTGGCATCGGCTGACCACTCACAGGAAAATTATTCACAGCACGCTGCGTTTGGGCTGCATACAAAGCATCAACAGGTACTTCTAGCTCCCCCATACTGTCTTTAGCTATACGTGTCTTACTCATCTTATTTATCCTTATTTTCCTGACTGTGGTTAACGGCTTAGACCTGAGAGTACGTAATGACAGGTCATGTTCAGCTCATACTTAAGCTTGCATAGGTAAGCCTGCCCATCTTGATTATTTGCAAACAGCCGCGCCAATTGGCCAAGAGGCTTATTGATGTTATCTAGGCAGCAACAACGTCAATGACTAGGTATTAGTTCATCCGCTACCGTATCTAACAATAGACGGAACTGACGTTCATAGTGCTGCTTCAGCGATTCCACACTCTTCTGCCGGCATGTATCTATATCCAAGTAATGACTAATCAAACTTGGATTGTCCGGTTCTTTTGCAAAACGTATCTGCTTCTGGACATGTTGCAGATATTCGTTAATTGTCGAATCAAACGGAGCTGTTTGCGACATAAAAACAAACAAACATAAATGATAATTACTATCACCATACATTAGATTTATTTCTCTTCAAGACAGACGCCGCAATAAATTAAAGAAAATGAGATTGAAAATGATTCTCAATAATATATTATGTTATGACATAATATTTAAGAGATAGGCAAAAATGAAAAAAGGTATTCACCCTGATTACGACTACGTTATCTTCCGCGACACTAGCTGTGGTAAGGATTTTCGAATTCGCTCAACTGTTAAATCTTCTCAGACTGTTGTTTGAGAAGATGGCAATACTTACCCGCTTGTCACACTAGATATCTCTAGTGCATCGCACCCTGTTTATACCGGTGAGAAACGTCAGGCGAAATCTGAAGGCCGTATTGCACAGTTCAATAAACGTTTCGGTAAACACGCTCGTTAAGTGAATGGGGTGTTCTCATGCAAGTATTAAGCTCTTTAAAAACAGCTAAAAACCGTCACCCTGACTGTCAGGTGGTAAAGCGTCGCGGCAAGCTTTACGTGATCTGTAAATCAAACCCGCGCTTCAAAGCCCGCCAAGGCAGCGCTAAAAAGAAACGCTAACCTCGAGTTAGCGTTTCTTGTGTATATAGATCAAGCTAACTATCTTTTAAGGAACCTCTTAAAAAATAGATAGTTAAATGATCGTTCGCTGTGCGCTTGTATTAACGGCCCTGCTTTTATCTTGCCATCTCACATAAGTAATGCACAAAGCAACTGTGCTACCATCCTGCATCAACAAAGATCTTTTCGTTTTAAGTTTACTGTAATTGATAAACAGTCGATCCATTCATCACAACTGCTTTATAGGCTTGGGTTCCACATTCAAAAAACATCGAGTTGCCCAACGTTTTAGATATACAGCCAGCTGGCAAAGTATTTAAAATTCCTGCAGGTTGCACAACTACGTAACTGACTTGGCCTGGTACTTGCTGATACAGAACACCGTTACAGTTTTGGTAAGCTATACCTGATATAACCTGCGTATAACAACCACCTGGCAAAACTGTAACCTGCTTTGCATCTCTTGCATCATCACGACGATCCATTCTGCGTGCTGTTCTTCGAGCAGCCTGACGAGCGTCATCATTATCCTCCCAATCAGCCCGAGCAGATCCACCTAGATTCACCCCATCAACCTTAGCATCTACCACAGGTAACGCCGCGGTAAGCACAGTAGCTGTCAGAGCAATTACAAGATAACTTTTGATGTTCATGACCTTTCTCCAACTCAGTAAATGATTAAGTTGGAAAAATGATAAGCCGAGCAATTAAATTGCGATATACCGGAAAGTGCATACTAGAGTCAGCAAAGCTGGCTGCATCTTGATAACTATGGAAAACTATTGATCTTCAAGTAAGCCAGCTACCAGAAGTAAACGCATCAACTGAGCAACACTTCTCACGCCCAATTTATGCATTACTCTGGAACGATGGATCTCAACTGTACCCTGAGCAATTCCAAGATCGATGGCAATCACTTTATTAGCACAACCTTGGGCGACAAAGTGCATTATCTCTGTTTCTCTTGTGGTCAACGAATCTAAGCGCTGCTGGACTAAGGACTTCTCAGCAAGCTCTTCTCTAGATTGTTGATCACTTAAAATTGCCTGTTCAATTTTCTCTAGCAACTTCGCTTCACGGAAAGGCTTTTCAAGAAAATCCAAAGCACCTTTTTGAATGCACTCAACCGCCATTTCAACATCACCATGACCAGTAATGAAGATTATCGGGATTAAAGCCTTTCTCTTAATCAATTCATCTTGTAGAGCTAATCCGCTCATACCCGGCATTCGAATATCTAAGATTAAACAACCCGGTTGTTCAGCATCAAAAGCTTCTAGAAAACTAGTGGCATCGATAAAGTCCCGCACCTCATAGCCATCAGATTCAGCCATCATGCGAATCATATCCCTAAGCGTGGAATCATCATCGACTACAAAAACAGTACCTTTCTGATTTTCTGTCATGGCGCTTACTCAACGTCCTTTTCTTCAACAATGGGTAGACGGATAATAAATTCCGCCCCTTTTGGTAGATGGTTCGTGGCAGTTAACTTGCCTTTCGCCGCTTCGATTAAGTTTCTACAAATCACTAATCCCAATCCCAAACCGTTTTCCTTAGTGGTTCTAAAAGGCTCAAACAGATGCGCTTGTATTTCTTTGTCAAAGCCTGGGCCATTATCTATTACAGATAGGCAGGTATATTCATCCTCCTTGTACAAGGTCAGCTCAACTTTAGAATCAGTTTGATGTTCTAACACTTCTACAGCGTTGTTAATTAGGTTTACCAACACCTGTTGTATCTGTGTACGACTCATTCTTATCCAAGCGGTTTGTGTCTCATTAAATTCGACCTTCACACCCGCCTGCAACACTCGATGGGACATAATATCCATACTCTGCTGAATCACTTCGGTGAAATTAATGACCTCTTCTTTGACAGGCTCACGACGGATGAATGACCGCGTCCGCTGAATAATTTTGGCAGATCGTTCTGCCTCATCGCCAATTTTAGTAAGGCACTCAAGTAATTTTGGATCAGCACTGCCCTGTTTACTTAATCGCAATGCAATATCTGAGTACCCCATAATACCAGCTAGTGGCTGATTAAGTTCGTGAGCTAACCCTGTGGCCAGCTGCCCCATAGTTCCCACTCGCTCTAAATGCACAATTTGGTTTTCAGCTTCCTGACGTTGATTAATCTCATGAAGCTTAGCTTTATGCTCTTCTTCAATTCGCTGAATTAGCTGATTAAAAGAATTGGCAAGTTCATCGAGTTCATCAGGCTTTTCATTTTGAGTCCGGTCTAGATGCAAAATAGGTTGATCAGCCTCCTCTTTCTGCTGCTTCATAAAGTTGATCATCCTCAAAAGGTGTTGACCGACAAGACTACGAAAAAGGATAAACATAAAGAAAACAACAAATGCTGTTTTAAAACCATTTTTGATAAGAATAATATAGAGCTGACCTAGCATATGACTGAAGATTGCGTCGATACTAACGACTAGCTCTATCGTCCCAAGCTGTTTCTCTTCACGCAGGATATTTATGGGGTAGGTTCTTGAGTTTATAGATTCATTGGCAACATACTCCAAGCGTTCCCCATCAGCCAAATGCAGTTTATTAGCATCAACAAATTCTAACTGATTGATCCCTTGAAGCAGCTTATGCAGCTGCGCCCTATCTTCTTTCCATATTGATTCTGCAATCGCTGGAGACATGGTTGTTTCAATAAATTGCGGCACTTGATCTAACTTACGAGTCAATTGACGAAATTCAAAACCAAACTGAATAACCGTGAGAATTAATGTCACCAAGGAGCTAAACAGTACCACTCGTAGGACAAGCTTTCGGCCCAACTTATATTGAAAAAATCCCATTTCTGAATTCTTTACCACGACTTTAACTCTACTTGTGCAAATCCCATATGGGTATATGCATATTTTCGGTTTAGACCCTATTTCCTACTATAAAAATAACTATTAAACCTAGGATCAGTCTTGTGAAAATAGCATTGTCTACCCAGCAGATAGCCCATGTCTATCCCAGCAAACCCGTACACACCGAGAACAGGCGCATTGGTATTCCAGAAAACAGAGAGAATACGAAATTCAAGGAAGTTTTACTGAAAGCTCATCAAATAACACAAGGAAAAGAGCTTGTGGAGATATATCGGCATGTCACCGAACGGGCATCGGCACTGCATAAGGGTGAGACAAAACCAAGCGAGTTAGAGATTTACCAGTATGATGGCAGGCGCGAACTAAATATCAAACATCATTCAGCCGCGCATAGTTTACATATTACAGTCTAATGAAGAGTTGGCGGCTCTTTAGGCTCATCTGGAACGATGATATGGCCACTGCTATCAAGCACTAATACACCATGTTCCACACCTAGCTCCAACATCTGCTGCAGCATCATTTGAGTAAGGTGAGCACTAATGATCAAACCTGCAGGTGGATCACCTTCGAATAGATCTTCATCAATTAGGTCCTCTGGCCTAAGTCCTAATAAAAGTGGGTTCTCAGCAACCAGTGGCGCTATCTCTTCAGGAGCAAAAACAGAGTAATCAGATGAGATATCTAGCGCTTGCTGATAAGCATCTTTATTACGGGAGTTTTCCTGCAACGCATCTAAGAATGCGGATTCCGCAGCCGAAAAAATGCCGGAGAGTTTACTCGCACCACCTAAAGCGATATTCCGAGTAGCCACCTCAGAAGTACTGTAATCAACATCGATTGAGTATTGGGAGTCTTGATTCAACTCTTCCTCATCAACCAAGACATTGCCCTCTTCATCAATATCAAGCCACTCTCTTTCGACAGCAACAGCTAACAATCCCTCTAACGCTGCCGCTAAAATATTGCAGCAAATAATAACTCCGACAGATGGATTTTCACTTTCTTGGCGGTTCATGATCAGATCACCTGCTCGTGCAGCAAGTAAAGTCGGATCTTGTTCAATAATCTCAGCGAGCCTATCCGCTTCAATAAATAGAACCTCATGACACAAACGTTCTGCTGTTAGATAAGGTTCTGAACAACCATTTGCCTGCATTCGTGCCACATATTCTGCACGCACATCTTCCAGCAAGGCTGTCAGTAATCCACTCATAAGGCACCTAATTTATAAATTAATTTGCAAGATTAGCATTTAACACTAAGGTTACTATGACAATGGTCGATTGTTACTAAGGAAGCAACAAAAAAACTTAAGGAAATCAAAAAATGCGCGCATGGAAACAGGGCTCTGACAAACCGATCGAAGAGGAAGAAGGCAGTATCTATATTTTGTCGGACAATTAGAGCCAAGAAAGCAGCCTGTCATATAGGGTAGTTATCGACAGGCTTTCTTCTAGTGAAGCGTCATACCTATAGGTGAAACACCTTTCTTAAGCTCATCAAAACGCTCACGCAGATCAACCAGTTTAGTTAAACCATAATCCTCTGGTGACTTTGGCAGTTCGAACCAATCCAATGCCCAGACGCGCGTCATTAGCTCATACTCACCAATCAATGCATCTAGATAGATCATAACGGCTTCAACCCGTGGATCCATATCCAGCACTTTTGGCGCATCTTCCAGATAGATCTCTAAATGTAGACGTTTTTCTACGATCACTATGCGGAACCAAAAATCCGATAGTTCACAGAATTCATCGCCAATATTGATCGTAAGCGGCACAGGGTCATAGCGATTATTAAACGCTTTAAACTCAATGCCTGTTAGGTCTGGAGCAGCACCAATTAGACTCAACACTGACTGAATGGACTCAGGAAAGCCATCGCAACCGAATACCATTTCGATCGCCCCATCCTGATCTTCATCACTTTGAAAATGGAACGTAAGGTTACGATCAATTTTTTGCAACTGCTCACGATACTGGGTTAAAAGCGGCTCAGCATCAAAACGGTCATCACTACGACTGGATAGCAGCTGCTCAATTGTATCCTGCAGCTGTTCCCAGAACGAGCTTATCTGTTTTCGATCTAAAATCATTAGCGAGGGTGCTTATTACTTCGTGAGGTAAATCTTAAGTACGTGGTACGACCACACCTGTTTGACCTTGATATTTACCATCACGGTCTTTGTAGGATGTTTCGCAGACTTCATCACCCTGCAGGAATAGCATCTGAGCGACACCTTCATTAGCATAAATTTTTGCAGGTAATGGCGTAGTATTCGAAAACTCTAGGGTAACGTGCCCTTCCCACTCAGGCTCTAAAGGTGTGACATTAACAATGATGCCACAACGCGCATAAGTACTTTTGCCTAGGCAAATAGTTAATACATCACGCGGGATTTTGAAATACTCAACAGTACGCGCTAGGGCGAAAGAATTTGGTGGAATAATACAAACATCCGATTGGATATCGACAAAGCTACCTTCATCAAAATCTTTGGGATCTACGATAGATGAATTGATGTTAGTGAAAACCTTAAATTCATTTGCACAACGAACATCATAACCATAACTGGAAGTACCATAAGATACGATGCGTGAGCCATCCACTTCGCGAACCTGACCAGGCTCAAAAGGTGAAATCATATCTTTCTCTTCCGCCATACGACGAATCCAGCTATCTGCTTTAATGCCCATTTTGGCTTTCCATCTGAGTGATAATTTCGAGCCGGCAATTGTACCTTTTTTACGCATAAGGGACAAAAAAAACGGCCTCAATTGAGACCGTTTTTGATTGAAGGGGGATTCAATTCATTTCTGTACATTCTTTCGGTAACTTCAGTTGAGAAGATTAGCGGTCTTCTCATATTGCTCAGCTAACCAAAATTCAGCTGCTGTTTGCCCTTCATCACGCAGTGTATTCGCCTGACGGCGAAGTTCTGCGGCCATCTCACGCCGAGTTAAAGCGGAAGGCTTGGGCTTCATCATTTTTATATTTGCGGTTGCTCTATAATCCATCGTTCATCCCTTTACTTATTTTTATAGTGTTCATTATTTATACAGCTTGAATTTTTAATTGTAGACCTCTTTTCTAATTACACCCAAATAAACGATCAAAATTTGATCAGTGTCAATTTATGTGAAATAGAGAAAAGAAACGACACTCAGTAAGCGAAAAATAAGAAAAGACAGAAACAAATAAAGCCCTTAAAAGGGCTTTATGAAAGAATCGCAATTAGCAAGCTATCAACTAATCATCTTCAACGATAATAGATGGAACACGGATATCATTATCCGCGTTATGCTTCGCAAGTCGCGCAGCAAGCGTACGTGCTACCGTACGATAAATCTGCGCATGCTCACTTTCAGGGTCAGCAGCCACAGTTGGCGCACCTGAATCAGCTTGTTTACGAATCGTGAGTGCTAGCGGTAGCTTCCCTAATAATTCTGTTTCGTACAGTTCAGCAATCTCAGCACCACCACCATCACCAAAAATAGCTTCTGCGTGACCGCATTGGCTACAAATATGAGTACTCATATTTTCTACAATACCCAATACGTTGATATCAACCTTACGGAACATCTCGATACCTTTTTTGGCATCAAGCAGAGCGATATCCTGTGGTGTTGTAACAATCACTGCACCAGAAACAGGTACCTTTTGAGACAGCGTTAATTGAATATCACCGGTACCCGGTGGCATATCAATAAATAGATAATCAAGATCCTGCCAACGTGTCTGTGTTAGTAATTGCTGTAATGCACCAGCAGCCATCGGGCCACGCCACACCATAGCGGTATTATCTTCAATCAGATAACTCATTGACATAGATTGAAGGCCATGAGCTTCTACAGGGTTAAATGTTTTTTCATCATAAGGCTGAGGACGTACACCTTCTGCAACACCTAGCATCATGCCCTGACTAGGGCCGTAGATATCAGCATCCAAAACCCCGACTTTAGCTCCCTCTGCCGCCATAGCAAGCGCCAAGTTCACTGTAGTTGTTGATTTACCAACACCACCTTTACCCGAAGCAACCGCAATAACATTTTTAACGCCTTCCATAACTGGAATGCTGTTTTGGCTTGGGCTGGCCGCTATATTGTGGCCCACTGTAACATCACACTTATCTAAGCCATCAATCTCTAATAATTTTACTTGCAGATCCGCTTGTAATTTCGAAGCGACACCTTTGGATGGGTAGCTTAATACTAACTCAACGCCAGCTGTTGATCCTTCTGCTTTAATTGCCTTTACAAAACCAGCAGATACCAGATCTGTTGCTGCAACCTCATCCTGATACTGACCTAATATTTGGTTAATTTGCGCTTCAATATTTGACACTTTTATACCGCCTAAAAATTTCTTACTTAACTCGGAACAAGCCTATTATGACGCTTATCAAAAATAACCGAGTAATTTAGTGGGAATAATGCATTTTAATACTTTTGCTGTCCAGACTTTTCCCTATAACGCCCCCCTTATTTAGCAGTAAGAAAGGAGACACTTTCCATGAATACCAATAAACAATATCGATAATATTTACTTTAGTCTGCACATTGCTCCGCCAATGTTTTCGCACTACAAAAATCTGTTTTACCGCTACCAAGCACTGGTACTTCGGGTACTGCATAAATTTCTGAAGGCAGCGTTAATGGAGGCATTCCACCTTCTATTAGCTGATTTCTCATTTCAGAAGAATCATGGTCACCTTCAACCAACAAGATAACCTTTTCACCTTTTTTGTTATCGGCTAAGTTCACTGCCACCAGTGGTAACTCAGGTGCATTCAACAACTCTCTAACTTGCCCTTCAACAGAAGTTAAGCTCACCATTTCTCCGCCAATTTTGGCAAAACGACTATAACGGTCAACAATAGTCAGGAAGCCATCTTCATCAACATGACCTTTATCGCCACTAAGGTACCAACGTAGACCATCCATCTCGACAACAGCAGCTTCAGTCTTCTCACGGTTATTAAGATAACCTTGCATAATCTGAGTACCACCGATCAGGATCAAGCCATCTTCACCTGTTGGTAGTTCTTCAAGTGTATCAGGATCAACAATACGGAACGTTGATCCAGGTAGTGCCATACCGACTGTTCCCGGTTTATTACCAACCTGAACAGACCACCAATCCGTATCTAATGAATCTGGCAGATTAGTACTAGCAACCGGCGTAGTCTCTGTTGAGCCATAGCCTTCAACGACTGGTACATGGAACTTACTTTCAAATAGATCACGTACTTTAGGATCTAGTTTCTCAGCGCCTGCAACCACAGTACGAAGTGATTGGAACATCAATGGGTGAACACGTTTATTACGCGCGTAAAGTCGCATAAATGTCGACGTTGCGCACATAAGCGTGGCTTTGTAGCGCGCTACTCCTTTTCCGATTTTCACAGCATCGGTTGGGTCTGGGTGACAAACTACCGGCATATCTTCGATCAATGGCATAAAACAAGTCACAGTTAAGCCGAATGCATGAAATAACGGCAAGGTTGCCATAATGCAGTCATCATCTCGCACATTAAGAACATCAGCTGTCTGTCGTAGGTTAGCCATAATATTACGATGGCTAAGCATAACCCCTTTAGGTGCTCCTTCACTTCCAGAGGAGAACAAAATCGCCGCCGTATCTTCAAGCTCAGAAGGTTTACATAATAGTGTTTGCAAAATGAAGGTCGGTGTAAGACTAACCAAACCTAATGTGAATATAGCCTCCAGTTTGCTTATTTCAGCTTTAATATCTTCCATGTAAAGCACACGACGGCCTTCAAAAAGACTCTCAATATCGATACCGCGAGCATTTAATTTTTTAACAAACTTCTTCGCCGTAACAATCGTTTGTACCTCAGCTTGCTCCAGAGAAGATTGAACAGCAGGCATAGGCGCTGTGAAGTTAAGATTTACAACAGTTTTACCTGCCATCAATGAAGCAATATTCGCAATAGCACCGGCACTTGATGTTGGTACCAACAAACCAATATTTTCACCTTCAGTTCGGGCTATACGCTTTTTAAACAAAGCACAGGCGGTTAATAACTTGGTTTGACTAACCGGACCACCATCAACATCGGCGATGGCGTAACCTGAACGCGACGACTTCATACTGCGAACAAAGGCTTGTGGGATTGTCTCCAACGTTTGTGTGTATTGATCCCATGTATGGATCGATAGCTCAAAAACCTTTTTCTTCACTTCTGCTGCGGTACTGATGATAGGCATCTGAGCACCAAACGCTACAGTGACATCACGCTTTCCAGATTCGTTACGAATCTCTTTCATTTTGTCGGTCGAGCGAGAGAAACGACTACCCCACAAACCCCGCATATAGAAAGGAACAATCACACCTTGGGCATCGACACAGGCTCTTTCAAAACCACGCTTAAACTCACCTAACTGGCCTAAGTGACTAATAGCGCCTTCAGGGAAAAGACAAACCACTTCGCCTGCACTGATAAGTTCCCCCACCTGCTCCAATGCCTGACGACTCTTACCCTTTGAGATAGGAATAACTTTATAGATATCCAAGAACCAACGTAGATACCAACGCTCATAGATGCTTCGTTCCATTACAAAATGGATATGGCGTGGACAAGCCATCTGAATGATCGCCCAATCCAACCAACTAATGTGATTACCCAGCAAAAGTGTTCCTTTACCGGACTCAGGTAAGTTCTCAAAACCTAAGACCTGAAGTTTGTACTTACGACGAAACAACATCATCACCAGTAAACGGATAAATGCCTGTGGCAAAGTAACAATCGCAAACACTGCACCTACAACACCAATCACAGCCAGAAGGAATAGAAGCCACACCCCATCAACACTGTTCCAGGCGAAGACTACTGTCATCGCTAGGAAACCAAGCATCATAAGGTTTTGAATAAAGTTACTACCTGCTAATACACGTCCACTTTCTGATTCACTGGCATGAAACTGAATCAAAGCATTCAATGGCACACACATTAACGCGCCAAACAAGCCAATTGCGAAGAACACCGCGGATTGCATCCACATAGAGCTAAGTTGTGGCAGTAAGATTAAACCTACCGCTACACCGGTAGCGCCCACAGGGATCAAACCGACATTGATGTAATGTTTAGAAAAGCGCCCAACCAAAATTGAACCTAACAATATGCCTACACCTGCAAGAGCCATAGTGCCTTGAATCACAAATGTATTACTCTGCTGTAGGTGCTCTTCTGCAAATGCTGGAAATACAGCCAACATAACTTGGCTAATAGACCAAAACAGGGACAAACCAATAATTGCTAGCCAGATTGGGCGTTTACCTTGTAACAACTGAATGTTGTTTTTAAGCGTCTTACCTTTTAGATAAGCCGATTTATCAAACTTTGCAGTCTGATCAGTTTCACGTAACTGCGGTAATTGATATGCAAGATATAACTCAACCAAAGCACCAGCGACTAAAATCCACCCCAACGGCGCATTTAGAATCAGGCTTTGCTCTGGTGTTATTTCAGTCAGACCTTCTAAGCGCATTTCAAATAGCAATGAAAACACCACAATTCCGCTAAGGATTGCGATCATGGTGACAGACTGAATCCAAGCATTACCTTCACTTAGATTATTTGTCCCCACCATCTCTTTGATATAGCCATACTTAGCCGGTGAGTAGAATGCACTTTGCAAAGCAAGAATGAAGGTAAGCGCAAACGCAGGAATAAATAACCCCATGTAATAACAAGCAGTTATTAACAAGGTTATGCCAACTGCACCCCATGCAGATAAGCGCATGACATTGTTCTTAGGATATTTATCGGCAAGAAAACCAGAGGGGGTAAACAACATAATAAATGGTAATAGGATTAAGCCATTCACAACTGCGGTCAGTAAAATTTGTAGGTCGCCTTCATAGGCTTTGAACAGGGTATTTTGGATAACAATTTTATGCCCTAAGTCTACAAATGCATTGATAAATGCCACGCAAACAAAGGCAATAAATCCATTTATTTTAAGTAAGTCTTTCATGTTGCTCTCCAACCCAATTCCGCATGCTTTTTAGCAGAATACAGAGAAGTAGTCTGCTCTATCTTTTAAGAACGGCTGTTCACCACAAACCGAGATACTAGAAATATATAAGATCCGATTCTTAACATTTGGAACTACAATAGAAGTAGCGATATTTAATACTTCTGGTGAAAATAACCGATAATCCCTAACAGTCTCTAATAAAAAACATTATTTTTATGACATAACACTGCCTACCAAAGTACCGCCATAAAATAATTGTATTGTCCCTACTTTTAAAGGCAGAATAGATCCATACTGATGTTTTGAACGGTAAATAAAAATGATAACTTCGTTCAGTAAATCTCTAACAATCATATACTTAGTCTTATGCTCATTTCAGGCTTCTGCAATGAACGTAACCTTCATCAATCCTGGTAAACAGGGAGAAAGGTTTTGGGATATGGTTACGGAGACGATGCAAGCGGCAGCCCATGATTTTAATATTAATCTTGAAGTCATATACGCTGAACGCAACCGCGTACATATGGCTACTTTAGGTATTAAAGCCACTCAGCGAGAAATCCCCCCTGATTATCTGATTCTGGTTAATGAAGAACAGGCCGCTGAAAAAATTTTACTAGCGGCTGCAGAAAAAAATATAAAAACACTTATGCTACTAAGTGACTTTTTACCAAAGCAAAGAAATCGCGTAGGTTTTCCCGGCGGTAAGTACCCAAATCTTCTAGGCGCCATCACCCCCGATTACTTTACTGCGGGAAAACGCATGATGACTGCGCTATTACACTGCGCCAAACAAAAACAGCATCAGAAACCCTATCATGTTCTGGCAATTGGCGGCGATCAGCTCACACCAGCCTCAATTGGCCGTAACGAAGGAGCCCTCTCTGTCATTAAACAGCACAACGAGTTAAAACTAGATCGTTTTCTGTATGCCAATTGGAACCAGAAAGATGCTGAGCGACTGACACTGAAATATCTGCATTGGGCACAACAAAATCAGATAACCCCCTCTGTAATCTGGGCTGCAAATGATCCTATCGCTTTTGGCGCAAAGGCAGCATTAGAGGCGCATAATTTAAAAGCTGGAGAAGATGTATGCTTAGTCGGACTTAACTGGTCCTCAGAAGGTCTTAAGCTAGTGAAAAACGGGGAAATGCTATTAACCGACGGAGGGCATTTCCTTGGTGGCGCCTGGGCTATGGTATTACTACACGATTACCATCAACAGCAACTCAAAGGGGTTTATACGCCTATAGGTGATATCCGCTTTCAGATGCAAGGCATTGATAAAACCAACATCGATCTATACTTATCTCATCTAGGTAATGAGCAATGGAATAAAATTGATTTCACCCAATTTTCTATTTCCAATGAAGATAAATCTAGCAACTATGACTTTTCCTTAGAAAAAGTATTCAGTTCTATCACACAATAAAAATAAGGTCGTACATGCTATCTCACTTACGATCACTGCAAGCTAAATTACTTCTGGTATTAATACCTGGAGCATTGATCGCTTTATTAATTTCCTTTGGCTTTTCTGCATACCAAACCTCACAGCAGCTTGAGCAGCAGCTACAGGAAAAAAAAGACAGTCTTCAGAGCTTACCCGCCAGTTTGGCTATACCCCTATGGAACTTTAATACGAAAATTTTACAAAATATTGTTGGTTCAATGATGCTCGACCCGGATTTGCTGAAAGTCGAAGTTCGGGATGAAAGTAATAACATTGTATATGAACAACAATCTGATGAATTGGGGCATGTGGATATCGCCTTCACCCTAGAAGCTCCAATTATCTATAGCAATGCCCATATCACCCAACAAGCTGGCACGATGATAATTATGGTTGGTAATACCCGTTTACAAGCCAATCAACAACGTGCTTTAAACGAAACCCTAATCACCCTATTAGTCATGGTTATAACGCTGCTAACCACCGTATGGCTTATTTATTATAAATTATTGGGTGGACCTATACAGGCCATACTGCAGGCTATAAAAAGTAGCAAAGGCGATGCTTTTTTTGCGAAAGTGCAACACACATCTAATGATGAGTTAGGCGAAATTGCCAGTGCATTTAACGATATGCAAAATAACATTGAAGAACATCACCTTCGCCTAAAAAAAAGTGAATCACGCCTAAGAACGCTGTACCACTCGACACCATCGCTAATTTTCAGTTTTGATCAGCAAGGCATGATCAAAGATGCCAGTGATTATTTCCTGCAAAATCTAGGTTATGATCGAAGGGAAATTGTCGGCCATATGTTAAGCCACTTTCTCTATGATCAAAAAGATACAAACCAAATAAAAGACTGTATTCAAACTCTGTGGCTGAAGGGGAACTTAGCCGAATACCCTATTAATATCAAAACCAAGTCAGGGCAGAAAATGGAAGTCCTGATGGATGCAACCCTTTCCGCCAGTGACTCCTATCCAGGAGCATTAGCCGTCATTACTGATGTCACCAGCCTTAATCAGGCAAGGAGTGAACTGGAATATCAGGCCAATACCGACGCCCTTTCAGGCATAGCAAATCGCAATCAATTCCAAAAGCACCTGCAATCACTATTTGAAAACAGGCAAGAATGTCAAAGTCCTTTTGCTCTATTTTTTATAGACTTGGATCATTTCAAAGCAGTCAACGACACCTTCGGTCACCACGTCGGTGACAAACTAATATGCGCAGCAACCAAACGCATTAGCTCTCAGTTACGTAATGATGACCACATCGCTCGATTAGGTGGAGATGAGTTTGCAGTAATACTTCAAAACCTCCAGTCTCCAGAAAAAGCTGAAGAAATAGCCAGTCGGATAGTCAGTAAACTAGAAGAAAGCTTTCATTTAGCGGCAAGTGATATCTATATTTCTGCGTCAGTGGGTATTTCCATGTTCCCTTCCGATGCCGACAATCCAACCACGTTAGTACAAAATGCAGATATCGCCATGTACCGAGCAAAAGAGGGGGGGCGTTGCCGTTATGCCTTTTACACACAGGAGCATAATCAACATATTCAACAACGGGCTAAGATAGAAGCGCTATTACGTAGAGCGATTGATGATCAATTACTGGAGCTGCATTACCAGCCTATCTTCAACCTTAAAAATGCCCAACTCACCGGCGCAGAAGCTTTATTAAGACTTCGCAACGGTACAGAACTTATCTCTCCAAGCGAGTTTATTCCCATTGCCGAAGAAACCGGCTTAATCGTGCCTATTGGAGAGTGGTGCATACAACAAGCCTGCCAACAACAGGCCCTCTGGCGTGAAAAGTTAAAGCCGAATTTTTACTTATCTGTAAATGTATCCATACAGCAGTTTCAGTCCAGCCAATTTATCCACTGTATTAAAACTGCAATCGAAGAACATCAAATACCTCCAGCAAATCTCTTAATCGAGATTACAGAAAGCCTGTTACTGCTTGATAATCAGGCAAACCAACGCATATTCAAAGAACTTGGTTCACTTGGCTGTAAGATTGCCATAGATGACTTTGGTACCGGCTTTTCTGCTTTAAGCTATCTGATGAAATTCCCACTAGATATACTAAAAATAGATCGCTCTTTTATCAGTAACTGCACTGATAAAGGGGCTTACCACGGCCTAGTCGAAGCGATTATTCAAATGAGTAAAAGTATGCGGCTAGAGGTCATTGCCGAAGGTATTGAAACCCAAGAGCAATTAACAGCTCTTCGTAGAATTGAAAGAAAAGTGTACGCTCAGGGATACTACTTTTCTAAACCCCTTAACGTAAAAGAATTTGAGGATAAATGGGCCTCCCTTCAACAAGAAGCCCATGAGAAAATTGTGGTTTCACCTAAACGTTAAGAACGTTTACATTGGTTCTTTAACGGCGACTTAAATACACACCACACTCAAGATGATCGGTATAAGGGAACTGATCAAAAATCGCAAAGCGCTTTAACTCATGTGTTTGCGTGATAACTTTTAAGTTATCAGCCAATGTATCTGGGTTACAAGAGATATACAGAATATTATCATACTCTTGAACTTGCTTAACCGTATCATTATCTAGACCAGAACGCGGTGGATCGACCAAGACCGTTGTAAAGTTACATTCGTTCAACCCAAGATCTTTAGTACGTCGTTTCTCTACTGCACCACTTAATACTTGAGAAAACTCTTCTGAACTAATTCGAACCACATCAACGTTATCAATGTTGTTTTCCTCAATATTAAATTGAGCTGCTCTTACAGATGTTTTCGATATTTCAGTCGCAACAACGCGTCTGAAATTTTGCGCCATTGGCAGCGTAAAATTGCCGTTACCGCAATATAACTCAACCATATCTCCACCGGCATTTTGCGTAGCATCCAATGCCCAAGAGATCATATGGCGGCACACTTCGCCGTTTGGTTGAGAGAAACTATTTTCGACCTGCTTATAGATATAATCGCGGCCATTGATATCAAGCTTTTCGATTACAAAATCTTGATCCAATAGAATTTTAGTTTTGCGCGAGCGGCCGATTAGCTGAATGTTATATTTCTCTTTAAGTTCACGCGCAGCTTCAGTCCATGTCTCATCGATAGGACGATGGTAAAGCAAAGTTACCAGCAGCTCGCCACTTAAGGTACTGAGGAAATCGATTTGAAACAGTTTTCGACGCAACACCTCATTTGGTCGAATGTCTTCAAGCAAATTAAACATAACTTCTTCAATTCGTTTAGACACCATTGGACAGTGGTCTATACGAATACGAGCATGTTTATTACCCTTTTCAAACATCACATAGTAAAGGTCATCATCTTCGTGCCAAACACGAAACTCACAACGCATACGATAGTGACTTTTTGGCGATTCAAACACCTCTATCTCTGGCAAATCAAAATCAGCAAACTGTTCAGCAGTTGCTGCTTTTTTAACTGCTAATTGCGCTTGGTACTTTTCGGGTTCAACAACAGAGATAGACATTCATGCCTCAAACAAAGAACTTAAAACAGAGAAAAGGGGGATAAATCCTCCCTTGATAAAGATGCGTATTCTAGCAGGATGATAAGTTAGGCAAAACTACTCTTCACCCCTCCGCAACCTGGATGAGAAAATTTATAGCGACTCGCCAATTGCTGCCAATGATTTACTTTATCTTCCAACCCCAAACGCTCCAAATAGTGATAACTCAGACGACTAGAAATCTGACATCCAAGCACGTTGGTCACATTAGGTAAAATAGCGTCCGCAACATGCACAGCAGTTAGTGCCGAGAAATCATCAGATTTGCTAGATGAAGGGAAATGATGAAACAGAACAGTTTCAATAACGGCAGGAGAAATATTCCAAAGCGATAATAAATATGCACCAGCTTCTGTATGACTAACCCCCATACGCATTTTCTCAACTGCATATAAAGGCTGATTAAGATCTGTCGCCTCCTGCATAACCTTTTGATAGCCTTCAGGATCATGGGTTGCGAAGATCAACATACCGAAATCTTGTAAAAGTGCTGCTAAAAATGCTTGATCAGTTACAACTGGTGACGCTTTTACTGTACGACAGATCTCACGTGCTAAACCGGCAACTAGAACAGAGCGGTCCCGAATATGGTCAAATGCAAAGCTACTCCAACGTCCATCCTGAGGAAAATGTTCGAATACCTTGTTAGTTAGCACCAAATCCCGAACTTCACGCACACCAAGCAAAGACACCGCTTCTTGCAGGCTACTTATATTCCGCTCTAAAACAAAACACGCCGAATTAACCAATTGTAAGATTTTGGCAGCCATCGCCATATCTTTTTCGATAATTCCTGCAATTATACGAGCATTACTTTTTGGAGAAGATAAGGCCTCGTTGAGCTCTACATAGATATCAGGCAGAGAAGGTAAAACCTTAACACTCCCCACAAGCTCACGCACTTTATCTTGCCCTAGAATTCGTTGTGCTCTCGCACTCTCAGATATTCCTTCACCTAATTGCGCTGGCTCGATGTCTAAGGGATAAAGTCGATGACAACATTCAGAAAATGCGACTCGTGTAGACATACTCATAGGCTTATAAAGACCCACTCTCATTGAGCCTGGTTGTATATCGATAAGAGTTTTAAGGTGAACTAATTCATCTTCTGCTTTAAGGCTACCTAGGTTAAGCAAGATAATGGCGTAGGTTTCCTGCTGTGCAAATGTAAGCAACTGCTCCCAATCCGGGACCAATGTGACTGCGTAATTTAAAAAACTTTTTAGTTCGCTTAAATAAGCTTCAGCATCCGATTTGTCAGAACAGAGAAACAGAGCCTTATCCAGCTCTGCATTGTTTGTATGCATAAAATCACTTTTGGCTGAACACGGGATCTGTACATTAATGACCCTGTGTTCCTAAGAGTTTACATCTCCCTTAACCAACACCGCCTGCTAAAACTCCATGTATCCCTGCAGACCGAACAGTCGATACAGCTTACTTAAGTATGGGCATTTTTCCTAATTTTTGTAGGGTTATATTTATTTCAACAACTCTGCTTGTAGCCTGATGTTCTAAAGTAGTTCATTGTTAGCGAAAAATTGTTGTTCACAAGTCTGTTTTTCAATGCTCCGAACAGGTAAATCTCCACGAATTTTCGCCTATTCTTAAAAAACACTCCTTCTACAGTTAACAGAACTTTAACTGTTCATAAAATCGTCCAAAACGCGTAGAATCTGCGGTCTATTTTTTTAATGATTTTAGGTTTTCAGGCAGATCATGACTGACAGCAAACGCAAAATTCTTGTAACAAGCGCCCTTCCGTATGCTAATGGCCCTATCCATCTTGGTCATTTGGTGGAATATATCCAGACTGATATCTGGGTTCGCTTCCAGAAGCAACGTGGCCATCAATGTACATATGTTTGTGCTGATGATGCTCACGGCACGCCAATTATGCTTAAAGCTGATCAGATGGGTATTTCACCGCAAGAATTGATCGATAAAGTAAGCGAAGAGCACCAGCGTGACTTCTCTGGCTTTATGGTTGGTTTTGATAACTATCACTCTACCCATTCACCTGAAAACCAGCATTTCTCCTCGAAGATCTACACAGCTTTACGTGATGGCGGTCATATTGCTAAAAAGACCATCACTCAGGCGTATGACCCAGAAAAAGAGATGTTTCTTCCTGACCGTTTCGTTAAGGGTGATTGCCCTAAGTGCGGCGAACCAGATCAGTATGGCGATTCCTGTGAAAAATGTGGTGCCACCTACAGCCCTGTTGAATTAAAAAATGCATACTCCGCTGTTTCTGGTGCGAAACCAATTGAAAAAGAGTCCGAGCACTACTTCTTCAAACTAGGTGATTTCGAATCGTTCTTACGTAACTGGGTAGACAACCATGTTCAGGAACAGATGATTCATAAACTGAATGAGTGGTTTGAATCAGGCTTACAAAACTGGGATATCTCCCGCGATGCACCTTACTGGGGTTTCGAAATCCCAGATGCTCCGGGCAAATACTTCTACGTATGGCTAGATGCTCCTATCGGTTACATGGCCAGCTTTAAAAACTGGTGTGATAAGAACGGTGTCGATTTTGACGAATACTGGTCTGAATCATCAGAAACTGAGCTATACCACTTTATCGGCAAAGATATCGCTTACTTCCACACCCTATTCTGGCCAGCAATGCTAGAAGGTGCAGGTTTCCGTAAGCCAACAGGAGTTTTCTGTCACGGTTTCTTAACCGTTGATGGTCAAAAGATGTCTAAGTCTCGCGGCACGTTCATCATGGCTGAGACTTACCTTAAGCATCTCCGCCCTGAATACCTGCGTTACTACTTTGCAGCTAAGTTAAGCTCAGGCATCGATGATATCGATCTTAACCTTGAAGACTTCCGTATGCGTGTAAACGCAGACTTGGTCAACAAAGTTATCAACATCGCTTCTCGCTGTGCTGGCTTTATCAAGAAGAAGTTCGATGGTGAAATGGCACCTGCTCTATCTGAGCCTGCGCTATACCAAGAAGCTGTCGCTGCAGGTGAAAGTATCGCTAACGCATACGAGAACCGTGAATTCGGCAAAGCGATGCGTGAAATTATGGCGCTTGCTGATAAAGCTAACCAGTACATCGACAACGCTGAACCTTGGGTACTTGCTAAACAAGAAGGTCAGGAGCAAGCGGTACAAGATTGCTGTTCAATGGGTATCAACCTGTTCCGTGTCATTCTGACTTACCTTGCGCCAGTACTTCCGCAAGTTGCAGAAGAAGCTCAAGCTTTCCTAAATGTTGAGAATATGGCATGGGATGCTATTGAAGCACCTCTACTTAGCCATAAGATCAATAAGTTCAAACCGCTGATGCAGCGTGTAGAAGAAGACAAAGTAAACGCAATTATCGAAGAGACTAAAGAAGTCTTGGCCGCACTCGCTGCTGCAACGGAGCAAAGCTCCAAAGCAGATAAAGGCCCATTAGCTGACGAGCCAATTGCCGATACAATCGAGTTCCCAGATTTTGCTAAAGTCGATCTGCGTGTTGTACGCATCGCCAAAGCAGAACATGTTAAAGGCGCGAATAAACTTCTACAGTTAACGCTAGATTTAGGTGGTGAAACACGTAATGTCTTTGCAGGCATTAAATCCGCATATGCTCCTGAAGATCTAGAAGGCAAACTAACCGTGATGGTTGCTAACCTTGCTCCTAGAAAGATGAAGTTCGGTGTTTCCGAAGGTATGGTTCTGGCAGCGGGCCCTGGAGGTGAAGATCTATGGATCCTCAATCCAGACGAAGGTGCACAACCAGGTATGCGCATTAAGTAATTCAATAAGGGGCAGTCATTCTGCCCCTTTTTTCTTTCCGCTCTCAATACACTTTCCCTCGCCCTTTAATCTTCAATTTCTTCAAGTTTTATCACTTCACAACAACTTAGCCACCCAATTTCTTTTTCATTGAAATTAAAGGGTTATATTTCAAAGCAAGAAGGTCTATGCTGTTGGATAAGGTCTTTTGCTAAACATTAAAGATTGGCTAACACACCTTAGATACCGACGATTTTTTTCAGGAGCAGATATGCCGTATAACGAAGAGATCATGCAAGAATTGAATGTATTGAATATGTTTAACCTCGATACAACGCAAGAAGGTATTAAAGTTCACTCCTCCGCTAAACCCGAGATTATTGCTGCTACACAGCGCCTATTTGATAAAGGTTTAGTCACGCAAACCGATGGTGGATATTTAACACCATTAGGGCACGACGCAGCTGAAAACAGCCAAACGCTATTGACCATACTATTGACCGAAAGTCGCTTATAGTTCACAAAAATAAAGGGCCTTCCAGCCCTTTATCTATTTGTTAATGCCTCAGAGACCAGCATCTGGATGAGTAGCTATAAAGTGCTCCATAACTCTACGTAGCAAAGCTGCATGTTCATCATCACCTTTCCTTTCAGCCTTAGTGATGTCATCCAAAATAATACGCTTAATAAGCTTCTCACCTTGGTGTTCTACCAAATAGTTACCCATCGCCATAGCTATGATAGGGTCAACATGTTCATGCTCAGCAATCGCGTCTACTTCAGATGCAGATAGGCCGCTCATTTCCAAACACTCTTGATAAGTTAACATGGCTAAACACCTCTTCCTCATTGAAACCTAAGTACATTCTTGTACATCCTTGCCTAAAGGTTTTTCTAACCTTGGCACTTTCAGTGTAAATCAAATAGCCAGTTCCGGTATTCGTGAATGGATAAAGATCAAGCAAGGCTGATTGAGATCAAACTATTGCAAAAATTAAACAGCACTCTAATATCCAACTGCAGATAACACTTGAATTAGAAGGCATAAAAATGACCCTAAATGAATTTCTTCAGCAACTGGGTAACAACCCTGAACTTGATTTTGAAGACACTATGCAAGTGATCTCAGATAACTATGAATTTTCGCCGACAGCTTTCTCTAATGGCGATGTTCAGAATGAGGTCGGGCAAAATGAAGGTAGCTGTAAGATCTTTGCATTTGCACAATTAAACAATTTAGACAAAGAACAAACGTTACGCTGCTTCGGCCGTTTTTATCAGGACGTATTAAATACACCCGAAGGCGATGATCATGGAAATATTCGTAACTTCATGAAAACGGGTTGGGAAGGTATTTCATTCAGCGGATCAGCTCTATCATAAAGTTAAAAAAGCACCCCTGAATGGGGTGCTTTAAATACCTGCGCTGTTTCAGTTAGCTAATTACTGATCAACATCAATATTCCCGTTAGCTAGCAATGTATCCAAGGTTGTTTGTAAATCACCATTAACGATGATTGTCTGATCAACGGTACCACCACTGTTAGCATCTCCTCCCAGATAAACTTCCAACGTTGTAGTCCCTTCAACATCATCAAACGTTGCCACAAGGTAATCATCTATATTGTCTGCGCCACCTGTAAAGTCCAGAACACCTGTAGGGTCAAGCATATCAGCAAGGTTCAGCACATCATTCTCAGCTGCTGGATCTACAAGATCATAGGTAAAGTCAATCACTGTATCGGTACCACCATCAGCATCTCCATCCAGCCACATAAAGACATCGTCACCCAAACCACCAGTCAGGATATCGTTACCTTCGTAACCAAAGAGATAATCGCCCTGATCAGTACCAACCAGTTCATCAGCATCGGAGGTGCCAACCACACTCTGAGTATCAGGGTATACTGTGATATCTACAGCACTCGATACAGTATCACCGTCGGCGTCAATGCCTTCAACCGGAAGTTCAAAGTTCACCGGTTCAATATCTGAATCCTGTCCGAAGGTAAACTGAGCAAGTTTAAAGCTAGTGACATCATCCTCCGCATCAAGAGTGTCATATTCTATAGCTTGAATCTCAACCGCGTTAAATGCCTCAGGTTCATTAAAGTCATCAAGGCTCACAATCTCAAACCACCATCCATCTTGTAGATCATGTACGGTCACTGATCCATCGATATTCTGAGTGACATATGCCGTATTATCTTGCAACTGATTTAAATCATTGTAGATTCTAACTTCAGCTACTGTAAGAGCCAGCATCGATGCTACACCACTACCTTGAACCAGTGTGTTATTTTGCGTTACTGCATCACCCGTTTCTTTATAGATTCGAAGAATGAAGTCCGCATCCTTAGAACCACCGTCTATCCGGATCTGCTGCTTAAAGACAAAGGTCTCTTGATATCCGCTAAAGGAATAACTTTCCTGATTCTGCTGATCATTAATTGACAGATCGGTTACTAGGTCATAACGAATGATCTCTCCATCAGATACCTCATTACCGGTACCTACACCCAGTACAGTGCTATTACTATTCACAGTACCAGCGTCAGCATCTCCAAGAGGCAGGATTTCAGAACTTACCAATACATCATCTGAACCATCTGGGTCTGGCGTATTATTACTGCCTATATTCAGGCCTTTAAATGGTACGTTACCACCACCAACCCCAGAGAGGTCAGTCACTGTGGTAATCTCGACATTGGAAATAAACTGACCGCTGAAAATAGTAACATTAACATTGCCCTCAGCGTCTATAGTTGCAGTAAAGGCTACTACTGCACCATCTTCATCCGAAGTTCTGGCGATCAACTCCCCTTCATTTTCACCGTAGTAAAGATATAACTCTTTATTATCGAGGAATAACTGATTACCTTCGGAATCTTTGAATAGCTGCCCATTTTGGATATTAAAGGTTAGATCCCCCAAACCATCAGTTCCTGGATCAAAGTTAAGTGTTTGAGTGATCTCCTGCTCAGTAAATGAATCGGAGGAAACATCCAGAATAACGTGCGCTTTATCTGGGTGAAATTCACTTGGTCCGTCGTCTTCAATGCTGAAGACGTTGGCTCCCAGATCGTATTCCGCAGTGGCTTCGTCTCCATCTGCATCGGTCACGGTCTGTTCCACAACTAGGCTGTTCAAGACCAGATCATCCCCTGTTTCGCCGTTGTCGCCATCGACGGTCAAGGTGACTGATTCGTCATAGTTGTCCGGGCTGGTTGGGTGCCAGACGTTGTTGCTCTGACTGAAGGTGATCTCTCCACTGTCCACATCAATGCTGATGGTGAAGTAGGTGATGGTTCCATCCAGAGAGGTACCAATGATGTCATCACCTGACTGGTTAAGGACGATCTCATCGCCTTGCGCACCATTCACGCCCAGTTCGTAGAGGCCCGATTCAACATCAGTGCCGGTCAGTACCAGTGCGTAGGTGACATCACCTTCACCATCAGTACCGTAGTCGGTGGTGGCAAAGGCTCCAGCGAAGGAGGCACTGACGCTGACAATACCGTCGTCATCACCATCGTCGATCACTTCGTAGTTAGCCGAGTCCGCCAGTGCAGCAGCATAGGCCACTTCGTCGTTACCCAGGTCGGCCAGCGATGGGCCAACGTAGGTCTGGGTAGTCATGTCTTCCGGTACGTCGGATTCGTCCAGTACCAGGGTGGCATTGAAGTCGCCACTCAGCTCGGCCGTTGGGCCATCGTCTTCAATGCTGAAGACGTTGGCACCCAGATCGTATTCCGCAGTGGCTTCGTCTCCATCTGCATCGGTCACGGTCTGTTCCACAACCAGGCTGTTCAAGACCAGATCATCCCCTGTTTCGCCGTTGTCGCCATCGACGGTCAAGGTGACTGATTCGTCATAATTGTCCGGGCTAGTTGGGTGCCAGACGTTGTTGCTCTGGCTGAAGGTGATCTCTCCACTGTCCACATCAATGCTGATGGTGAAGTAGGTGATGGTTCCATCCAAAGAGGTACCTATGATGTCATCACCTGACTGGTTAAGGACGATCTCATCGCCTTGCGCACCATTCACGCCCAGTTCGTAAAGGCCCGACTCAACATCAGTGCCGGTCAGTACCAGTGCGTAGGTGACATCACCTTCACCATCAGTACCGTAGTCGGTGGTGGCAAAGGCTCCGGCGAAGGAGGCACTGACGCTGACAATACCGTCGTCATCACCATCGTCGATCACTTCGTAGTTAGCCGAGTCCGCCAGTGCAGCAGCATAGGCCACTTCGTCGTTACCCAGGTCGGCCAACGATGGGCCAACGTAGGTCTGGGTAGTCATGTCTTCCGGTACGTCGGATTCGTCCAGTACCAGGGTGGCATTGAAGTCGCCACTCAGCTCGGCCGTTGGGCCATCGTCTTCAATGCTGAAGACGTTGGCACCCAGATCGTATTCCGCAGTGGCTTCGTCTCCATCTGCATCGATCACGGTCTGTTCCACAACCAGGCTGTTCAAGACCAGATCACCCCCTGTTTCGCCGTTGTCGCCATCGACGGTCAAGGTGACTGATTCGTCATAATTGTCCGGGCTAGTTGGGTGCCAGATGTTGTTGCTCTGGCTGAAGGTGATCTCTCCACTGTCCACATCAATGCTGATGGTGAAGTAGGTGATGGTTCCATCCAAAGAGGTACCAATGATGTCATCACCTGACTGGTTAAGGACGATCTCATCGCCTTGCGCACCATTCACGCCCAGTTCGTAGAGGCCCGATTCAACATCGCTGCCGGTCAGTACCAGTGCGTAAGTGACATCACCTTCACCATCAGTACCGTAGTCGGTGGTGGCAAAGGCTCCAGCGAAGGAGGCACTGACGCTGACAATACCGTCGTCATCACCATCGTCGATCACTTCGTAGTTAGCCGAGTCCGCCAGTGCAGCAGCATAGGCCACTTCGTCGTTACCCAGGTCGGCCAGCGATGGGCCAACGTAGGTCTGGGTAGTCATGTCTTCCGGTACGTCGGATTCGTCCAGTACCAGGGTGGCATTGAAGTCGCCACTCAGCTCGGCCGTTGGGCCATCGTCTTCAATGCTGAAGACGTTGGCTCCCAGATCGTATTCCGCAGTGGCTTCGTCTCCATCTGCATCGGTCACGGTCTGTTCCACAACCAGGCTGTTCAAGACCAGATCATCCCCTGTTTCGCCGTTGTCGCCATCGACGGTCAAGGTGACTGATTCGTCATAATTGTCCGGGCTAGTTGGGTGCCAGACGTTGTTGCTCTGGCTGAAGGTGATCTCTCCACTGTCCACATCAATGCTGATGGTGAAGTAGGTGATGGTTCCATCCAAAGAGGTACCTATGATGTCATCACCTGACTGGTTGAGGACGATCTCATCGCCTTGCGCACCATTCACGCCCAGTTCGTAGAGGCCCGATTCAACATCAGTGCCGGTCAGTACCAGTGCGTAGGTGACATCACCTTCACCATCAGTACCGTAGTCGGTGGTGGCAAAGGCTCCAGCGAAGGAGGCACTGACGCTGACAATACCGTCGTCATCACCATCGTCGATCACTTCGTAGTTAGCCGAGTCCGCCAGTGCAGCAGCATAGGCCACTTCGTCGTTACCCAGGTCGGCCAGCGATGGGCCAACGTAGGTCTGGGTAGTCATGTCTTCCGGTACGTCGGATTCGTCCAGTACCAGGGTGGCATTGAAGTCGCCACTCAGCTCGGCCGTTGGGCCATCGTCTTCAATGCTGAAGACGTTGGCTCCCAGATCGTATTCCGCAGTGGCTTCGTCTCCATCTGCATCGGTCACGGTCTGTTCCACAACTAGGCTGTTCAAGACCAGATCATCCCCTGTTTCGCCGTTGTCGCCATCGACGGTCAGGGTGACTGATTCGTCATAATTGTCCGGGCTGGTTGGGTGCCAGACGTTGTTGCTCTGGCTGAAGGTGATCTCTCCACTGTCCACATCAATGCTGATGGTGAAGTAGGTGATGGTTCCATCCAAAGAGGTACCAATGATGTCATCACCTGACTGGTTAAGGACGATCTCATCGCCTTGCGCACCATTCACGCCCAGTTCGTAGAGGCCCGATTCAACATCGCTGCCGGTCAGTACCAGTGCGTAAGTGACATCACCTTCACCATCAGTACCGTAGTCGGTGGTGGCAAAGGCTCCAGCGAAGGAGGCACTGACGCTGACAATACCGTCGTCATCACCATCGTCGATCACTTCGTAGTTAGCCGAGTCCGCCAGTGCAGCAGCATAGGCCACTTCGTCGTTACCCAGGTCGGCCAGCGATGGGCCAACGTAGGTCTGGGTAGTCATGTCTTCCGGTACGTCGGATTCGTCCAGTACCAGGGTGGCATTGAAGTCGCCACTCAGCTCGGCCGTTGGGCCATCGTCTTCAATGCTGAAGACGTTGGCTCCCAGATCGTATTCCGCAGTGGCTTCGTCTCCATCTGCATCGGTCACGGTCTGTTCCACAACTAGGCTGTTCAAGACCAGATCATCCCCTGTTTCGCCGTTGTCGCCATCGACGGTCAGGGTGACTGATTCGTCATAGTTGTCCGGGCTGGTTGGGTGCCAGACGTTGTTGCTCTGACTGAAGGTGATCTCTCCACTGTCCACATCAATGCTGATGGTGAAGTAGGTGATGGTTCCATCCAGAGAGGTACCAATGATGTCATCACCTGACTGGTTAAGGACGATCTCATCGCCTTGCGCACCATTCACGCCCAGTTCGTAGAGGCCCGATTCAACATCGCTGCCGGTCAGTACCAGTGCGTAAGTGACATCACCTTCACCATCAGTACCGTAGTCGGTGGTGGCAAAGGCTCCAGCGAAGGAGGCACTGACGCTGACAATACCGTCGTCATCACCATCGTCGATCACTTCGTAGTTAGCCGAGTCCGCCAGTGCAGCAGCATAGGCCACTTCGTCGTTACCCAGGTCGGCCAGCGATGGGCCAACGTAGGTCTGGGTAGTCATGTCTTCCGGTACGTCGGATTCGTCCAGTACCAGGGTGGCATTGAAGTCGCCACTCAGCTCGGCCGTTGGGCCATCGTCTTCAATGCTGAAGACGTTGGCTCCCAGATCGTATTCCGCAGTGGCTTCGTCTCCATCTGCATCGGTCACGGTCTGTTCCACAACCAGGCTGTTCAAGACCAGATCATCCCCTGTTTCGCCGTTGTCGCCATCGACGGTCAAGGTGACTGATTCGTCATAATTGTCCGGGCTAGTTGGGTGCCAGACGTTGTTGCTCTGGCTGAAGGTGATCTCTCCACTGTCCACATCAATGCTGATGGTGAAGTAGGTGATGGTTCCATCCAAAGAGGTACCAATGATGTCATCACCTGACTGGTTAAGGACGATCTCATCGCCTTGCGCACCATTCACGCCCAGTTCGTAGAGGCCCGATTCAACATCGCTGCCGGTCAGTACCAGTGCGTAAGTGACATCACCTTCACCATCAGTACCGTAGTCGGTGGTGGCAAAGGCTCCAGCGAAGGAGGCACTGACGCTGACAATACCGTCGTCATCACCATCGTCGATCACTTCGTAGTTAGCCGAGTCCGCCAGTGCAGCAGCATAGGCCACTTCGTCGTTACCCAGGTCGGCCAGCGATGGGCCAACGTAGGTCTGGGTAGTCATGTCTTCCGGTACGTCGGATTCGTCCAGTACCAGGGTGGCATTGAAGTCGCCACTCAGCTCGGCCGTTGGGCCATCGTCTTCAATGCTGAAGACGTTGGCTCCCAGATCGTATTCCGCAGTGGCTTCGTCTCCATCTGCATCGGTCACGGTCTGTTCCACAACTAGGCTGTTCAAGACCAGATCATCCCCTGTTTCGCCGTTGTCGCCATCGACGGTCAGGGTGACTGATTCGTCATAATTGTCCGGGCTGGTTGGGTGCCAGACGTTGTTGCTCTGGCTGAAGGTGATCTCTCCACTGTCCACATCAATGCTGATGGTGAAGTAGGTGATGGTTCCATCCAAAGAGGTACCAATGATGTCATCACCTGACTGGTTAAGGACGATCTCATCGCCTTGCGCACCATTCACGCCCAGTTCGTAGAGGCCCGATTCAACATCGCTGCCGGTCAGTACCAGTGCGTAAGTGACATCACCTTCACCATCAGTACCGTAGTCGGTGGTGGCAAAGGCTCCAGCGAAGGAGGCACTGACGCTGACAATACCGTCGTCATCACCATCGTCGATCACTTCGTAGTTAGCCGAGTCCGCCAGTGCAGCAGCATAGGCCACTTCGTCGTTACCCAGGTCGGCCAGCGATGGGCCAACGTAGGTCTGGGTAGTCATGTCTTCCGGTACGTCGGATTCGTCCAGTACCAGGGTGGCATTGAAGTCGCCACTCAGCTCGGCCGTTGGGCCATCGTCTTCAATGCTGAAGACGTTGGCTCCCAGATCGTATTCCGCAGTGGCTTCGTCTCCATCTGCATCGGTCACGGTCTGTTCCACAACTAGGCTGTTCAAGACCAGATCATCCCCTGTTTCGCCGTTGTCGCCATCGACGGTAAGGGTGACTGACTCGTCATAGTTGTCCGGGCTGGTTGGGTGCCAGATGTTGTTGCTGTTGTTCTGGCTGAAGGTGATCTCTCCACTGTCCACATCAATGCTGATGGTGAAGTAGGTGATGGTTCCATCCAGAGAGGTACCAATGATGTCATCACCTGACTGGTTGAGGACGATCTCATCGCCTTGCGCACCATTCACACCCAGTTCGTAGAGGCCCGATTCAACATCGCTGCCGGTCAGTACCAGTGCGTAGGTGACATCACCTTCACCATCAGTACCGTAGTCGGTGGTGGCAAAGGCTCCGGCGAAGGAGGCTCTGACGCTGTGAATACCGTCGTCATCACCATCGTCGATCACTTCGTAGTTAGCCGAGTCCGCCAGTGCAGCAGCATAGGCCACTTCGTCGTTACCCAGGTCGGCCAACGATGGGCCAACGTAGGTCTGGGTAGTCATGTCTTCCGGTACATCGGATTCGTCCAGTACCAGGGTGGCATTGAAGTCGCCACTCAGGTCAGCCGTTGGGCCATCGTCTTCAATGCTGAAGACGTTGGCTCCCAGATCGTATTCCGCAGTGGCTTCGTCTCCATCTGCATCGGTCACGGTCTGTTCTATAACCAGGCTGTTCAAGACCAGATCATCCCCGGTTTCGCCGTTGTCGCCATCGACGGTCAGGGTGACTGACTCGTCATAGTTGTCCGGGCTGGTTGGGTGCCAGATGTTGTTGCTGTTGTTCTGGCTGAAGGTAATTTCACCGCTGTCCACATCAACGCTGATGGTAAAGTAGGTGATGGTTCCATCCAGAGAGGCACCAATGATGTCATCACCTGACTGGTTGAGGACGATCTCATCGCCTTGCGCACCATTCACACCCAGTTCGTAGAGGCCCGATTCAACATCGCTGCCGGTCAGTACCAGTGCGTAGGTGACATCACCTTCACCATCAGTACCGTAGTCGGTGGTGGCAAAGGCTCCGGCGAAGGAGGCTCTGACGCTGTGAATACCGTCGTCATCACCATCGTCGATCACTTCGTAGTTAGCCCAGTCCGCCAGTGCAGCAGCATAGGCCACTTCGTCGTTACCCAGGTCGGCCAACGATGGGCCAACGTAGGTCTGGGTAGTCATGTCTTCCGGTACGTCGGATTCATCCAGTACTAGGGTGGCATTGAAGTCGCCACTCAGCTCGGCCGTTGGGCCATCATCTTCGATACTGATATTGGCCACATCCACACTCGCCAGAGTAAAGGCCGTGTCATCTGAGGCTGGGGAGCCATCTTCGTCTGCATAGGACGCAAGATAAGTAACTTCCAGTAGATCTGTTTCTTCAACTAGGTTCAGGCTAACCGAATCATCATGGTCTTCAGCATCTCCATGCTCTACCGCCACATACTGGTTAACCGTCAGAGTGGCTGTGTCGCTGTCCACTTCAATCGAGAGTACGGTGGCATCTATTTCACCTTCACCATCTAAGGTCACACCATAAACAATGCCGTCTTCGCCCTGATACAAGTAAACCGTTTCATTATCAGAGGAACGTTGAAGTGTAGTCTCAACAAAACCGTCTTCACTTTCGGTTGTTAAGCTCAGACCATAGGATTCACTGGCTGTCGCACTACCCGGATCACTCTGGTTACCATAATCATCAATGGTGTAGCTGAAGAGCGGAGCAAGATTTGCATTCACACTGCCAATAAATGGATCGCTTTCACCTGCATCATCATCTTCTGCGTTCTCATCATTTACATCTTCGCCGATAGATTCATCCAACAGTAGTGAGGTGGATTCACCCGATACTGAGATTTCCGGTTCCAGATTTTGAACCTTGTAGGTGAAGGTCAACGATCCACCTGTGGTATCGCCGTCACCATCTGTAATGGTATAAGACACGGTGTCGGATAAGACCGTTCCAGCAGGATAGTCTGCATCATCCACTGTTGATGAGTAATTATAGACACCATCTGCGTCTCCACTGAAGTTGCCGTACGACGTGCTTCCACTCCAAGCGACTGTACCACCGTCTGTACCCGTATCTACCAGAACAGTACCGGTGTGTAAAGCATTATCGTTACTACCTGCTCCAACTGGTCCATCATCTTCAATGGTGAAGCTAGTTACTGCATCGCCATCGCTATCACTTCCCACTAAGTTGATTGAAACAGCACTTTCATCACCGTCTGCATCTTCAACCGTCTGGGTTAGTTTTAGCGTCGCCAATTCATCCAGTTGCAACGATTCCGGATCATCATGGTCGCCGGTATTGTCATGCCAGATGTTTTCATAACGCTCGAAGGTCACTTCACCGCTGTTTTCATCCACACTGATGCTGAAGTAAACAGTCTCCGACTCAGCAGAGGTTTTACCCTCAACCACGCCCGTTTCTTCATTCATAAACAACAGGATTTCATCACCCTGACCGTAGGGGTCATCTACTATCTCGGTATCATTCGGATCCAGTGCATAGAGTTGAGTCGCAAGACCCGCCGCAGACAATGCTAAGGTATAAGTCACTGAGCCCGGACCGTCTGTACCGTAGTCAACATCCAGATCCCCGGTCTCGTCATCACCTTCAGAGTCCGTAACAAAGTACACTGAAAAGTCTTCTTTCACGGTGTTGATTCCACCATTATCAAGCGCACTTTCATCCAGTACTAAGGTCGCTGGCTGCTCGCCTTCATCTGGGGTACGAAGTTGAGCCGTTGGGCCATCATCTTCTATTGAGAAAGTACCACTACCAATATCAACTGAAGCACTATCCATATCTCCATCAGCATCGGTGATAGTTTGTTCCAGCACTAAACTATTCAGGATCTCCTCTTGCTCTTCATCGAAATAAGAGCCATGTACATTCAGAGTTTCAGCTTCATCGTGTTCATCAGTATCTGAATGCCAGATATTATTCTCAAGTGTAAAAGTGACTGTACCGAAGTTTTCTGAATCAAAGTCATTATCCACACTTATTGTGAAATGAGTGATCAACGGATCGTCTTCTGTCCCACTACCGCTGGTACCAACAACGTTGGTACCTTCCATATTCAGTACAATTTCAGCTCCTTGCTGACCATCTTCTCCCAACGCAAACAAACCAGTTCCAACATTTTCTCCAGTTAATATGAATGCGTAGCTAACTGAGCCAGGACCATCGGCTCCATATTGAGCTGGACCGACGAAAGCAGCGCTGAAATCAATACTAACCTCATAGATACCATCCCCCTCTTCTGGAAGTGGAGATTCATCAAGAATAAGCAGTTCAGGCTCTCTATCAGATACAACCTCGGCATCAGGTACATCATCGATAATATCTACTGTTACTGCGGAAGGGGCTGATGTATCAATGCCATCAGACACGGTAAAGCTGAATGTATCTTTATTTAGTTCGGTATTAGCGCCATCATTAACAGATGGATCTGTAGTGACAGGACTCGTTAATTCATACTGATATGAACCTATACCTGTATTAGAGTCATAAGCAGTTATGGTCATTACGCCATAATCGCCATCAAAGCTACTGCCTACCAGCTCACCAATTGGAGTAGTTACACCATTAATTGTTACACTCTGAATCCCAATCAGGCCATCAGCATCACTGATTGTAAAACTTCCGAAAGCAAATTCAGTATCATCTTCAGGATTCCTACCCTCTGGCAAGCCTGCCTCATTAACTACATCATCAGTCCCATCAATACCCAATTCATTAACAGTAATCACCGGGATATTATTTGGTGGGATAATTGGCTGGAGTTCTTCCTCTTCAGGCTCCTCAAAAGTATCTTCGAAACCTATAGTTTCATAACCAGCTGTGGGATCTACTTCTTCAGCTGTACGGGTAATGTTTACGGTAGAAGAACCTTCATTTCCACCATCACCTGCAGCAGGTTCACCTCCTGCTGCAGTTGCTTCACCTACTTCAGTAGGGTCAACGCCGGCTAAAATTGCAGCTTGAATTGCTTCGGCTTCCGCTTCCGCATCAGCATTTGCTTGATCAAAGAACGTTTCCCCAGCTTCTTCAGCTGCGGCAGCCTCTTCTCTAGCTAGCTCAACAGCGTCTTCAGCATTTTCTGCGACCTCTGCAGCTAACGCAGCATCAAGGAATTCAGGGTTCACTGCATATTCATTTGGGTCAATATTATCAATGACTGAAAAGGTTTCACTCGACACCAGCCAAACTTGCCCTGATTCCAATGCAACTAACTCAGCATTGTTTACATCTATTTCAACTGAGCCATCTTGTGAAACTTTGATTAAATCATCTTCATATACAGGATCACCTAAGGCGAGGGTTCGCTCCGAACCATCTGGGCTAATCGCTACAACCTTACCTGATATTTGAGATACAGAACCTATAACTACACTCATGACCACCACTCCCATTTTTTATTCGTGGTATTCATCAATGCGTACTGAGAAATAACTATTAATAACAGCCGCAGAACTAAGAATTTTTAAAACTCTTTATATCAACGTAGTAACAGATGTTAATTCTGCCTATTGTACCGATGTACAATAGATCAAAAAACAACCAACAACTTACTGTTTTAAGTAGTTATTAGGAGAGTAAATTTTTACAAGACTTACAATAAAAGCAAAAAAAACGCCGGCATCAGCCAGCGTTTTTAAAGTGAATATAAGCTTTAAGCCAAACTGTCGTCGGCCACCTTATATTTAGGATCTTCAATCACATTCACTTCAACCAGACTACCAGCTTTCTTCATTAGCGCACGGCACTCTGGGCTCAAATGACGAAGGTGAAGCTCCTTACCCGCTTTTTCATAACGTTCAGCTAGTGAGTCGATTGCTTCGATACCTGAATGATCCATAACTCGGCAATTCGCAAAGTCTACGATCACCTCAGGTGGATCCATCTTAGGATTAAATTGATCACGGAATGTCTGAATTGACGCAAAGAACAACGGTCCGTTAGGCAGATACACCTTAGTGTCGTACTCTTCACGTACTTCAAATGCCATATTACTTGCGTGTTTCCAAGCAAATACCAGCGCAGAGATAATGACACCGACAATTACCGCAACCGCCAGATCTTGCCAAACAGTTACGCCTGTTACTGCGATAACGACGATCAGATCGGAACGAGGGATCTTGCCCCATAGACGCAAACTAGCCCACTCAAAGGTTCCAATTACGACGATAAACATAACACCAACAAGCGCTGCCACCGGAATAATTTCGATTAAGCTTGAGCCAACCAAAATAAAGGCAAGAAGGAATAGTGCCGCAGAGATACCCGATGCACGGCCCAAACCGCCAGAATTGATGTTAATCATACTCTGACCAATCATGGCACAACCGCCCATACCGCCAAAGAAACCAGTCGCTACGTTAGCAACACCTTGGCCAATACATTCTTTGTTGCCACGACCACGGGTTTCTGTGATCTCGTCAATCAAGGTTAACGTTAGTAGAGACTCAATTAGGCCAATCGCAGCTAAGATCAACGCATAAGGAACGATAATTTTAAGCGTTTCTAGATTGATTGGAACCATCGGGATATGGAACTCAGGGAAGCCACCAGCAATGGTTGCAGCTGGGTTACCCGTCATATCTGCAAGCACATCTTGTACTGTACGAGCATCTAGATCTAGACCAATAACCAACAGCGTCACTGTAACAATCGCAGCAAGCGAGGAAGGAATAATTCGCGTGATCTTAGGCAAGAAGTGAATTATTGCCATAGTCAGGGCAATCAATCCCAGCATCAGCATCATCTGCTCACCTTGCAGCCACTGCAAGTTACCCTCGGCATCAGTGAACTGGAATTGCTTCATCTGGGCAAGGAAAATAACGATTGCCAAACCATTTACAAAACCAAGCATTACCGGATGAGGCACCAAGCGGATAAACTTACCCAAGCGGAAGATACCAGCCAAAATCTGGAATATCCCCATTAGCACAACGGTGGCAAAGAGATATTCAACCCCATGCATTGCCACAAGGCTAACCATCACTACCGCCAAAGCACCAGTAGCACCAGAAATCATACCTGGTCGACCACCGATAGTGGCAGTAATCAGTCCGACCATAAACGCTGCATATAAGCCAACTAATGGCTCAACACCAGCAACAAACGCAAAAGCTACAGCTTCAGGTACCAGCGCCAAAGCCACTGTCAAACCTGAAAGCAGGTCGCTTTTTAGCGATTGTGTCTTAGACACAAGCAATTGGATCATTTATCACCTCGGGTAGACACTGGTTCTTTTTTGACCAGACCGTGTAAAAGCGCGCGAGTATAGCAAAAGCAATGGCTAATTTCAGGAATCAGGGACGAATAATCCCTAATAGTTTTTTTCTCAATAAAGAAATGTTCGCTAATGCAATATCGCTAGCTAACTTAGAAAGTTCCGGAAGATCCTTAACCTCTTGAATATCAATTAATTCAGAGAGATTTTTCCATGCATAAGGCAACTTATCGCAATGCGACATCATGCCACCATCTTTATCAGTAGTGAGATATCTTACTTGACCAATTCCGGCAGCAAGTATACGTGTACAGCACATAGGACAAGGCTCTAAAGACGTGAGTAACATTAGGCCAGATCTGGAGGAATAATTTGGATAGGTGCGTTCAAATTCATCGATCACACACATCTCAGCATGGGCAGAAGAGTTAAAGCCATTAGAGAAAACCTGATTTCCAGCTTCCGCTAAAATATCGCCTTCTCGACTGATCAGTAGAGCCCCAACACCATAGTTACCTTTGTCAGTAGCATCCATAGCTAATTGGCAACAACGCAGCGCCCAAGCGTCCATACCACAGGTATATTCATGACTGTATGTCGCTAAACGAACTCTGACATTATCGATGTTTACTTCACTGTCCAGCATATCACCCTTAGGCATATCCATTGTTTATTTCAGTTACCTAGTATGGGTTAATCAAAGTAAAAGGGCTAACTAAGAAGGGTCGAGTAAATTTAATTGCTTAGGCTGCTGATCAAACATAGGTTTTAATTTATAACCAACGCCCAACAATCGCACTGGACGCCCTCCCCGATTAAACGCATCAATTAACAGCTGGCGAAAATGAGAAACCTCTGGGATGGAAACGGCATGTTCTGCAGTGGTTTGAATAAAATCAAAAAATTTAACTTTAACAATCACTCCTGTGATTTGTTTATCCTTGCCATGCTTTTCAAACCGTTGAGCTAACTCCTCTAATAATGCTGGTAATTTATCTAAACAAGCATCAACATCACCCAGATCATTTGCATAGGTATGTTCAACACTGATCGACTTCCTAATCCGACTTGTCTGTACGGGCCTTTCATCAATGCCCCTAGCTAGCTCAAACAAACACTTTCCAAACTTACCAAAGCGCTCAACCAACTCAGCTAATGAACGTTTGCGAAGATCTAAACAGGTGGAAATACCCATCGAGCCGAGTTTTTCTGCGGTTTTCTTACCTACACCGGAAATCTTATCTACCGATAGGTCATCTAGAAATGCAGTGATTTGAGCAGGTTGGACAACATATAAGCCATCAGGCTTATTCCAATCACTGGCAATTTTGGCAATAAATTTATTCGGGGCAACGCCTGCAGATATAGTAATACCCACAGTTTCTTTCACCCGTTGTCGAATATCTTCAGCAATATATGTTGCACTTCCCTGACACAAATCCGTTCCAGTCACATCTAAGAACGCCTCATCGAGAGAGAGAGGCTCGATGATATCTGTGTAGTCTCGAAAGATATCCATGATCTGCCTTGATGCTTCTCGGTATTTATCCATATTGCCATGTAAAACTGTGAGATCAGGGCATAGTTTCAGTGCCTGAGCTGTCGCCATAGCTGAACGCACCCCAAATTCCCGAGCAGGATAGTTACATGTTGCGATGACACCACGACGAGATGGATCGCCACCAATCGCCATAGGAACGTGCTTCAATGCTGGGTTGTCTCTCATTTCAACCGCAGCAAAAAAACAATCACAGTCACAATGAATGATTTTTCGTTGCATAAAAACAAATACTGTTTATTTATACAGTTATATTATTTTCATTTCATCGAAAAATCAAAATTCTTTGCTAAGCTGAAAGTTAAAGGCTTTAGGAATTCTGGGTAGCTCTCTCTCTTCCTCTATTAAACTACCCAGAGTTCCTCCTTCATCCAAACTAGAGAATTTATATGGATAACAATCCTCACGGCTCTAACACACGCTCAGGGAAAGACAGACGAGAACTCAAGGACCGGCGCTCCGAAGTCAGGTATGAACCTGATAACCCTAATCGCCGAAAAAACTCAGGTCGCAGAGAGGAAGATGGGGACCTTTGGACCAAAGCATTGAATGAAAATGACACTGAGGGGGACTAGTTACCTTGTCATAAAACCTTAAACCAACAGTCAAAGGTTAGTCACACTCCTTCCCTATATTTTTCATGTTATGAACATACATGAAAATACTTCACAGACAGCTGTGCCTGTTCTCAATGTAGAACAAGCTGTAATTAATAAGTTTCCAGACTTTGATTCTAAGCCAACACCTTTTAAGCGATCTGCACTGCATATGCTTCGAAAGTTGGTGCATGAGAAAGAGATCAATACCTTCTTAGCTAAAAACAAAGATGCCCATGGTTTCGAATTTATTGATCGAGTCCTGGATTACTTTAACTTTGGTTACAGCATCAGTAATCACGACCGAGCTAATATTCCTTCGTCTGGCAGAGTAGTGATCATTGCTAATCACCCACTTGGCGCACTCGATGGCTTATCCTTACTGAAACTTGTTGGTGAAGTTCGTAGAGATGTAAAAATTGTTGCTAACGATGTTCTGATGAACTTTGCCCCTATCAGCAACTTATTCCTGCCTGTTGATAACTTAAAGGGGAATACACGTAAAAAGAACATCGAAAGTATTGTGGATGCACTTCGACAAGAACAAGCAGTAATCGTCTTCCCTGCCGGTGAAGTTTCACGTGCTGGGATTACAGGTATCAAAGACGATAAATGGAACAGTGGGTTTCTGCGTATAGCTCGCAAAGCCAACGCACCAATACTGCCGGTTTTTATTGGTGGTAAGAACTCACCACTTTTCTATAGCGTTTCTTATCTGAATAAGAACTTCTCTACCATCATGTTAGCGCGTGAGATGTTCAAACAATATTCAGTGACAATACAAGTTAAAGTTGGAGAAGCCATACCGTACAGTCAAATAGATGCAGTGCCAATTTCTACAGCAGAAAAAACCAAACTGCTAAAAAAGCACCTCTATCGAATTGCAAAAAATAAGAAACCTCTTTTTATCACTGAGAAAACCATCGCACACCCTCAAGATCGCCAAAGTATTAAGCAAGAACTACGCGATGCTGAGTTACTCGGTGAGACCGCTGATGGTAAGAAAATCTATCTATTCGACTACATTAAAGATTCAGCGGTCATGCATGAACTTGGTCGTTTAAGAGAGATCGCCTTTCGTTGTGTTGGTGAAGGCACCGGTGCTAAAAAAGATCTTGATCACTATGATCAGTACTACCGCCACATCATCCTCTGGGATGAAGAAGAATTGGAAATTGTCGGGGCTTATCGATTGGCAGAAGCAGCAAAGCTTAAGGATCAACCAGAACAGACACTCTACAGCAGCGACCTATTCCAATATAACGATGATATGCAGCCTTATTTCTCGCAAGGTATCGAACTCGGTCGAAGCTTCGTACAACCGAAATATTGGGGCAAGCGTAGTTTAGATTATCTTTGGTACGGTATTGGAGCATACCTTCGTAAACATCCAGAAATTCGTTACATGTTTGGGCCAGTCAGCCTAAGTAATAATTACCCAAAGGCTGCTAAAGATATGTTGGTTTGGTTCTATCGCCATTACTTTGAGGATCGTGAAAATCTCGCTAGCTCCGTTTCTCCTTATGGAATCGACAACGCTACTGAAGAGCACATGAGAAACCTTTTCGAAGGTAATAACTACAAAAGCGACTTCAGTGTCTTAAAAGAGCAATTAGAGTTCATGGGCGTCAACGTTCCAACTCTGTATAAACAATATAGCGAGCTGTGTACTGAAGGCGGTGTTCGTTTTCTAGATTTTGGCGTAGATCCCGACTTTAACTACTGCATCGACGGTTTAGTTTTAGTCGATATTAGCTACGTTAAAGAAAAGAAGCATAAACGCTATATTGGAGAATAACCTCGAAGATTATTGGTTAACGCACTTGTTAACCCAAGGATGTAAACCATAATGCCTCTGGATAATAAACCCTACGGTTTAGATTTCAGATCATCAGGTCTCATCCAATAGCGACTATTATTGATTGGTGTATCTCTTGGAAGTAAAGGATTACTAATAGCGATTATATTTTTTTCACCCCACTGGGTTAATGGAAACAACGTGGACGTGATAGGGTGTTTCTTGAGTAATTGATCAAACTCTCCCGAATCAATAGCTCTTTCTAATCCCAATTCTAATCGTTTAGCTAATTTGAGATTGCCTTTGCGGACAAAGAAATACATTGGAAATGGGTAATAAACTATCGTGTCAGAGAACAAGCGTAGATTAGGGTATTTTTCTCGACGAGCAAGAAATTCTGGACCTCCTTCATGAATCCCCCGAGGGAAAAAATCACAGCGACCAGCGGCTAATTGTCCAAACATCAACTCATAGATCGGCCCTCTCCTGACATTAATACCAGCACTTTCCAAAATATCTGAATCGGGCCAATGTCTGCCTTGGCAAGCAGTATACTTTCTCAAATCTTCCAATTTTTTAATGGCTTGAAATTTAGTTTTAGAATCTTCCCTAATAATACTTAGCCGATAACCAAGCAAGCCTTTCAGAAGCGGTATTCTGATAGCAGTATATTCTTCTTCTCTATTGATCGAAGTACCCGCCCAATACACATCTATAATTTCCCCTCTTTTCAATTCATAAAAAGCTCGACCTTGCTCCATCCTTACGACATGCGCCACTTTACTTTTCCCGTACTCAGACGAGGTGTTATCCAACATTAACTGAAGCAACGTTACAAAATAGTTATGGCTTACATCAAAATCTGATTGAGGAGGAATTGTTCTTAATTCTGTGGACCAGACCCTAGGAGAATAAGCGGAATGTCCTACGATTAAAGTAGCACTGATCAATACCTGACTTAATAACTTTTGTAGAGACACCCTCATCCCAACGCAACTCTCGCAAAAATCTACTCAGTAAAATCCAGAGGCTTAACTTTACTGCTTTAAAACTAAGTCTAGCTGGATTAACCAAAAAAGCCGCTTAGTAGAAGATACTAAGCGGCTTTTATAGTCAGATAAATCTAAAGGTAGGAGATTACTTTTGATTAGGCGCTTTTACGTCCATCTCAGTATTCAATTCAATACCTTGAGACTGAAGGTTCAACGCCAATTTGACTTTCATATCCATATTTTTAAGCGTTTCCATCTGCTCAGTTAGTTCTGGGTCAGCAGCCATTTCCATAACGGGTAGAAGCGGCGTTAGCATCTTTTTATAATCCATTGAGAAGTTCAACAAACCATTACCCGAGATCTTTTCTGAACCCAACGTATCCGCCAGAGCCTGACCACTTTCACCTGCAAAGATAACCAAGTGCTGACCTTTCAGCGCCAGCATAGGCTTAACGTTTACTTCAGGAGGCATCGGGACCATAGTCGACAAATCGATTGCAGAACCATCATCAGGTAACTGGATTGCCGCTAGAGGCGGTGCAAACGACTTCGCCATATCAAACAATACTTTTGGATTTTCAGCAGACAGAGAAACGATCCCTTGCAAAGAATCCAGCTGTAGCGCATAGCCTTCAGTTTGCAAGCTGAAGTCCTGAATAGCAGCACCAATACCTTTGACTCCTTGAGCCAAACCCGTAAACATCGCTAAAGCCGCTGGGTTAGACTGTTGCACACCCGCTTGCATCTCAGCTAGCGGCGCACATTTGTAGGAAGGCTCGAGCATGTTGCTCCAAATAGAAGACAAACCAGTACCAAGCTTGTTGGCATCAAGACCTAACCCCATCCCAAATACTTGGGCATCATTTAGGTATGATGGGATATAACCTTGAAGAGAAGCTAGCGCATCCATCACAACTTTATTTTTACTTTCTACAACAGTTGAAACACGCATAAAACTACGCTCTGGCGTAATCTGGATATCATCTGCGCTACGCGCACCAATCACAGTACGTGGCCAATTTGCTGCAATAGCAGCCATCTCTGACTGACATTCTGGATTACGCACATCCGCTAAGCCATCAGGATCACCTCCTGCTACCATCGCTTTCGTCAACATACTTGCCAACGCATTACCATTTTCAGTAGTAAATGCTTTAACTAACTGCTGATGATCTATATAAGAGATATAGTCCTTAATAAAACCATGTTGCGTTGCAATTTGCTCAACAGTACCTGCCTGTTGTAGTGACTGTGCTGGCTTTGCTTGAGCTAAAGCAATATCAATCGTTTTAGTATCATTGACATGAGTATTAATTGTCCACGTAGCCCAGCCATCTTCGAATGCAACAAGCACTTCGAATTTATCACCCTTTTCATTATTTTCTAGTGTGTAAGCGCGGTATTGAAGTTCACCGGAGATACGCGACTCGTGTTTGAAGCCGCTCTCTTGTTCTGCTTTATCTAACGTAGCCCATAAACCCTGAGCATCCGTTACCTCATAACGAACAACTGGAATAAAGCCTACAGCATAGACATACATTCTCAGCTTATCTGGTAGGCCAAATGTTTTTTGAAATTCAGCAGGAGAACCTGCTGCTTCAAAATAAGCTTTTATCAGGCTTGAGAAGAACCGTTTTTTCGGATCGGTTTCATCATCTAATGCATCTAGTATTTCTTGAGGTGCTTTTGCTTGAAGTGAGCTCGTTGACTGAAGGTAGTTTTTAAGCGGGAACGGTTCTAGCTGACCAGAGAAGAAAACCGTATCCGCAGGCACGTATGCCAATGGTGATTTAGTCGTGGTAGTAATACCACCATCTTGTTGGGTCAGGATGTAGCCAACTGCACCGGCTGCTACAACTGCACCGGCTATAATGACATTACGCACCTTACAAAACTCCTTTTATAAATTTTTTAGATCTTAACTGAACTGATTCAAACTGTCGTTAGTCTCAGAAGAAAATAGGAATAATTCTTACTAAGGATTAGACCAAGCGATTGATATACATATTTTTTGTATTGTGCTTAATTTTTGACCGCAACTTTGGCTTACTTATGAAGAAAGATAATAACCTAACAACACTCTCTTCTAGGAAAGAACTAGATGAGTTTATACAACTCGCCAATGAACTAACCCCAGCCAATTCCCATGCTCAAGGGCGTATTCTATTTGCCTTAGATGCCACTGCCAGTCGCCAAGCCACTTGGGATCACGCATGTCACTTACAAAATCAGATGTTCTCTGCCACCAGCGAGGTCGGAAACCTTGCTGTGATGCTTTGCTATTTTAGAGGCTTTCAAGAATTCCATCATAGCCAATGGATAAACCAACCTGCACAACTCAGCCAGATCATGGAGAAAGTATCTTGTGCCGCAGGCCATACTCAAATCAGAAAAGTACTGCAATTAGGAATCGACGAAACACGAACAAAAGAGGTCAAAGCTATCATCTATATTGGTGATAGTCAGGAAGAAAGCACAGATAAGCTAACCTCTCTAGCAGGCCAACTTGGGTTGCTTAAAACCCCAGTTTTCATTTTTCAGGAAGGTTCTGACTGTCGAGCAAGGCAGGCTTTCACTGCCATTGCTCATCTATCAGGCGGCGCTTATCACCACTTTGATCACCACAGTTCTGGGTTATTGAAGCAGCTACTGATAGCTGTTGCGATCTATGCCAGTCAAGGTAAACCAGCATTTCAACACTATATTGAAAATAAAGGGCAAGCAGCAAAGCATCTACTGGAACAGTTACGGTAAAATAAACAACTTAGTTATTATGATTTTTTAGACATCAGTAAAGGTAAATTGTGAATCCCATCAGTTTAGTAGTTTTAGCCGGATTAGGTTTTCTTGTGTTCTTTTGGCTGAAGACACTTACACCAGCAAAGCGAACGCGCGCAGTCATCGCTATTGTTTTAGTCATTGTTTCTTTATTTGTACTCTTAATGGCTCTAACCGGTAGGCTTCACTGGATTGCAGCCGTAGCAGCGGGCTTACTCCCTTTTGCACGCAGACTTTTTCCACTCTTTATTCGTTTCCTTCCTTTCTTTAATTATTTGTATAAAAAGCGTAAGAGCCAAGCTAGCTCGGGCAACGTTTCAAAAGTGGAAACAAAGATTCTGTCGATGCGTTTAGATCATGATTCTGGCGTGATGTATGGCACGGTAAAACAAGGACCACTACAGGGCAGAGAACTGGGGGAGTTAAGCGAACAAGAATTTATTCAATTACTTCAGTACTGTCGTCAACATGATGGGGAATCTACACGCTTATTAACAACATACTTAGACAAACGCTTTGGAGACAGTTGGCGCGAAGATGATATCCCAGATAACGAAAGTTATAACAATCACACTCAACATGGGGCGATGAGTCGCCAAGAAGCTTTCGATATTTTAGGTATCTCACCTAGTAGCAGCAAAGAGGAGATTATCGCCGCTCATCGAAAGCTCATGCAAAAGCTGCATCCTGACCGCGGGGGAAGTGATTATCTGGCAGCTCAGATCAATCAAGCAAAAGACGTTCTTATTAACGATTAAATTTTCGATACAAGCGTTCGGGGCCCGCTCTTTCTAATCGGAACCCCGAATGCCCAAACGTAGAGCTATAACCCTTCAATAATAAGCCACCTTTTTTATCCTTTTCGAACACAAGGATTTCATTATCTTCTCGACCATCAATATCTACAAAATGAATAACTACTCGGCCATTTTTCATCAACTGCCAAGAACCGGTTTGAACGATTAACGGCTGACGGTTACGATAATCTTGAGTTAAAACCGCTTGTTGGTCGCTTGATAACTCAAGGGAAATATAACGCCCTTGTGATCTCAATCCAGGTAGCTCTATTCCATACAGCCCAGGAAGAGTTCTTAGATCTAACTTGCCTTGTCGGGCACAGCCCTCAAAGACAGTACCATTTAACACCATCTGAGCCGTATATTCGTATTCGATTCCATAACGATCCTGACATCGTAAACGATCCACATTTAAACTCAGACTATAGTTCTTAATACCTTTTAGCTGGCTACTCCACTCAATGCTACTTCCAAACTTCATAGGATCTGATAGAGGGAAAATCAGCTGTTTTAAACGATCGTACCTTTGAACATAGATGCCATCATCCCGAACATCTGCAATCCATAATGGCCGATCACCTGCAGCCCGATATTCATTGCCCGACAATTCGTAACTACAAGTAGATTGATTTCCACCTATCAGATGTACCTGATAAACCTCCCAAGGTTCACCTGGTGCAATATGAGAGCCACTCATCTCCGCATAAAAAGCAGGCTCTATGGAGTTATCCAACTTTCGCTCTAAACGGCCGGTGTAATCATTAATCAGCTCACGCTTGTTAACATAGCAAGGCTTAAAACTAAGTCCTTGATCAGTCATGTTCACTATACCACGACGAAACAACGGACCTTCCGCAGAGCTGAATTCTGAAGGTTTTTTCTGACAACCTGTTAGAGTAATGATCACTAAAAAAACTACAAAAAAAGGGAGAAACGAGAAGTATTTACCGGTTATCATATTAACTATTGCGAGATGCGGATCGAATAATGATAATAAGCGAATAGAACAAGGAGGGCAAAATATGGCGAGGCCAGCAGAGTTTGATCGTACTGATGTCTTAGAGAAGGCAATGAATGTTTTCTGGAGAACAGGTTACAGTGCAACATCAGTAACCGACCTTGTGAATGCGACCAAACTAAAACCAGGATCACTTTACGGTGCATTTCAAAGCAAACGTGGTTTGTTTTTAGAAGTTATAGACACCTATGCTGAGCGCAGTCTGAATAGGGTTTCAACCGTGATGGAAGATGCTGAAACACCTTTGAAAGGAATCGAACAGTTTTTTAAATGCTTCTGTGATGATCTAGTACATGACCGCCTTGGCAAAGGCTGCCTGATGGTAAATACCATGCTAGAACTTGCTACAGAAGATGATGAGATCAGAGAACGCGTGGGTGGTTACCTAAGCCAAGTTGAAACCTACTTTACTAACGCGCTAACTCAAGCTCAGGAACAAGGATTGTTGGATAAACAGCAATCACCTGAGGACCTAGCAACATACCTAATGACAAATATTTGGGGGCTTCGCGTTTTAAGTAGCAAGCGTCCAGATCAGTCTAAATATGATGCAGTCATCACAAATATGCTTAAGGCACTTCACAGCCCATGCCATTAACAACGACTTACACTTAAATAAAAAAGCACCGATTTACGGTGCTTTTTTATTTGTATAATATCTACGCTTATTTCACATCATAGGCACAACGAAAACCGATCGATCCGTAAACACTTCTGCCGCTTACCGGTGGTTTCACATTACGAAATGAGCTTCTCAAATTAGCTTTATTTTCATCCCAAGAACCACCACGAACAACTCGTTGACGCCCCTGCTCAGGACCAGAAAGCTCTCCACTAGCATAACGCTCAAGACCATTTTTTGCGTACCAATTCATAGTCCACTCACCGGCATTACCATGCATATCATGTAAACCATAAGCGTTTTCGACGTGACTTCCTATGGACCAAGTACGGTCTTCACCGCAACCGTCAGGTTCATTTGGGACAGACCCCATCGTTTTGCCGTCATCAAGAATAGCATGCTTGCAACTTACTTCTTGGCCCCATGGGTAACGTGTTAGCGTATTAGCTCTAGCCGCTTTTTCCCATTCTGCTTCAAATGGTAAACGCCCTCCTTTAGCTGTACAAAAGTCCACAGCCTGTTGCCAATCAACACAGTTAATAGGGTGATTTCCGCGTCCCTCTGCACCTAAATTACAATATTGGTTTCTCTGATGGTCTTTGGGCCTTGTGCAATTTCCAGCCTCAATACATGCTTGATACTCATCAACCGTTACTTCATGTTTATCAATCAGGAAAGTGGGCACGTGCACAGCTATGCCTCCTGGCTTACCTTCATCATTTTCACAGGCATTATCCCCCTGTGAACATCCCATCTGATATTTACCTGCATCTATCTGGATTTTACTGGTATCAGCGAATACGCCAGAACTAAAACCACTGAGTAACACTGCTACACAGCACACATTCTTGTTCATACCCTTTCCCCTGCTTTTTGATTCTTATCTTTATTAAGCTACGAAGGTATCTAGCCTTCTAAAGGTAGAGCAAAAACTCACAAGATAGTTTCAAAGTGATAAGAATTATTTTCTCTAGCATAGTGCTTGGTAGCTTACCTTTTCATTGCCTGTCGCCAAAAAGAAACCTCTTAACTTATTGATTTTATTGAATTTGAACATTTAACAACCAGACCACTGTCTCTTAATTGCGACAATTATCACTCAAATTCTGACCTTTGTGGGTCAGCCAAAATACAGGAAAGCCAAATAATGGAATAACCATTTGTTTTATATAGATTTTTAAAAAATGGCACACCACTTGATATACCCCTGGCGAATTTAAATTTATTTGTTATTACTCGATCTATTTCGTTAAGGAGATAATTATGAAATCTGCAGCACTTACTCTAGCGTCCATGCTTTGTGTTTCTACAATCGCTTTTGCTGAAGAAACAAAACCTGCTGAAGTTGTTAAAGGCGTTCAACCTGAAGTGATGACTCAAGAAAAGCCAAAGGCAACAAGCATTTTCGAAAAACTAGATGAAAACAAAGATGGCAAAGTTAGCCCTCAGGAAGCGCAGGTTTCTCCAGCGTTGGTAAAAGGCTTCAATAAAATTGATGCCAACAAAGATGGTTTTCTAAGCCCGGATGAGTTTTCTCAACTACAAGTTAAGGCGACACCGTCTTACGTAGCGTCTAAAAAACTATTCGTTTAAAGAGTTCACTTGTTGGTATACGGCTGGCCCCGCTGATTCCGAGACAGCCTCAGTTCAGTTAGTCGAATACCAATAGGTAACAAGTTGATTCAGAGCAATCATGTCCACAACATAGCCGCCAGCTCTGTATTAACATGGCCGGTGATCAGGATGATCCCGGCCGCCCCTTTTGATAAATACCCCTGTTATCCACACTAAATGGAGACTACCCAATTAAGGCGTAATTGATGGATAATACTCATACACTTGTTTAAATATGATTTTTTAATGGCCAAATCGACTCGCCAACCATGGCGACTCAGCTCATTGAAGCAGCTGGTACTTCTATCCTTTTTGGTTGTCGTTACACCTTTCGGCATCCTCATTTTTTACGCTACTGATGCTCTTGTAGAACAGTCGGCACAAGGCCGTGTACTCGCGCAACAAGCTTTAGAAGTTACGCGTAGAGGCCAACAACTCGAACGCTTAGCCGAAGATATTACCCGCTCTGCAAGGCAATACCAGATTCTAGCTAAGCCTGAAATTCAAGAACGTTTAAATCAGTATTTGTCGGAATACAGGCAAGCACTGATGATCCATAGCTTCCTGCTTAATGAGCAGAAAAAAGCTAACGAGATCACTGAATTGCTCGAAGGCATCGAACGCGCTCACCCTATTGAAGCTAATTCACTACTCAGTCTCACCCGTGTGGTTAACGAACAGATCGACTTAGTCTTAGATCAACGCTTACAATCGCTCAACGAAACCGCGCAAACAACACAGACTAAATTAAGTACCTTAGCGATTATTCTCCTCGGCTTAGAAGCCCTGTTAATCCTATTTTTCAGCTTTAAAATTATCCGCCCAGTTAACCGGATCGCCGCGCGTTTACAAGCACTAGGTACCGGCGAAGAATATATCGGTGCCAAAGTTGGCGGACCGGATGAATTAGTTGAGTTAGACCGACAGCTTGATTGGCTAACAGAACAACTAGCTGAAGTAGAAAACGAGAAGCAACGTTTTTTACGCCATATGTCTCACGAATTAAAAACCCCACTCACCACGCTGCGTGAAGGATCTGACCTTCTAGCAGAGCAAGTTATTGGCGAACTTAATACCAGCCAACTTGAAGTAGCTAATCTGCTGCAGACCAATTCTCGTCAATTACAGTCTTTGATTGAACAGCTATTAGACTACAGCCGCTTAAATCAAAATGAACCGGTTAACTTCCATCAAGTACATATATTGCCGGTTATTAACGAAGCGATTGAGCCTTATAAGCTATTGCTCGAACAAAAGAAGATGCAGGTACAGCTGCCACAAGAAGATATCGAATGGTTCACGGACCGAGCAATGCTTATCCGCATTCTCGGCAACTTGATATCTAATGCGACACTCTATGGCAGTTCGAGTGGTCGTTTACTCGTTAGTACCAACGTCCAAGCAGGCTACCTGGTTATAGAAGTAGGTAACGATGGTCCTATTATTCCAGATGAAGATATTCCACACCTATTTACACCGTTCTACCAAGGCCAAAATCGACGCATTGGGCCTGTTAAAGGCTCTGGTATCGGATTAAGTATTGTTAGAGATGCCGCTGACTCATTAGGTGCCCAAGTCAAATTACATGATAATCAGGATAGTTTTGTCAGCTTCCGCGTCAGCCTTCCAGTAAAAGAGCTTAATGCCAATGATTAAATACACTCCACTGATCTTGTTACTGTTTCTTCAAGGTTGTGAATTTGTACCAACCAAAACACCTGCGCCAGGGGCAGCTGAACAACCCACCTGCCGTATTAGTGAAATGCGACTTGATCAACTACAAGGTATTGAAAGCCGTTTTTTACAAAAGCCTGATCAGCGCAGCAGCATTATGCAGCGTGCTATTCGCAGTAAAGACCGTGCGCTACTTGCGTTGCTTCTTTCAACACCACTTTCGTCAACAAAGCAATTGCAGCAAGCTAAACGCCATTTTTCTAAGATTGTGCTCTACCCCCACCCATCCTGCCCTGGGGATCGTTACCTCGGTATTCGTAATCAGTTCGCAACCACGTTGTTATGGATGCGCGCAGAGCAAGATAATTTGTTAGAAGAGAATAGAAACCTGCAAGTTAAAATCGATGCGCTAACCCAGATTGAAACCGATCTAAATAATGAGCGTGAGGTACAGGAATGACCCCTCACATTTTATTGGTAGATGATGATGCTGCTCTACTGAAACTACTCTCAATGCGCTTAGAAGCAAGCGGGTTCAAAATCAGCTGTGCAGAGAGTGCTGAGCAAGCACTCTATATTCTCGATGATCAGATCGATCTGGTAATCACCGATCTACGCATGGAAGGTATGGATGGACTTACCCTCTTCCAGCAACTTCAACATTGCTATCCGCAATTGCCGGTGATAATCATTACTGCTCATGGCTCAATCCCAGAAGCAGTAACAGCAACACAACAAGGTGTGTTTGGCTTTCTTACCAAGCCAATCGATCGAGATCAGCTATTAGAAACAATTAATGCGGCTCTTGCCGGTACAAGTCGATCGGATAGTACTTGGCGTAAGAACATTATCTGTCGTAGTCCAATAATGGAGAGCTTGCTTCAAGAAGCGGAACAGATCGCAGGCTCAGATGTCAGTGTTCTCGTTACAGGCCCCAGCGGTAGTGGTAAAGAGCTATTAGCTAATGCCATTCATCAAGCAAGCCCTCGTCATAAGAAACCGTTTATTGCGATTAACTGTGGTGCACTACCCGAACAACTTTTGGAATCCGAACTATTCGGTCATGCAAAAGGCGCATTCACTGGAGCGGTAAGTAAATACGAAGGTCTTTTCCAAGCAGCCAACGGCGGCACTTTGTTTCTAGATGAGATTGGCGATATGCCGCTATCTCTTCAAGTTAAGCTCTTGCGTGTTCTACAAGAAAGACAAATTCGACCAGTGGGTTCTACCGACACAATTCCTGTCGATGTGCGGGTCATCTCTGCCACTCACCGCGATCTAGAAGTGGCGATGCAAGAGCAACAGTTCCGTGAAGATCTGTTCTACCGCCTTAACGTGGTGAATCTACATTTGCCACCGCTTGCTGAACGACCTGAAGATATTCCGCCTTTGGCACGCCACTTTGTTGAGCAAGCAGCAGCGAAGCATAACCCCAAGGTAAAGAATATCTCCTCAGATGCACTTCAGGTTTTAGCCCAATCGGCGTGGCCGGGTAATGTCCGCCAATTAGAGAATGTGATCGAGAAGGTAACTGCATTAAGCACAACACCGGTCATATCTGATAGTGCGGTTAATCGAGCCTTGGTCAATCAAGATCAGGTGATCCAGAACTTTAACGACGCCCGTGCTGATTTTGAAAAACGCTATCTAAGAAAGGTACTACAGATTACCGAAGGCAATGTTTCCCAAGCGGCAAAAATAGCAGGAAGAAATCGTACAGACCTTTATAAGCTATTGAAAAAACATGGTTTAGAAGCTGCAGATTACAAAGCCTAATTATACAAAGAATGCTCTTTGATTTGGTGATTAAAGAGCATTCTTCCGCGCGATAATAAACACTTCCATATCTTTATGACCATAATGCCATTGGCTCTCAATGCTAAAGCCAGCGGCTTTAATCTCATCGGCCAATTCATCTTCCGTGATCACGAATAGATCAGGCATTAATCCGAAGCACTTACCCACTGGTACAACCAATTTAAGAAAGCGCATATAAGAACCGCCCAAACAACCGGTACTACTCACAAAAACGCCACCGGGTTTTAAGATTCTAGCGACTTCAGCTATCACCACTTGCCAGTTGGGAATCAAATGAATCACATTTAAGCCCAATACTACATCAACGCTTTCAGCCTCAGCATTGAAGTCATGCAATGTCCCCAGATGAAAATCGATATTGCCGACACCTACTTGATGCGCTCTTTCCCGGCCGATCTTCAACATATTTTCAGAGATATCTATGGCATCAATCTGCCCAACAAATGGGGCATGATGGATAGCCGTCGTACCTGTACCACAGCCAAACTCAACCACACGCATCTCAGAAGAAAAGTAACTTTGCGTTTCCTTTAGCTTCTTTTGATACATCTCTTCATTGGGCACCGCTTTTTGCGAATACTTTGCAGCGACGCCATCCCAAAACTTGTCCGACTCTATAGTCTTCATCGACTTAGGTTTGTTCATCTTTCCCTTAGCTATTAACCTCAATTCACAAATAACCTAGACGGTAATCCTCATAAATCCAGCAGTTATTTCCATTAAGTTACAGCAGGTCAGGCTACTAACGAATAATGATTAAAGCACTACTTACTTTAATTTTCTCAGCTATATTTTATTACTGGACTCATATAGAGACAGTCAGTGACTTTGACTAGTTACACGCTTTATCTGATCAGTTGTCATATCAAATCGATAGGTATGCATATGCGAATTAACACGTGTTTATTAATCTGCACATTAAGCCTTCCAGCTTGGGCACAAGATGATGTAAACATGGACGCTATTGAGGGTGAGCAATTCGATTCCGATTCAGTACATCTACTCACGATGCCTTACCCGCCTTACACGGAAGTTATTGACGGTAGGATTACCGGAACATCAGTAGAAAATATCCGTTGTGCTTTTGAAGCAATCCCCGAAAAAGTCGCTATACACGCAAGGCCATTCAACAGAGCGAAGTTACTAACCAAACAAGGCAAAGCCGACGGTTTCTTTTCAGCATCCCATAAAAAGAGTCGAGATGCATATGCTACTCACTCAGGCGCCATAGAAACCCAGAACTGGACTTTTTTCCAACTGAAAGACTCTGATTTTGACCCCGAATCCCCAGAGTTTAAACAAAATGCCGTAACCACCAGCTTTTTGGGATCAAACATGCACAGCTGGCTACAGAGTAATGGTTATAAAGTTACCGGCAATCCGCCTACAAATAGTGAACAACTTCTGTCCATGCTGATACATAAACGGATAGATGCATTTTTAATGAATGAGCAAGCGATGGACCACGCTATGACGGACAAGCAGAGATCAATGACCAAAAGGAAAGTGATACATAGCCATAACTTAGGCGTATATTTTGGTCATCACTTTCTACGGCACAATCCGGGGTTTCTGGAACGGTTTAATAGCGCATTAGCGGTCTGTACAGAAGGTAAATTTACTCACCGTTCGGAAGATATATCTCCAGCATATTTGAAAAAATAACTCTATTTAAGTATCAAGGCTAAAGGTATCGGGTAGGAAATCAAACAAACATCCCCGATCTCTATGTATCTGGAAATTAAAGATCTACTGTTTTAAGCCCTATTTTTTAACAATGGTTAGCAACACCTGTCCAACAGAAACACCAAACTTCTTCATTTTTGACTCGTTCACAATCACTGAAGGTGACACCAGATACATTCTGTCATCAATGGTTAGATCGATCGTTCCATCTTTATAAGGCGCTCTAAGAACATATTGCATAAACAACGCATTACCACTTACCAAAGCGTTGGCTGACCCAACCACATCATTCGCCTCAGCAGTGTAGTTGCCCGAGCCATCAGGTATTAGCGTCCAAACCCGGCGCTGCTTTTCACCATCATCAAAAACAAAATCTTCTTCCAGTACACCAACGCCCTCGCGCCAATAAGCGGTTATGTCGGCATTGAAATGGCGAATCACTTTTCCTGACCAATCTTTTACCACGCCATGAGCTGTTAGATCACCATCAAAGAACTCCTCTACCACTAACTCTGGATCGTTTTCCTTATACTCCTCAATGTTGATAGAGGAACACCCCGTTAAAAATAAAGGCCCAATAAGAAATAATCGAAAAATAAAGTTTTGGACAGTCAACTGAATACCCTACATACATAAACCATAATTACTTATGTATACGGGGAAACTGTGTTTTGGATTGTTGAGTATGAGGTATCAACCGTTAGAGAAGACCGTCGATTTTTCAGATTAAGGAGAATTTTTTAAACCTTAGTGCTCATCAATTTTTCACTGCCACTGAAACCAAGACGGGTATATAAGCCATGCGCGTCATCGGTCACTAGGAACTTAAATTTATCTTTCCAGCGTGGGTCATTTACCATAGTTTCCGTTAACCACTTACCTAACCCCTGACCTCGGTATTGTTTATCAATGATCACATCAGCTAGATAAGCAACTGAAGCAAAATCAGTTACAACTCTAGCAAAGCCAATCTGCGCTTCACCTTTAAACAGCGAGAAACAAACACTATTGTCGATCGATGTTTTTATGTCATCGATACTTCGTTGATTGGCCCAGTACGATTGCTTAAGAAGAGTTTGTACGCTATCTAGCTGAATCATTTCCCTTTCATCATAAATTCGAAACTCTTCTTTTTCATATTTCATAAAAACCTCCATATTTAAATCATAAAAAAAAACAGCCATGAAGGCTGTTTTGATAAGTTACTTAGAAAAACGTTCAACTCACACTTATTGATAATCATCCGGCAAGGTAATACCCATCGCATTAGCCTCTACCTGAGCTTGTTGCTGGAAGCGCTTACGTACCTTCGTGCCTTTGGGCTTAGTTAGATAGAACAGCCACTTACTGGCAACTTCAGGTTTCAGATTATGCTCTTCACCCCAACTCTGAATAAATGCAAACAGGGTGTCATCACTTTTATCTGGAAGCGCTACAGCGACAGGCAGATCGAGCTGTTCACCCGCTCGTACTCGTCGGCTGATTACATCGTAGTTGTAACGGAAGTCAGGAAAAACATCGACTTCATCTTCAGTACGTAAACGAAACCACCCCGTTGCTTTACCGGCATGGTAGATCGCTGGATGGGTCCATTTGTGTGTCGAAGCTTTATCCGCATTTAGGCACGCTTCTTCATAAGCATGCTTCGTTGCGGGTAAACCATGATCCCCAGTTTGGGTACGAAGTACATCAAGAAACTCGGAAATCGTCGGCATCCATGCGCTGTGCTCTTTGCAATAATCAATTGCAGCCACCAGCTCGTGTTCGGTATAGCCACCAAGGCTAAGTGCCCATTCACGTTTTGCGATACGGATTTCGTCTTGGGTCTCAAAACAGCTCTTAAATTTATGGCCATAGATCGCCATAAAACGCGCAAATATCATATTAACCAGCGTTTTGACTTCGACTGTTAGCTCTCGCTGAGCAGTTTTTGTTCCCTGCTCTTGGTTACCAGTCGGTGTCCTTGATGTCCATGATTGCTGCGGTAACCCGTTGTCGTTTTTCGCGAGTATCTCTGCGGGGGTTTTCATGGCTGAAACCTTTGCCTTGTTGTTCGTTATTTATACGTTGTTGACGTCCATCCCTAGTTTGCTTGTTAATCCACTCCCTTTTTACCCAAGCTAGGAATTTCTGATCCCAGTTGGTTTCTTTACGGTCTTTATCTAACCAGTAAAGCACAAATTCATCCAAACATGTTTGTGCAAATTGTGGCGATATATTATGCCGCGGAAGCAACGCATAAAAATTGTCGGACGGTTGCCAATTCAGCTCCATTCCTTGAAGCTGTTTTTTACGCTGCTCTTGTTTATTAAAGCACACTTGTAACTCATCAGAGCGGCCGTTATTAACCTGCTGTGCTTTTCTCGCCCAACCTATGCTGCCACCAAAGGTCGGAGCAGGACCAGGGTTAGGGATATTCTGTGGCTGCACTGCTGGCGCTTGATCAGGATAGTACGGCGTATCCTTCATCTCTGGATACTGATCCTGTGGATAGCCTGCATGTTCAGGTTGAGTTTGTGGGTGATTGTGCTCGTTATAATTAGATTGTGCATAATTCGGCTCAGATTGCTCAACCTCGACAGGCAGTACTTCAACCTGTGTCGGAATCGTTTCCATAACCGGTAACCGGCTTACAATCTCAACATCACCTTCAGGCACTTCATCAAACGATGCTTCAGAGACTTGCTCTTCAACAACAAAACGGATTCTTACACGGCCATCATTAGCGAATGCTGCATCAATGATATTTGCACTGACTAATTCGCTGGTTAATTGAGCTAACCGCTCTTCATCCCAAAACTCACCTAACGCAAGCCATTGTTCACGAGAAAATATAAGTTCTGGCGCTTGTGCTGTATCCGTTACATTTTGCAGACGTTCTACCCTTTGATGATAGAGCGTCAACAATACAGCCGCTTCAACACCTACCTCCTTGACTAAGGATGGGTATAGCAAGATAGGTGTTTCAGAAAAAACATAACTCATGAATATGTAGTCTTACCTAGAAAGATTTAGCATTCGGTTGATTGAATGCCATAAACAAAAAAGCCGCAGTGATGAGCCGCGGCTTGTGACCATCAAACGTGATTAGCCATCCTGAGCAAAACGTTCTACTGCGCGTAATACATCCCGACGACTAATCTGGCCGATCAGTTTACCATCTTTTACCACCGGTAAACGACGACGTTTGTTATTAATAAATTCTTCCGCCACTTTTATGATGTCGGCATCATGATTAATGGTGTAAACCTCTTCCGACATGTAAGTACCAACAAGGCCACCCATCTCTTCTTCGTGGTAGGTTAAAGTCAGGATCGCTTTTAGACAGTCAACTTCTGACATTAAGCCAATGAGTTTGCCATTTTTATCGACTACAGGCGCGCCTGTGATTCGGTATTCGAGTAGCTGATTTATCGCATCAAAAAGATCGGTTTCAGGGGTAAAGGTGATTAAGTCTTCACACATGTAATCCTGAGCTTTTACGGATCTTAGCATTACCATTCCTCCATGGCCGGCAGCTTTAACAGGTCTGGAAACATCGACCTGCCAAACCACCCAAACAAGGTAAACCGGTAGAATTTTCAACCGGGCTACCTCTATGTGTACACCTAACAGTGACAACTCGCAAGCGATCAGATCAAGGTTAAGCCCGACAAGAGTAAGTTAATGCTCAACGGGCTAATACCTTGTAGGGAGAAGAGCCAACTTATGGCCCCAAGCAGTTTTTTTGATTTTTGCTCAATTAAAATAATTAATTGAAAACAACCGTTTTATTACCCTGCACTAAGATCTTATCTTCCAAGTGCCAACGCAAACCGCGAGATAACACTGTTTTTTCTACATCACGGCCTAAACGCACCATATCTTCTGGCAGATCGCGATGACTTATACGCACAACGTCCTGATCAATGATTGGACCTGCATCCAACTCTTCAGTCACATAGTGACAGGTTGCACCAATCAGCTTTACACCACGTTCATGGGCTTGATGATATGGCTTTGCACCGGCGAAAGAAGGTAAGAAGCTATGGTGAATATTAATGATGCGATGAGCATATTCAGCGCAGATGTCCGACGGTAAGATCTGCATGTAACGCGCAAGTACGACCGTTTCAGCCGAGTGTTCACGGATTAAACGACTAACTTCCTCAAAGTGAGGCTGTTTATTCTGTTTATCCACAGGCACATGATAAAAAGGAATATTATGCCATTCGACCATGCTGCGCAGATCATCGTGATTAGAAATGACACAAGGAATCTCACAGTCTAGTTCGCCTTCATGATAACGATAGAGAAGATCGGCAAGACAATGTGCTTCTCGGCTCGCCATCAATATCACACGCTTAGGGGTAGCGGAGTCTGTAATATCCCAATCCATATTGAAGGATTGCGCTATAGGTGCAAAAGCAGACTTTAACTCTTCTAGTGAGAAAGGTAACGTTGCCGCACTGATCTCTACACGCATAAAGAACCAGCCAGTTGTACTATCAGAATGTTGGTTAGCGTCAGAAATCGAGCCACCATGGCTAGAGATAAAATTACTTACCATCGCCACAATGCCCACTCTATCGGGACACGCCAAAACCAGCCTGAATCTACGTTCCATTTACGTACAGCTCCGCAAGAAAATGTGAAGCTTCATTCTAACAGTAGTTATTTCTCCGGTGGAATTGCCTAGCTAAGTATTCTTGCCCTAAAACAATAATTCTTTAGCTCTCAGTTAAATAACTGATCAGATGCAGCCGCGCAGCGGAAATCATTCCGATGTAAACCCGATATTGCATGGGTATACCAAGTGAGATGGACTCGCCCCCAAGCGGTTAATATATTTGGATGATGATTTCGAGCTTCTGCTAATTCTCCTACGTTATTGGTAAACGCTAAGGCCTCAACAAAGTTTTTGAACTTAAAATCACGTTGCAGCGTAGGCACACCGTCTACGTGAACAATCTCCCAATCGGGCAGCGACTTCAGTAACACCGCTATTTCTGATTCATTTAAGGCTTGGCTATCTTTATGGCAGCTTTCACAAGCTTCTGTAGCTAAATCCATCATGTCACCTCATAAAATCACTATTCCGTCGTTCTATATCAACAAGGTTTTCCATCCGCTTAATCACTCATATACTGTAAGTGATACTGGGAAAAGGGAATATCAAAGATGTCAGAACCTATGGCCCCTTTAAGCGCTTGCCGACTTGGGTTAGATACGCATCAAGAACCCACGATCTACCTTCGTCATGATAGTCCAGTTTGCCGCTCTGAGGGATTTTCTGCCCTCTCTCGGGTGATGGTTCGGACGGAACGAAAACACCTGATCGCTACCCTCAATATGGTAACAAGCAACCTTTTAATGCCCGGTGAGATCGGTTTTTCTGAATCTGCCTGGAAAAGAATGGAGCTGAGAGAGGGGAATTCTGTTTGGTTATCTCACCCTAAACCCGTGCAATCCCTCTCCTATCTGCGCGCTAAGGTATTTGGTAGCGAACTCAGTCAAGAACAACTCCGTGAAATCATCGATGATATTGTCGCAGGGCGCTATGCCGATGTGCACCTAGCCGCGTTTATTACGGCCTGTGCATCAGACAAACTAAGTATTCGAGAGATCACCGATCTAACCCGCGCAATGGTCGACTCTGGCAGCCAGATCGAATGGGGCTTACCTCAGGTTGTGGATAAACACTGTGTTGGCGGTTTGCCCGGTAATCGCACAACCCCCATTATTGTTTCGATTCTAGCAGCTGCCGGATTAACCATGCCGAAAACATCTTCACGGGCCATTACCTCTCCTGCCGGGACTGCCGATACCATGGAGACTTTAACTAATGTCAGCTTGAGCCTAGAGCAGATGCGCTCGGTAGTTGAACAAGAAGGCGGCTGCCTAGCTTGGGGAGGATCAGTGCGACTCTCCCCATCTGATGATCTGCTAATCCAAGTGGAGCGTGCTTTAGATATCGACAGTGAAGGTCAACTGATTGCCTCAGTGCTCTCTAAAAAAATTGCCGCGGGTGCTACTCACGTTGTGATTGATATTCCGGTCGGCGAAACCGCTAAAGTTAGAAGCCAAGAGTCTGCTCAAGCGCTTGCGGATAACTTTAAAGCAGTCGCCAGCACTCTCGGGCTAACGGTACATACACTACTAACCGATGGATCTCAGCCTATAGGTCGAGGCATCGGGCCGGCTCTTGAAGCACGGGATATTTTATCAGTGCTACAAAACAAGAAAGATATGCCCACAGACTTACGGCAGCGTGCCGCAGAAGTTGCAGGCGCCATGTTAGATCTGATCAATGATTTGCCAGAGGGCGAAGGTTATAAACAAGCCCTTAGGATTTTGGAGTCTGGGGCGGCTTGGGAGAAGTTTCAGGCGATCTGTAAAGCTCAGGGGGGTCTTAAAACACCACCAATTGCGCCCTACCGTTATGAATTAATTGCCCAGACAACAGGCATCGTTGATCAAATTAATAATCGTAAGCTCGCTAAAGTGGCCAAATTAGCCGGTGCTCCAGCCGACTTAGCAGCAGGAGTAGATATGCATTGTAAGCTAGGTGATAAAATCGATCTTAATCAACCTCTGCTAACCATCCATGCGGAAAGCTCAGGCGAGCTAAGTTACGCCGTCGATTATTTAGAAGATCATTCGGATATTATCCACATTATTGCTGGAAGGGAGTCGTCATAAAATGCAGCCAATTTTATTTAATTTAGAAAGTGACCACGACCTTGCTCAAGCCCTTGCGATTGAGGTCAATGCAGAAGTCGGCAAGTTGGATCTTCGAAATTTCCCTGACGGCGAAAGCTATCTACGCGTATTAAGCGAGTGCCAACATCGCTCAGTCATTGTGCTTTGTAACTTGCATCATCCCGATGACAAAATTCTCAAACTCATTTTTCTAACCCATACACTGAAATCCCTAGGAGCTGCTCGCATCGGGTTAGTAACTCCTTACCTCGCTTATATGCGCCAAGATAAAGCCTTTCATCCGGGGGAAGCTGTTTCCTCGCGCCCCTTTGCCCAACTTCTCTCAGAACAATTCGATTGGCTAGTCACACTGGATCCCCATCTACACCGATACAACTCCCTAGATGAGATCTACAGTTTAAAAAGCTCCGTAGTTCATGCAGCCCCCATGATTGCCGAGTGGATAAATCAACATATTGCAAAGCCTCTACTTATTGGCCCTGATAGTGAAAGCGAACAATGGGTGAGCGAAGTTGCACATTTAGCCGAAGCACCTTTCCAAGTATTAGAGAAAGTACGTCATGGGGATTACGCTGTGGAAGTGTCAGCGCCTGAAATCAAACATTGGAAAGATCATACCCCCGTGCTGGTAGATGATATTATTTCGAGCGGTAAAACCATGTTAGAAACCCTTACCCACCTGCATCAGCTTGGGTTAAAGTCCCCCACTTGTATCGGAGTGCATGGACTGTTTTCTGATGAAGACTTTAATGCACTCAATCTAAAAGCCAATATCGTTACCTGCAACAGTGTGCCTCACATAAGTAATGATATTGATATTAGCCGCGCGCTAAGCGGGGCCATGTTGAAGTGGATCTAACTGTGAAAAACTATGTTGCCGATGATCTGGACTGCTGGCTTGATCCTAAATTTATAAATCCAGACGAAGCCGAGTATTTTTACACCTCTTTATATGAAGAGGTATCTTGGCAACAAGACAAGATCCGAATGTTTGGTAAATGGGTTTCTATTCCGCGCTTACAAGCCTTTATGGCTGATTCTGGCATCACCTATACCTATTCCGGTTTAACCTTGGCGGATAACCCTTGGCATCCTGTTGTTGCGGAGATAAAGAAGCGTGTCGAAGAATACACAGATACCTCTTTCAACGCCGTGCTCATAAACCTGTATCGCGACGGTAATGATAGTATGGGTTGGCATAGGGATAATGAACCAGAATTAGGTGAGAATCCGAAAATAGCCAGTGTGTCGCTAGGCAGTAGTCGACGTTTTCTATTAAAATCGACAAACGATCAACGTCACGAACTTAGCTTACCCTCCGGCTCGCTCTTATGGATGGGCGATCAAGTACAAAAACACTGGCAACACAGCGTCCCCAAAACGAAGAAAGTCCTCTCTCCTCGTATAAACCTCACCTTTCGCCACATGAAAATTTAATACAAATCAACACATTAGCAGTGAAATAATCTGGTATAACTCATATATTCACTAATATTCTATATAAAGACTAACTGATTTAACTACAGTAAGTTATACTGCCGCGCACTTGAGTAGAGTCAGGCAATTCACCCGCAACTTTGTAAGGGATTGCCTCAGCAATAAAAATAAGTTAACTGGACGAAACTTAAGAGCCATTATTGATAAACTTCGATCCCGAAGTCATCGCAGTCAGGTGAGGCTGTTCTGCCTAAAAATGACAGGGAATCGCTATATTCAGTACGTGCAGTTAACAAAATATAAGAATAATTAAGATAGAAAATGCACATCGATGCACCAAAACATGCCCCTGTAGAGCAGGGCCACACGAGCGCGGAAGAGCTAAATACAATTCTGCGTTTGCAAAATCAGGTACTTGAAGAGATAGTCTTAGACACACAACCCGACTCCATCTTTACGTCGGTTTGTCAGTTTATTGAAAACTGTGTCGCAGAGAGCGTCGCTTCAATTATGCTACTAGATAGCAGTAATAGACATCTGTCCATTGTCTGTGCACCTAGTATTCCGAAAGAATCTTTAACTCTGCTAAATGGATTGGTACCTAGCAAAAATGCTGGGTCCTGCGGCACAGCCGTTTTTACCGGAAGCCCTGTTTACGTCTCTGACATAGAGCAAGATGATTGCTGGCAAAGCCTTCGAGAAGTGGGTCAACAGTTGGGAATAAAAGCGTGTTGGTCTTACCCGATTCGCATCGATTCTGAACATGTTGCGGGTAGCATCGCGATTTCTAGCCCGAAAACACGAACACCGAATGCATTTCATCATCAGTTATTGGAAGCGGCCGCTAATATTATTGGTATCGCCCTCAAGAGGCTAAAAGCTCAGCAATACCTAGAACATTCGGAAAATCTTCTGCAGAACATCACCAAGGCAATGCCGGGCGTTGTATACCAATATCGACTTACGCCTGATCTCAAGCAGGAGTTCATCTACATAGGCCCCGGTATAGAGCAAATTTCTGGTGTCACTGCAGAAGAAGCGACCGAAGACTTCCGTCAATTTTGGAAACAGGTCCACCCCGAAGATCAACCCAGTCTGTGGGCAAGTATTATTCACACTAGCCAGCATAAACTGCCGTGGTCACATGAGTTTCGTGTATTCCACCGCAACGGTGACCTTCGCTGGGTTCGAGGATCTTCCTTACCAGATACCTCTAATAAACAAGATCCAACTCTTTGGAACGGGGTTTTACTCGATATTACGCCTGAAAAAGCATCTATCGAGCAACTACGTTTAGCCGGCATCGCCTTTTCAAGCACCAATGAAGGGATCATGATCACCGATTGCAACAATAAAATTATTGATGTCAATCGCGCCTATTCTGATCTCAGTGGTTACACTCGCGAAGAGCTGATTGGAAAAAGCCCTTCCCTACTTAAGTCGCCGCGGCACGATAAAGATTTCTTCCAAAACATGTGGGCCGCTCTTGCAGAAGAAGGACACTGGCAAGGCGAGATATGGAACCGCCGTAAAAATGGCGAGGTTGCTCCCCACTGGGTAAGCATTAATGCGGTTCACGACCCAGAGACGCACGAGCTCACTCACTTTGTAAGTGTGAATGCAGATATTAGTAATATCAAAGCATCTGAAGAGAAACTCTCTCACCTAGCGCACCACGACCCACTAACGAATCTGCCTAACCGATTGTTGTTTGGCGCTCGTTTAGAGCATGCTTTAACCCACAGAGAATCCAACGAAAAAATTGCCATGTTGCAGCTGGATCTCGACCGTTTTAAGCATATAAATGACAGCCTTGGTCATAAATATGGCGACCAACTGCTGTTACAAGTAACAGAGCGTTTAAGCAGGACTCTGAGCACTCGAGACACCCTTGCACGTATCGGTGGAGATGAATTTGCCATCTTACTTGAAGAACTCGAACATGCGGCAGATGCTGCCACTATAGCCGATGCTATTGTCGAAGCGATGGAGCAACCCTTCCAATTAGACGGAAAAGACTACTTCACAACAGCAAGTATCGGTGTCGCACTCTCCCCTGATCATGGTGATGATCTGGATACTGTGACTAAAAATGCAGATATCGCGCTTAATCAGGCTAAAGACTCAGGTCGAAATAATTACGCATTCTTCCAACCAGAACTATCGGAAACCGTTGAGGAGTGGATCAGACTAGAGCCTGAACTGCGTAAAGCTGTTGCGGAAAAACAGTTTGTTCTCTATTACCAACCACAGATGGATGCGACTGGTGAAAAAATAATTGGCGCTGAAGCTCTAATCCGCTGGGAGCACCCTGAAATGGGTCTAATCCCACCGGGACAATTCCTATCCATTGCAGAAGAGATCGGCCTACTGACTAAAATGGGTGATTGGGTATTAGAAGAAGCCTGTGCACAACTTTCTCGCTGGAGAGAAGCAGGACTGACTAACTTCCGTTTAGCTGTCAATCTAGCGAGTGACCAGATCACGAAACAAGATCTTCCCTCAGAAATTAAAACCTTGCTGGATAAGTACGATATACCAGCTGATATGTTAGAACTAGAAATACTAGAAACCTTCCTACTCGATCATGAGAAAGAAGCAACTACCACGCTCCAAGCTTTAAGACAGCAAGGTGTTCATCTCGCTCTAGATGATTTTGGAACAGGCTATTCTTCGCTGCGCTACCTTAAGCAATTACCGATTACCAAAGTCAAAATTGATCAATCCTTGGTAAGAGATATTCCAAGCGACCCTGACGATGAAGCGATTGCCAAAGCAGTGATTCTACTTGGCCATACCTTGGATCTCAAAGTCTGTGCCGAAGGTGTTGAAACAACTGCACAACGGGCATTTCTAGAAAAAGAAGGCTGTGATCAGCTCCAGGGTTTTTTATTCAGCAAACCAATCAGACAAGACCAGTTTACTGAATTACTACAAGCCCAAGAGCGGATTCAAGAAGTCGAATACAGTTAAAGCCCTTTAACCCATTCTAATAACCATGGCTCTGCTTCCTCAAGAGGAGCCATGGTTTCACAAGCATCAATCACTAAATTATCCCCATTTTTTTGTGCATGTAGCTCCTGCATTAAACTATCCATTAAATAGCCAGCCTCAGCAAACGTATCATAAGAGCTATCACCTAAAGCAATCACTCCGTATTTAACGGTGGACATCTGCGGCAACTGATCTTTTAACTGATCGTACAGGGGTAATAAATTATTCGGAATTTCCCCCTGACCTGTTGTTGATGTACAGATTAAAACCACTTCAGTTTCAGTTGTGACAACCTGATCAATCTGTGGATTACGTAATAGCTCCACTGAGTGTTGTAGCTCAGTTAATTTTTGTGAGCACATCTCAGCTACATCAAGCGCATTGCCGTATACTGAACCTACTACCACCTTAATTACTGCCATTTAAAATCCTACTGTACATACTGATCGATGTACTTCATTTCGATAGTGAATGTATAAATATATTCACCATTCTCACCGATTTTCTGGCAATAACCAAGCTGACTCCTACACTGAGAGAATAGATCTGTTTATCGGAGGGGATAAGCTATGGGTAACGAAAGTCTTTCTAAGCTACTTGATGAATGGGAAGGTCGCGCGCGCAAAGTGAATGGCCGCAAGGAAGAACAGCTCTCCATCTATAAAAGCGACTCGATCAAACTCGCAGCCTTAGCCAGTATGTATAAGCTATCTAAGGACGATGTCGTCGCCACCTTAATCCACGAGGCATTAAATGAGCTGGAAGCAAAGATGCCTTATATCCAAGGAAGCAAGGTAATAAGAATTGAAGATGGTGAAGAGATTTACGAAGATGCAGGCCCTATGCCTCGCTATCTAGCTGAGCAAAAAAAGGCACTTGAAGCTTCTTAGTGACAACACCTTCACCATAAAAAATGCCGCAAGGAGTGGTGGCTTGCGGCATTCTCTAGTACATCAAGCGATGCACTTAAAACAGCTAGTTAAAGTGTTTTAAGATAAGCGATCAGGTAGTCCTGTTCAGCTTTATCAGTAATCTCAACATGACGCATACGAGTACCTGGTACGAAATCATCATTACCTGCTACCCACTTGCGAAGGTTTTCTTCGTCCCAAGTAAGCTCAGAATTTTTTAGTGCATCAGAATATGCGAAACGCGGAAGTGCTCCTGCTTTACGACCAAAAACGCCAATTAGGCTAGGACCGAAAGCGTTTTTGCTGCTATCCAATGAATGACAAGCAGTACACTTATTAAAGATCTCTTTTCCTGCAGCCTGCATCATCGCCTCGTCATCAGCGATAGCAACAGAAGATAGAGATACAGAAAGGCTCACAGCAAGTGCAGAAATCATTTTAGTTTTCATAATTCATTTTCCCCTAAATGAATACTTCTTTTATAAACACTCTACTCCTGCTGCAGCGCACAAAAATTGATCTTGCTCAGTTTTTTCTTCGCATATTTATAAAACAGTTAGAACATACGAACTTAGATCAAAAAAACTTAATGTAGTGGTAGCTTATTTAGTAAAAATAGTTTATTCCCGGTATTTCAGGCACAAAAAAAACGCAGCCGAAGCTGCGTTTTTATCACTATGCTAAATGCTGATTAAGCTTGTTTAGCAATAATCTCTTTCCACTTAGCTGGACCTGTAGTGTGAACAGACTCACCAGACGTATCTACAGCAACAGTTACAGGCATATCCTTAACTTCAAACTCGTAGATCGCTTCCATGCCCATTTCTGGGAATGCAAGAACTTCAGCGTTAGTGATCGCTTTAGATACTAGGTAAGCAGCACCACCCACAGCCATTAGGTAAACAGCTTCGTTGTCTTTAATTGCGTCAATTGCAACAGGACCACGCTCAGACTTACCAATCATGCCTAGAAGGCCTGTGCTTTCGATAACCTGACGAGTGAATTTATCCATACGCGTAGACGTTGTTGGGCCAGCAGGACCTACAACTTCATCACGTACTGGATCAACAGGGCCTACGTAGTAGATGAAACGACCTTTAAGATCAACTGGTAGCTCTTCGCCATTATTTAGCATCTCTACCATTTTCTTGTGCGCTGCATCACGACCTGTCAACATTTTACCGTTCAACAGAATCGTTTCGCCGACTTTCCACTCTTTAACTGCTTCAGGAGTGATCTCATCAAGATTTACACGACGAGTGTTGGAACCCACTTCGAATGTAACATCTGGCCAATCATCCAAGCTTGGTGGCGTTAGAACCGCCGGGCCACTACCGTTCAATGTAAAGTGAGTGTGACGAGTCGCTGCACAGTTAGGGATCATGCAAACAGGCAGTGAAGCTGCGTGAGTTGGGTAATCCTTGATCTTGATATCAAGAACAGTGGTCAAACCACCTAGACCCTGAGCACCTATACCTAGATCGTTAACTGCATCCATGATTTCTAGACGAAGCTCTTCAACACGGTTCTGTGGACCACGCTCACGTAGCTCGTGAATGTCGATTGGATCCATTAGGGATTCTTTCGCCATTACTGCTGCTTTCTCAGCAGTACCACCAATACCTATACCTAGCATGCCTGGTGGGCACCAGCCCGCACCCATTGTTGGTACGGTTTTAACGATCCAATCAACGATGCTGTCAGATGGGTTAAGCATAACCATCTTAGATTTGTTTTCAGAGCCGCCGCCTTTCGCTGCAACGTGAACTTCTACTTCGTCACCATCAACAATTTCGTAGTGAATTACTGCTGGCGTATTATCTTTAGTGTTCTGACGCTTGCCTGCTGGGTCAGCAAGAATAGATGCACGTAGAACATTATCAGGATGCATGTATGCACGACGAACACCTTCGTTCACCATGTCAGTTACATTCATTTCAGCATCCCAAGTTACGTTCATACCTACTTTCAGGAATACAGTAACAATACCTGTGTCCTGACATAGAGGTCGCTTGCCTTCAGCACACATACGGGAGTTAATAAGGATCTGCGCCATTGCGTCTTTAGCCGCTGGGTTTTCTTCTTTCAGGTAGGCTTCGTGTACGCCTTGAACAAAATCAAGCGGATGGTAGTAAGAGATAAACTGCAATGCATCAGCAACGCTGCTGATGAAATCGTCTTGGCGGATTACGCTCATTCGGAGACTCCAGTAAAGCTTCTTGTCATAAAGGATCAGGGAGTTAAAACTCAACCATGCTTAGTGCAAACACGCCTGACTCATACCCATTTACTCTCTCTTAAAGGAGAGTTTTTACTGGAAAGGGAGTATACACCAAAAGTACCGCAATAAGGTGTCGGGCATTGGTAGTACTCAGATAATCTTTTTTACTACTTAATGTAAACACGAGGTGAGAGAGCGTATTTATCTGATCTCAAAAAAGAAGCGCTGAACAATAACAGATGCCAAAGATTAAAAAGGAGCGCCCTGTCGCTTTGGTGATTGGTTGGCGCGCCCCCTTATCTAAAGCCAATAGCTTTAATGGCTTGATCACAAAGGGAATAGATAACAATACCACCAGCGCAAAAGGTATAGAGCCGTTGATACTCAAAGCCAAGCAGCCTAGATAAATACAGATCAGTAGAGCCTTATACAACAGAGAGGCTCGAGCATAGCCAATCTTCACCGTTAACGTTTTGATCCCCGCCGCTGTATCCTCTTCAAAATCGCGTAGTTCGTTACTCAGCAGAAGTAGCGAGACAAACAGAGACACAGGGATAGAGATCAAAAGAGTCGAATGCGATAGCTCTTTGGCCAGCACATAATAAGCACCGCTGACCATCAAAATACCCATCAACCAAAACACCAAAAACACCGCTAAGCCTCGACGCTTATAGTTTATCGGCTCCATCGTATATCCAAGCGCGCCTATTATTCCGATAACTGAGAACAGCAAAAGCAACATCCCAGATACAGCAATGAGGTAACAACCGATTACAGCCGCAAAGAGAATACAGCCTAAACCCAGATTAAAATTAAATCGAATCTGCTGTTGTGAGGCTAATGAGAGTTGAAGATTGGTCTGAGAAAGGTCGGCGTAATCATTGATAAGATTAACCCCGGCTTGCAGAAGCAAACCCGCCACAAGAATTAAGCTCGCGAGAAGAGGATCGCCAAAGCCTTCACGATAGGCACTCAAAATACCTGTTAGACAAACAATCAAAGCCACGCTGAATGAAAACGGCCTCAACGCATGCCTAAACAGGTACTTCTCGGCGATCATCGCATTTACTTCTGACTGCTGTACTCAGGTGCGTTCGGTAGATCACGCATCAGCAATGCGTATTCAGGATCAGCATTCAGATTCATAGGAATCTTCATGACATGGCCCGAGCCTGGCGCAACATCAGCAGACTTCCCTTTCTTATCGATCATCTCATCAAGTTTGAACTTGTGATTACCTTGAGGCGTCATTAGCTCAAGGGTATCGCCTTTCAGGAAGCGGTTACGTACATCAATCTCAAGCATGCCATCAGCATAACCCAGCACTTCACCAACAAACTGCTGATGAACGCCCACAGAATTACCGGTTTCATAGTTCTGATATTCATCATGTACGTGACGACGGTAGAAACCTTCGGTGTAGCCACGGCTTGCTAGGTTTTCTAGTTCATCCATCAAACTCATATCAAATGGACGACCTGCGACTGCATCATCGATCGCTTTACGATAAGTCTGCGCAGTACGTGCCACATAGTAGTGTGACTTAGTACGACCTTCGATCTTCAAAGAATCTACGCCAATTTCAGCTAGACGGTGTACGTGCTGAATCGCACGCAGATCTTTAGAGTTCATAATGTAAGTACCATGCTCATCTTCAAAAGCAGGCATGTACTCACCTGGGCGAGTTTCTTCCTGAAGCAGGAAGATCTGATCCGTTGGCTTACCTTCACCCAATGCTGGGCTTACTTCTTCCGCTTTTGGATCAAACTGTTCCACGGGTACTACGTCACCCGATTCATCGACTTTCGCTTCGTGAGCATCGTATTTCCAGCGGCAACTATTGGTGCATGTACCTTGGTTTGGATCACGCTTATTAATGTAACCAGATAACAGGCAACGACCTGAATAAGCGATACAAAGCGCACCGTGAACAAAGACTTCAATCTCCATCTCTGGGCAACGCTGTTTGATCTCTTCTACTTCATCAAGAGATAGCTCGCGAGATAAGATTACACGCTCAACACCCATAGAGTGCCAGAACTTAACCGCGGCCCAGTTCATTGTATTCGCTTGTACAGACAGGTGAATCGGTATATCTGGGAAATGCTCTTTTACTAGATAGATCAAGCCTGGATCAGACATAATCAATGCATCTGGACCCATTGCGATGACCGGACGTAGATCATCAATGTACGTTTTTAACTTACTATTATGAGGTAGGATGTTACTCGCAAGGAAGAACTTCTTACCTAACTGGTGAGCCAGATCGATCCCTTCTGCTAGATTATCCATATTAAAGTCGTTGTTACGCACACGTAGGCTGTAACGAGGCTGACCGGCATAAACAGCATCTGCACCGTAAGCAAATGCATATTTCATATTTTTCAAAGTCCCTGCAGGGGACAATAGTTCTGGATTTAGCATAGTAATGAAGGGACTAGTTAATAAGATATGAATTAAAAGTTAAAAGACCTATCAAGCAAGATCTTTCAAAGGAATCTCAAATAGCGGCGTGTAGATAGAACCATCTTCACCCGGTTTACTTTGAAACAGCACCACCGAATCAGCCAAGCTATACATATCAAGCGACGGCCACTCTTTAGGTGATTTAAACGTATTTTTTCCTGGCAAACGCCCTAAGGTTACATGAGGTTTAAAGTCATCTTCCTCATAGCTAAGGCCTGCCTCAGTTGCTACATTGATCATTAGATCATGTAGCACCTGCAATTCCTCGTGCAGATCCGGCAAAGCAGCAACTAAAGCTAACTTTTTGTTAACCTTATAGTATTCAGCCTTGTTGATGTGAACCTGAAATGAACTAAAGTCAGCCAATTGTTCGCGGGCACACTTTTCCAACTCTTCAACCTGATTAAGGTTGATATCACCCAAGAAACACAGAGTAAGGTGATAGCGATCGGAATCCACCCAATTGACTTCTGTTTTGCGGTCAAACTCGCATAATGTATCGGCATGATCTGCCAACCAACGTACAACAGAATCAGGTAGCGTCAGTGCAAAAAAAGCACGGATGTTCATAGAGGCTTACTATATCCCTATTTTGGAGGAATCGTGTATTCTGCCTTCAAGATGCCCACATGGCAAACACAGAAAGCAGAATCTAACTATCATTTATGCTGCTCTATCTTTGTTCAAGCAGCAATTGCATATTGTTTAACTTCTGACGAACTTGTAAAAGATCCTGGTTTAACTGACGGCGCGTACCATCAAAGGCACGGATAGCCTGCTCGTTCACTTTTACCTTACGCTCTAGATCAGCGTTACTTTTGCCTTCCAACTTAGCAATACGGTCAGTTAACGTTCGTTGAGTTTTTAATAGATCATCCATCTGCTCTTTCGCCAACTCATTTGTTGTACGCATTTCCGATTCAACGCGCGAAGTAAGTTTAGTCAGTTTAGAGACTTCTGCATTCACTGTTTTATTTAAACCTGAAACACTCGCCAACTCTTTTTTCTGCTTAGCAACCTGAGACTTTAGGGACTTAACTACTTTTTGTTGAGCCTGCAGTTTTTTCTTCAATGCCGTCAGCTCTTTTGCCTGCTTTTCAATCAGAGGCTTGTTCTTTTTATGGGCAATATCCCACAACTTAGCAATTTCAGAATCTAACTGTTTGTCTTTCTGCTTTAAAACAGACTCTAACGAGGACACATTGCCTTGCAGCTCTTCGCCTGATTCAGCCGCACCCTGCTCAGCTTCTTTCAATAAGGTTTCTAATTGAACAATCTGAGCTTGCGCTTTCTCAAACGTAGCCTGTTGAGACTGATACATCTCAAAACCAAAGTAACCAAGCACAGACACTGCAACCACTAAGATAACCATCACTAAGGATTGAACAAAGCCACCTCCTGATGAGGCTGGCGCCGACACAGGGGCTGGCGCATCACCAGATCGAGGTCGCATAGCTGAAGACACTGAGCGGTTTTCTCCAGCAGGATCGGCAGGCCCAAAGTTCGGTACTTCAATATTATCGTCGTCGCGGTTCATGGCTATCCATATACTAACTAAATTGAAATTCCCGCTATTTTACGCGGAAAAAAAAAGCCCCGCAAAAATGCGGGGCTCTTTAAAGCTTAAATAAGCGAGGGGGATGATTACATCATGCCGCCCATACCGCCCATGCCGCCCATGCCACCCATATCTGGCATGCCTGGAGCACCGCCTTCAGCAGGCTTATCAGCAATCATTGCTTCAGTTGTGATCATAAGACCTGCAACAGATGCAGCTGCTTGTAGTGCAGAACGAGTAACTTTAGCTGGATCTAGGATGCCCATTTCGATCATGTCACCGTATTCACCGGAAGCAGCGTTATAACCAAAGTTACCTTCACCTTTCTCACGAATATTAGAAACGATTACAGAACCTTCTTCACCCGCATTGCCTACGATCTGACGAAGAGGCGCTTCTAGGGCACGGAACGCTAGTTCGATACCAACAGACTGATCGTGGTTATCACCTTTCAGATCTTTAACTTTGTCCATCGCACGGATAAGCGCAACACCACCACCAGGTACTACACCTTCTTCTACTGCAGCACGTGTTGCATGAAGAGCGTCTTCTACACGAGCTTTCTTCTCTTTCATTTCTACTTCAGTCGCTGCACCTACTTTGATTACAGCAACACCGCCTGCAAGCTTAGCTACACGCTCTTGCAATTTTTCACGGTCGTAGTCAGAAGATGTTTCTTCCATCTGGGCACGGATCTGGTTAACGCGTGCTTCGATATTGTCAGCAGCGCCGATACCATCAACGATTGTTGTGTTTTCTTTAGTGATGGAAACACGCTTCGCTTGACCTAATTGTTCAAGAGTCGCTTCTTCTAGTGTTAGGCCTACTTCTTCAGAGATTACAGTACCGCCAGTTAGGATAGCGATATCTTCTAGCATCGCTTTACGACGATCACCGAAACCAGGCGCTTTAACGGCAGCAACTTTAACGATACCGCGCATGTTGTTAACTACAAGCGTTGCTAGCGCTTCGCCTTCTACATCTTCAGCGATGATTAGAAGAGGACGAGATGCTTTAGCAACGTGCTCAAGGATAGGCAGTAGTTCACGGATGTTAGAGATTTTCTTGTCAGCAAGCAGGATAAATGGCTGCTCAACTTCAGCAGACATATTGTCTTGGTTGTTGATGAAGTAAGGAGATAGGTAACCGCGATCGAACTGCATGCCTTCAACAACATCCAATTCATTATCTAGTGCAGTACCTTCTTCGACAGTGATAACACCTTCTTTACCTACTTTACCCATCGCTTCAGCAATGATCTCACCAACCTGTGCATCAGCGTTAGCAGAGATAGTACCAACCTGTGCAATCGCTTTGTTGTCTGCACATGGAACAGCCATATCCTGAATCTGCGCCACAACTGCAGCTGCAGCTTTGTCGATACCGCGCTTAAGATCCATTGGGTTCATGCCTGCAGCAACAGACTTAAGACCTTCATTAACGATTGCTTGAGCTAGTACAGTCGCAGTCGTAGTACCGTCACCCGCAACATCGTTTGCTTGAGACGCTACTTCTTTAACCATCTGTGCGCCCATGTTTTCGAACTTGTCTTCAAGCTCGATCTCTTTCGCAACAGATACACCGTCTTTAGTTACGGTAGGAGCACCGAAAGACTTATCTAGAACAACGTTACGACCTTTAGGGCCCAAAGTAGTTTTAACTGCGTCAGCTAGGATGTTTACGCCGTCTAGCATGCGTTGACGAGCATCGTTACCAAATAGTACGTCTTTAGCCATTTTCTAAAATCCTGTAATCAAATTCTTTAAACAATTAGGTAAAGCGAAAAGTTCAACCGGAAGATTAGTCTTCCAATACACCGTAAATTTCGCCTTCGCTAAGAATTAGTAGCTCTTCACCGTCAACTTTCACAGTATTAGCGTAGCCACCAAACAATACTGTATCCCCAACCTGAACAGTCAGCGCTTGACGCTCACCATTTTCCAGAAGACGACCTTCACCCACAGCAATAACTTTACCTTGGTTTGGTTTTTCCTGTGCAGAACCCGGCAGTACGATGCCGCTTGCAGTTGTAGCTTCTTCTTCGTTACGACGAACAACTACACGGTCGTGAAGTGGACGAATTTTCATCTGTTCTTTCTCCTGATCTTTATCTGACCAAAATAAACATATTTGTTTGGAATCGGGACAAACCAACTAAAGTTGCTTTCCCCTTTGAAATGCTAAGTTGGGGCATAAAAAATGAATTCAACACTACCCAACAACTTTTTTGCTTAGAAATTAATCCTTGCGCTCAAACTCACCGTCAATCACATCATTTGAACGAATATTACGGTCTTGTTGCTCATGAGTTTGATGAGCCTGCGATTGATGTTGGAAAGGGTCATTCGCATAAAATTGCGCTGAACTTTGATGTTGCTGCTGCATGGCTATCACACTAAAGCGGCTAAACAATGCTTTCGCAAACGCTTTACGCGTAAATGGCAGTAAACAGCTAAAACCTATCACGTCTGTGACAAAGCCTGGTGTAACTAGAAGAGCACCACCGACAGCAAGCACGATACCTTCTACCATCTCTTGGCCTGGAATCTCACCATTCTGGGCACGCTGCTGCGCTCGTGCCAATGTAGATAAGCCTTGGTAGCGCAACATATTTACGCCTATAAATGCAGACAACAGTACTAAACCAACTGTGTTCCACGCCCCAATTGCTTCACCTACATTTATAAGTACTGTGATTTCAATAATGGGGATAATGATGAACAGCAGAAAAAGAAACTTCATTTATTGCCTCAAAAATAATCAATCGCTCTATAAGATTAGGACTCATTATAGAGCTTCTAAACAGGTCCTACCTGTCTAAATTCAAACCTGCATAGAACTGGTATTTTTCACTCAACGTACCCATTTCTTTTTATGGTCAGACCAAAAAATTTCAACCCTAAACCACCATTTTCAGTCCATTTTTCACACTTTCAGTGCTAAAAAATCGTCTAAAAAAAAACCAATACCAAAGTACCTATACTTTTTGCACTGCGAAATTATCATTTAAAAACATACAGTTAGCACCCGCAAAATAACAAAAAAATACCGGTCATGAGTATATTAAACTTATTGATATATTAATCAGCAGAGCAACAAGTAGACTTTTTTGCAAAAGCGGGATAAGTTTAAATTCTGCACAATGACGCAACGCACAAAAAAGAGTCAAACCGAAGTAAGGTAATCCTAAAATGGAACTCAAAGATAAAGTAATTGTTGTAACTGGTGGTGGCCGTGGTCTTGGTCGTTCAATGGCACTTGAACTAGCTGAACAGGGTGCAAAACTTGCTCTAGCTGACCTAAGCCAGGAAGATCTAGATACAACTGTTGGCCTTTGCATGGAAAAAGGCGTCGAAGCACGCGCTTACATCTGCAACGTAGCTAAAGAAGATGAAGTAGAAAAACTATTCAATGACGTTGTAGCTGATTTCGGCACGCTACACGGCCTAGTAAACAACGCTGGTATCACTCGCGACGGTCTATTCATGAAAGTTGATCGCGAAACTGGCAAAGTTGTTAAGAAGATGTCTATGGACCAGTGGAACCTGGTTATGGATGTTAACCTAACAGGTACTTTCCTATGTGCTCGTGAAGCTGCTGCTCACATGATCGACCTAGGCGTTCCTGGTTGCATCGTAAACATCTCTTCTATCTCTCGTTCAGGTAACATGGGCCAGACAAACTACACAGCAACAAAAGCTGGCGTAGAAGCAATGGCTGTTACTTGGTCTAAAGAGCTAGCTCGCTACGGCATCCGTGCGGCTTCCATCGCTCCAGGTTACATCGGCACTGAGATGGTTATGAGCATGAAGCCAGAAGCTCTGGACAAAATTGCTGCAGGTATCCCAGCTAAGCGTCTTGGTAAGCCAGAAGAAATTGCTAAGACTGTTACGTTCATTCTTGAGAATGACTACGTTAGCGGTCGTTGCTTCGAAGTTGACGGCGGCCTACGCGTTTAATCTTCCAAGCTCCATAAAAAAACCGGCTTTCGCCGGTTTTTTTGTGCCTGTTAATTGCTTTTAGAGTACTGCTCTTAAGCCCCAATCACTCCGCCATCGTCGCGAGTTATCACTACAATGGTTGAACGCGGCTTACTGTCACCACCAGCAGGGAAATGCGAAGGCTTACCCTTCTCTCCTGGATGCTGAATCCCAACAAACATAGACTTTTGATCAGGAGAGAACGTCAATCCCGTCACTTCACAGGCAACAGGTCCCGTTAAGAAACGATGAACTTCACCCGTTTCTGGATCTGCACACAACATCTGATTGTTACCCATACCCGCAAAATCATCGGCATTAGAGTATTTACCATCGGTCATAATCCACAGTCGGCCACCTTTGTCGAAGCCTAATCCATCCGGGCTATTGAACATATTTTCGGTAGTGATGTTACTACTACCCGCAAACAGCCCTTCTTGATAGATGCTTGGATTGCCCGCGATCAGGAACAGATCCCAACTGAATTCAGTAGCCGTATGATCGCCATTCATTGGTGTCCAACGTACGATCTGTCCGTACTTATTCTCCGCTCGTGGATTTGGCCCACCAACAGGCTGGCCCTCTTTCTTGCCACGATGCTTATTATTCGTCAGTGTACAGCAAGCACTCGATTTATTAGGATGCACGGCAACCCATTCAGGTCGATCCATGGTCGTTCCACCCACTTGTGTTGCTGCTAAACGTGTGTGGATAAGCACTTCGGCCTGACTGTTAAACCCATTCTCTGGCGTTAATCCATTCTTACCGAAAGTAAGCTCTAGCCATTCGCCTTTGCCTTTCAGTTCGCCGTGATCAGCACTGAACTTAGCCACATATAAAGTACCATCAACTAGAAGGTCCCGATTTTTGCTCTGATCATTTGCATCATATTTACCTTTTGACACAAATTTATACAGATGCTCACCACGCTCATCATCTCCCAGATAGACCACAACATGACCGGAGTTATCGACCATGAGGGCTGCATTCTCATGTTTAAAGCGACCAAGTGCTGTACGCTTCAGCGGCTTAGACTCAGGATCCATTGGATCGATCTCTACTACCCAACCATGGCGATTCGGCTCATTTGGGTTTTTAGCCAGATCAAAACGCTGATCAAACTTACTCCATTGATAACGCTTATCTTCCGCTTTTAAACCATAGCGTTTTTGTTCAGCCGGGATGCTATGGGCGTCATCGTCAGTACCAAAATACTTATGGAAGTTTTCTTCGCAGGTTAGATAAGTGCCCCAAGGCGTTTCACCATTGGCACAGTTATTAAAGGTACCCAATACCTCACGACCTGTTTGGTCGGCAGCCGTTTTAAGCAGATCATGCCCTGCCGCTGGCCCCGTTAACTGCATTGGGGTATTTGCTGTAATCCGACGATTCAATTTACCACTACGATCAACGATCCAGCCCTGAGCGGTTTGTTGAATTTCAAAAACAGACACGCCGTGAGCATTTTGTGCTTTCAGCACATCATCGGCGGTCATCATGTCACCTTTGTGGTCATACAGAAGATCAGTATTGGTGTATTCGTTGTTAACAGCTAATACTGCGCGATCGCTAGATAAAGGAAACAATGACATACCATCGGTATTATCACCAAACTGCAGTGCCTGAGAAGACGCCGGCGCTCGCCCTGTTGGATCAAATTCTGGTGCACCATCAAAGATAGGATCCCCCCAGGAAATGAGATTTGTCACTTTATAGCCCTTTGGCACAACTACTGTATCTGCTGTGCTACTGGCAATAGGCTCAAACCCGATAAGCGTACTCTTAACTTCAGTTTGTATTGCAGCCTGTACAGAGTTTGCAATAGGCGACATACCGATAAAAGCACCTAAACCAAGCGCGCCTGCCCCAGTCAAAAAGCCACGACGGCTAACCGCTTTATCTGCTAGCTGAGTAAACTCTGAATCCTGTTCCTGATTTAAATTACTGCAAAGATCATGTGAATTGTTATAGCTCATAGAGATTCCACTAAAAAATCAAAGTGCATCTTTTTGTATAGCCCTATGCTTGGGCACCAGAAATCAAAGCTAGCCCTACTTAATGACATATCAATTAACATTAAATGAAGCTATTGCTAAAAATAGAGTTATTAGATCGTTAGACAAAACTTATAAAACAAAAAGGTTAATTTTAGAACGAAAACAAAACAATCGATCAAAAATAAACCACACATAAAAAATGCGTTTCATAACAGAAATATCTACGCAATAAAAACTTAAAGAAAATAAATCCCAACACAACAAAAAAGAAACAATTCTGAAATAAAACTCACCTACTATTGCGCCGCAACAACGAATTAAATTTTGCAAGGCAATAACTTTGAAATCCATAGATAAAATTTTATTACCCACATTAACTGCAATTTCTTTAATTGCTTCCAATTATACTTATGCAGACAACACTTTATTATTAGAAGAAGGCGTAAACTTAATTGCAGTTAATGGTTCAGAAGTTAATTCAGAGAAACTATTTAACGGCAGCAACAATTACAAGCTACCTAATGGCTCAAATCAGATCCTTGTAAATTATACAGCTGAAGTAAAAAAGGTGGTGATTTTGAAATAGAGCAAAGCAAAGCTTTCGTTCTACTTTTCGAAAGCAGTGACAGCCAAATATCCCTTGCAGCGCCTACGATTGATCGCATTAAAGATCTAGATAAATTCGAAAAAAACAAAAACTGGATCTTAACAAATAGCGCAGGCAATAGCATTCCTTACAAAGTAAACATTATTGAGAAAGGTGGCTTTCAGTTAAGCCGAGATTTTGAAGAAGAATTGAAAAAATTCAATCAAAGTAACGCTACTGCTTCACTACCTAAAATCCAAATAACTTTCCCAAATAACACCAATAATAAACAAACAAAAAATAGTGTTATCAAAAAAGAAAACATGGCAATGGAAATGCTTATTTATTGGTACAACCAAGCCGATCTAAATACTAGAAAATCTTTTAAAGAGCTTATTAAAAACAAATAAGATTTCACAAATTAAAATTTAAAAACCTTATATTAAAACTCCTTGGAGAGAAGACATGAAAAAGCTGATTCTGGCTTCTGCTATTGCTGCGCTTGCTGCTAATTCGGCAACGGCTGCAACTATTTACGACGACAAAGGCCTTACTTTCAAAATTAAAGGTGACTGGCAGGTTCAACTTCGTGACAACGCAAGTAAATCTAAAGATGCTGAAGTAGAATTTGACGATCTAGAGATCAAAAACTCGATCGCTTACGACTTAGGAAACGGCCTGACGGCATACGGTCAGCTAGATTTTGGCTTTAAAGATGCAGCTGAAGACAAACAAGATGGCGATGACCTAGAAGAAGCTTACCTAGGTATGAAAGCGCATAACATGTCCGTTCAAGTAGGTAAGATGGACAACGCTGCCGATGACTTTGGTGTTGAAAAAGCCATCGAAGAATCTCTTGGCAAGGACGTTTTCCACGAATTCGGTTCTTACAAAGGCGATGACGTAATCCGCTTTGACGCTGATTTCGATGTTGCTCGCGTAGCAATTTCTCATGAACTAGAAGCTGACGGTGAAGATAGCTCTAACAACGAATCTACTGAAATTTTCGTTGAAGCTGGCTTTGATGCAGTAACTCTAGGTGCGGCATTCCAAACACTTAAAGAAACTCCAACTTCAAACTCTATTGATATTTGGGGCGTAAGTGCTGAACTTGATGCCGGTTTCGTTAAGTTCGGTATGGACTACGGTGTTTCTGACCAAGGCACAAGCAACGACGATGTTGCTATGACAAACCTTGTAGCTACTTTCAAAGCAGCTAAAACAACTAAAGTTTCTGTTGGTTACATGGAGCACGATTACGATGCTGCTAACAAAGACGAAGAAGCTTTCTACGGCAACGTAACTTACAAATTCCCGACACAGAAAAACGTTTCTGTATTCGCTGAAGTTACACACCGTGACGACGACGCAGGTACGGACTACGACCTAGACCTACTTGCTGGTATGCGCATAAAGTTCTAAAAGTTCAAGCCACAGCTTGTCCCCCCCCCTTCAGACAAGTTAATGCTAAAAACTTTAAGCCCAGTTTTTACTGGGCCTTTTTAGTTGCTATAGATCTATTCGAAAGCGACAATAAACGCCTACTACACGGAAGGCGTCATATATGTCATCAGTTGATTCCAAAACTGAATCTTGGCTCGATACAGCTAAAATCTATCTTCATCCTAGAGCAATCACACTTCTGTTTTTTGGTTTCTCTTCTGGTCTTCCTATTTTGCTCGTCTTTGGCACTTTATCCTTCTGGCTTCGTGAAGCAGGCGTTGAACGGAGTTTAATCACCTATTTCTCCTGGGTTGGTCTAGCCTATGGTTTCAAATGGCTTTGGGCTCCATTAGTTGATCGCTTTAGCCTCCCTTTACTTTCGACTTGGCTTGGTAGGCGCAGAAGCTGGTTATTGCTTTCGCAGATCATGCTCATCATCGGTTTAACAGGGCTTGCCTTCTCCAATCCCCATGAAAACCTTCAATACATGGCGTTGTTAGCACTAGTCGTCGCTTTCAGTTCCGCGACCCAAGATATTGTGATTGATGCCTACCGTATCGAATCAGCTGGCGAACGCTTACAAGCCGCCATGGCTGCAACTTATATGGCTGGCTACCGCATAGCGATGATTGTGGCGGGTGCCGGTGCACTTGCTATCGCAGCGTGGACCTCAATTTCACCTGAAAGCTATGACATCAATTCTTGGAAGTATGCCTACTTAATCATGGCGGCTTTAATGTCTGTGGGAATGATGACTACATTTTTAGTAAAAGAGCCAGCTTCTGTTGAGATGGACACTGAAACGCTTGAGCAACAACAAAAAATTATTGAATTTACTCAACGTAATGCCCACCTTCCCGATTTTATATCACGCTTTTTAGGCTGGACTTATATAGCTATTGCTTGCCCCTTTATCGACTTTGTACGTCGTTACGGTATGCAGGCCCTTATCATTCTTGCGTTAATCGGTACTTACCGAATTTCTGACGTTATTCTTGGGATTATCGCTAATGTTTTCTATGTCGATATGGGCTTTACTAAGGAAGAGATAGCGCAAATCATCAAAATTTATGGCGTAGTTATGACCATCGTCGGCGCAGGACTAGGCGGTATTCTGGTGAATCGCTTTGGCATGAGAAAGATCCTGTTCTTAGGCGCGCTGTTAGTTTCCCTCACCAATCTTCTATTTGCTTGGCTAGCAACCCTCGGTAATGACACCACAGCACTTACAATCGTTATCTCTCTGGATAACTTGAGTGGCGGTATCGCTACCGCGGCCTTTGTCGCCTACCTATCTAGCCTGACAAATATTCAATACTCAGCAACACAATATGCTCTTTTCAGTTCGATGATGTTGCTATTCCCTAAATTTCTTGGCGGCTTCTCTGGAGGCTTTGTCGATAGCTTTGGCTACCCTTGGTTCTTCACAGCAGTTGCGATCATCGGCTTACCCGTATTGATCTTGATCTGGATCAGCCCCAAAAAATAAACAAGAATAATTATCATTTACATTCATGTAAATCTAGGTTACTCTCCTTAGCACTTAACAAGGAGGGATATACCGATGACTTATATGATTGATGCTTGGTTTGAACGTAACAACCCTTACCTGAGAGTTATTCACCGCTCTACGGGGATTTCAGTAGTGAATTGGCAAGGCGATACGCTAACCAGCAAATTACAAAGCGGGGCTATCTGCGTAGACGACTTTGAAGCAACACCTTCGCAGGATTTAGTAAAAGAGATCTTTCTTCTGGATTGCTTAGAACAAGATTAGTCAGGTGAAACCTAAATCACCTGACTTTGTTGAGGCAGTAACAGGTAGGTTTAGTCGCGGAAGTTATTAAACTGCAGTGGTAATTCCAGGTCTGCTTCACGCAGCATTGCCATTACACTTTGCAGGTCATCTCGCTTCTTACCTGTTACTCGCACCTGCTCACCCTGCACCTGCGCTTGCACTTTTAGCTTGGCGTCTTTTATCAATTTAACAATCTTCTTAGCCAATGGCTGATCTAAGCCTTGCTTAAGAATCACTTCCTGACGTGCTCGCATGTTAGCTTTTTCTGGATCTTTAATCTCTAAGCAACGAATATCAATTTTACGACCCGTCATTTTGGTTTTAAGCACGTCCATCATCTGCTGAAGCTGAAAATCAACTTCCGCCTGCAACGTAACTGTGGATTCAGTTTGCTCAAACCGCGCATCAACACCTTTAAAATCGTAACGCATCTGCAGTTCACGATTAGACTGGTCAACAGCGTTGGTAACTTCGTGCAGGTCTAGTTCAGACACAATATCGAATGATGGCATGAGGCTTCTCCCTATTTTTTTGCCGATTCTAGCTGACCTTTATCTCCATTTCACGTCACAATAGAGCGATAATAGGATCCACAATACTGAAGATTAAGAGAATTAAGTATGAAAGAGAGATGGTACATACTTGGAGCTGGCTCAATTGGTAATTTATGGGCCTACAATCTCATTTCTGTAGGTTACCCCGTCACTCTTATTTTGCGAAATTCAGCTAAGCTTTCACGATTTGAAGCAAACCGCGGCATTCAATTAGCTGATCAAATGCATTGTTGCGAAGCTGAACTACCCAATGATTCGTCGTTAATCCAAAAACTGTTTATCACGACCAAATCCACTGATACTCAAGCCGCTTTCAACTCGATCAAACATCGACTTGCAGATAATGCGCATGTTGTTGTGCTGCAAAACGGTATGGGCAGCCAGCAATGGATAACAGATCAATTACCCAACGCTGAAGTTGCATGGGCATCAACAACAGATGGTGCATGGTTAGAATCTGAATTCTCTGTCGTACACGCAGGCAAAGGGGTTACTCGTATCGGGTCGCCCGATAAAGCGCTCGATTGGTTAGAACAATTAAATTGCGGTTTCTTAGATTTACAACCTGACCCAGAAATAGCTACAACCTTGTGGCGCAAGCTAGCGATTAACTGCGCTATAAACCCTTTAACCGCGATCTTCGACTGTAAAAATGGCGAGTTAGTTAGCAACCCTAACTATCTAAATGAGATGGTATTAATCTGCAATGAGGTAGAAAAGGTCGCAAACGCACTCAATCTAGAGCTGTTTGATGGCCCTTTAATTGACCATGCTTGTCAGGTAGCAGAATTAACCGCAAATAATTTTTCCTCGATGAACCAAGATGTGAAACATGGCCGTATAACAGAGATTAATCAGATCACCGGCTATCTATGTGAGCAAGCAGACAAACTTGATATTACGGTCGATATTAACAAGTACTACCTTGGAAAAATTAGGGAACTACATCCTCATAGTGATACCTAATCTAGTAGTTTCTATCTATAGGAGCAGTAATGAGTAACAGGCTTAGTAAAATTTATACTCGCTCTGGTGATCAAGGCCAAACCGGACTGGCTAATGGAGAACGCGTATCTAAAACCGATCTCAGAATCGAGGTAATCGGTACGATTGATGAGCTTAATAGTGCTATCGGTATAGTGATTGCGAGTTTGTCAGCCGATGATCCAATTACAAAACTGTTTCAAACCGTACAACACCAACTTTTTGATTTAGGTGGCGAACTGGCAATCGCCGATCCTAACTATGTCGTTATTACCCCGACAGAGATAGAATATATAGAGGAACAACTGGATCTTCTGAATTCAGAGATTCCGCCGTTAAAAGAGTTTATTCTCCCCGGTGGAACACTTTCAGCCAGTTATACCCATTTGGCGCGTAGTATCTGTCGACGCGCCGAAAGGCGAATCATAGCACTACTCCAAGATGAGTCAGCTCAGGTAAATCCTAACTCTGGTATTTATCTAAATAGGCTGTCCGATCTATTTTTTGTGGCAAGCAGAATAATAGTGCTAAGGCAGGGCGGTGAAGAGATTCTCTGGCACCCCAGAGAAAATAGATAATACAACTCACCTAATGGGAGTGATAAATATGAGAGCGCTATTTTTTTCTGCGTTAATGCTACTAACACCTGCAGTTTTTGCTGACTGTTCAACAGATCAAACCATATGTGAAGCTAAATGTTCAGTAAAACACTTTACCGACGATGCTGCTGAACTAGGCTGTAAATCAAAATGTGTAGCTCAACGCGCGATGTGCTCAACCGAATCTGGTGCTAAGACCGTTGTAGAGAAAGGTGGTGAGGTAATCGAAGATGGCGTTGAAGTGAGCAAAGACGTTATCGATGATGGTGTTGAGATCAGCAAAGAAGCTTGGGAAGACACTAAATCATTTGTAAAAGGCATGACTGAATAGTCATGCCGTTTGTCTAGCTTTACTGTCAGCGTACATTAAAGCTAGGCGCGTTTGTGTAGAAAACTGGTTAAAAGTATTAAAGTCCTCTTCGGACACTGGTCCACGCCCTTTTAAGCGATCCGCATACAGCATACCAATTACCCTTTTCCCCATAGTAAGTGGTATCAAGACGAACCCCTGACATCCTACCTGCTTTACAAAGTTTGGCGGCAAGCGCTTATTCCACCCATCTTCATCTAGATCATTTACCAACAAAGTAACTTGCTTAGCCAAGACCTTAAAGAATAGATCGTCCGCTTTACCCGACTTGTCCCGTTCAAAATAAGTTTGCAAAGGATCAAGCTCTTTCCCTTCAATAATTTTTACCGATAGATGCGTATTGGATTTGCTAAGCAGACAAAGCATGCTGCGATCAAACTGACCGCATTCGCCGATCGCTTCTACAACTAATTTAAAGACTTCGTGAATCTTACCATCCGCTGCGATTAACTCGGTCAATCGATTGAGATAACTCAGCTGTTTTGAGTTACGTTTTGACTCGGCAACAACTTCTGTAGACTGCTCTGATACGCTTTCAGTTTGCTCAACCTCCTCTAACTCCACTTCATTGTGGGCCAAGAAAGCAAGCTGGCGCACCATATCATCCTTAGCAACATTTCCACTTTCTGAGTAATCAGGAATTAGCGAACGAGCCTTCAAACCGTAGTTACGGCTGACTTTAGCAACCCGTTGGAAACACTGTAGCGTAATTTCACCAACTTCATCAAAAGGGATATCTCCAGCAAGGGAAACGGCATCCACAACCTTATCGTAAGGCTGTTCGTTATTTTGATCCTGCCCATATAGCTGCTGTACTAAACCATGACTGAGCGTAGGTAAGGCAGATAGCATATCGCTTCGCTCATCAATATTCCCTAAATCCAAAGGGGACATTGTATTTAAGATCTGTTTTGGGTAACCCCAACCAGCAGCCAGCTCCCTACCCAACTCACTAAAGCTCATACCTAACACTTCAGCCTGAATTCGCGGCCATTTTTTCTCACCTCGTTCCTTTAACCTGAGCATTTTCCGATACTGCTCTGGCAAGGTACAAGCAACCATGATCTCGCCCAATCCAAATAACAAAGAAGCCATATAAGCCTCTTCTGGATCGACTGATTTCCGGCTTTTCAATGCAAGTTCCTTAGCCATGTTGGCACTCAAGAACTGTCGCATCATCATCCCTGGCACATCTAAATCGGGATTTTCGTCATGAAAACTTTCAATTAATTTAAGAGTTAAACTGATATTTTTAATCTGATTAAACCCGAGTAAGACCACCGCTCGGGATACAACCGTAATATCACCTTGACCTCTTTTATACGTAGGTGAATTAGCCAATTTGATCAGTTTGGCTGATAAGCCCGTATCTTTCATGATAGCCATAGCCAAAGCCATAGCATCGCTTTCTTCTGACGCGCTAATCTGCTGTATACGATTGACCGTAGCACTAAACACCGGCAGATCGCCTAAACGATCAAGGCTTCGATGAATATTTTTAAGTGTCTCGGTGTATTTCATTAATATCCCTATGCAACTGATCAAAAAGGAGAGCGAATATTACTACTTAGTAGCTGAGGCCAACACTGTTTTGTATCATAATCAAACCTCAGTTTAGAAAAATGAGCATAATCTATCGCTATTTTACTCCATTGATCGGCTTCCATACCAAGTAAGTCCCCAATAAGGCCACGAATAACGCCACCATGAGTAACAACTAACACCTTTTTTTCTGATAGTTGCAGCAACTGCTCTTTAACCATAGCTATTCGTTGCTTAAATTGCTGAATAGTTTCGCCCTTTGGTGCCGGAAAATCCTGCGGTGCTTGCCAAAAATTATCTGCCGCTACAGGGTCTTCGTTGTAGACCTGCTCAAAACCCACACCATCCCAGTCCCCAAAATCCAACTCTTGTAATTCATCCCAGATTTGCAGTTCAATCTGCCGAGTATTAGCTAACCAACAGGCACTCTTTAATGCCCTCTGTAATGGCGAGCTAACAACTAAGTCCCATTCACCATTAGCTAAAACAGCTTCGCAGGTAGACTGGCCTTTTGCAGACAGAGGGCTATCCGTTCGCCCTAAATAGACACCTTTAAGTTCGGGTTCACCATGCCGGAACAGATCTACAAATAGAGTTTTCAAAAAAAATCCTTATTATGGCTTCAGTCCGACTTTTCACTTACACCGGCGCTAGAGAAGGTCGCCATCTGTTTATGAAGCAAGCAAGCCGTTTGAATAACACTTACCGCTGTTGCAGCTCCGCTGCCTTCGCCAAGGCGCATATCCAACGCTAACAAAGGCTCAGCAGACATGGCAACAAGTACTTTATGATGAAACTTTTCCGCTGATTGATGTCCAAAGATCATCCAGTCTTTAGCTTGAGGGCAAATCATACTGGCCATGTATGCAGCAGCAGTGCTAATAAAGCCATCAACAACAACAGTAATACCCTCCCTCGCTGCCGTCAGGTAAGCACCAACCATCGCAACAATTTCAAAACCCGCTAAGGATCTTAGCAGCTCAAAAGGTTTATCAGCTGTGCACTGATGAAGCTTTAGTGCCTGATCAATCACAGCCGTTTTATGTTCGAGCGCATCACCCGATACACCAGTACCTGCTCCAACCACCTCTTGAGCAGTTAAGTCCATCACAGCCGCTAATACTGTGGCAGCCACTGTTGTATTCCCAATCCCCATTTCACCAGCAATAAAGAGCTGGGCCCCAGCCCTCTTTGCTCTTAAGACCGCTTCCTCACCTACATTTAATGCATTAACTAGCTGCGCATCACTCATCGCTTGTCTCTTCGAAATATCAGCACTTTGCGAAGCGATTACTCGATCAAGCACATTACGATGTTCAACAGGCACCACCGTCCCTAAATTAATCACTTCAAATTGTGCTTTCAGTTGCTTAGCCAAAACGGCGATTGCCGCGCCGCCTTCTGCAAAATTTAGAATCATTTGCGATGTGACTTCTTGTGGGAACGCAGATACATTCTGGGCAGCCACTCCATGATCTGCAGCAAAAATAGAGATGCTTACACGATCTGCCGAAGGTAATGACTGTGCTTGCATTGCAGCCAGTTGCACTGCAATTTTTTCCAACACACCTAAAGAGCCAGGAGGTTTAGTTAGATTTCCTTGATGAGATAAAGCGGCTTGTTCTGTTTCAACGTTTAAAGGTTTAGCTTTCAGTTGCGACCATTCCTGCAAGTTCACTTATTATCTCCTTTGACAGCCATAGGAATACCCGCCACTGTTAACGTCACCACTTCCACCACTGCTGCCAAATCTTGATGTAATCTACCAGTATTATCTTGAAATTGACGACTCAATTCGCCCATAGGGACAATTCCCCAACCGACCTCATTCGAAACCAATATTAGATCTCCGTCAAAGTCATTTACAGCTGCAGTAAGCGTCTTCATACCTTGCTGCATGGGTTCCAAGCCTTGTAATAACAGATTGGTTAACCAAAGGGTAAGGCAATCGACTAAGACGGTTTTTCCTTTACCACTCAAACTATTAAGCGCATCTGGCAAGTCGAAAGGGATCTCTTGTATCTCCCACTCGCTCGGTCGATTCTGACGATGTAGTTCAATACGCTGCTCCATTTCCGAGTCTTGTGCTTGAGCGGTAGCAATATACACAACAGGCTGGCCCGTGGCGGTAGCTCTTTCTTGCGCCACCTGACTTTTACCCGATCTGGCACCACCTAAAATTAACTGTCGCACTGATATCCCTCGTCAAAAACTCGTTGTCAGATCAATAAAATGAACGTTAACACTTCTTTAAGATGTATTTTTAATACACATTTAATAGTTCTTAGTGTAGATTATAACACTGCTGATATTAGCGGCGGAGAGATCCCATGATTCAACTACAAGAAAGACGCACCCCTTCACCCTTTTCACTCTTTAATTTGGCATTTCGCCCATTTTTCTTAGGCGGAGCACTCTCAGCCATACTTTTAATGGCTGCGTGGCTGGTTATCTATAGTGGCGGCATTGAGCCTCACCACTATAACTATGGTGTATTCTGGCATGCCCACGAAATGCTATTTGGATTCTCTTTAGCAATCATCGCCGGTTTTTTAATGACCGCTGTAAAGACATGGACTAACGTACAAACACTTTATAGCTGGCCTCTCGCAGCACTTTTTTTACTCTGGTTTAGTGCGCGCTTAATGCCTTTATTCCCAGCGATCGAACCTTGGTTAGTAGCTGTCACTGATTTAGCCTTCGCGCCTATGGTGGCCGCTTGCGTGGCTTGGCCAGTTATTAAGTCTAAAAACTATCGTAATTTGATGTTTGTGCCGCTCCTGCTTGGCTTCTTCATTGCCAATCTACTCATGCACCTGCAACTACTTGGCTACACTGAGACAACAGCAGCGAAAGGAATACAACTCGGCCTATTTTTAGTCATCATGGTAATTAGCATCTTAGGCGGGCGAGTTATTCCATTTTTTACCGAGCGCGGAGTTGAAGGCGTCAAAGTAACAAAACATGCTTGGCTGGAAAAAACGATTATTCCTCTGACTGCCGTGTGGGTTGTTTTAAGCCTAACAGGGATTGAACCCCTTATGATTGCTATAAGCTTGCTGTTGGGGATAGCTAACCTAATTCGAGTAGCTGGTTGGTTCGATAAACGAATTTTTGCGGTACCCTTGGTCTGGATTCTACAGTTCGGCTATTTCTTCGTAGCACTGGGTTTTATTCTGTACAGCCTAAGCTTACTGGATCTAATTAGCACGTCGATTGCTTACCATGCATTTGCTGCAGGCAGTATTGGGGGATTAACACTGGGGATGATGGCGCGTGTTTCTTTAGGACATACAGGTCGACCTCTTAAAGTCGGACCACTCATCATTACTGCCTTTATATTGATGCTATTAGCCGCAGCAGTGCGACTGAGCATAGGGCTATTACCTCTTTCTTACCTCACAACGCTGCACTTATCAGGCACGCTATGGATGCTCGCTTGGGTGCTTTTCCTGATTATTTACACCCCAATCCTGATAAAACCTCGCGTGGATGGCTTATATGGATAGTCCAGCCTTCGATTTATTCAGCTCCTAATAAAAAAATACGGCTCTAACATAGAGCCGTATTTTTTTTAACCAAACTATCGATTGCTTAGCTATTAAGATCTACAACCACTCGGCCTTTAACCTGACCATTAGTTATACGTTCAGCATAATCAGGCAGCTCATTTAGCGCGATAATTTGAGCAATATCGCCCACAGCATTATCTGGTAATTGAGCTTGTAGTCTTTTCCAAGCTTCTTGACGACGCTCATAAGGACACATCACCGAATCAACACCTTGCAAGCGAACATTACGGAGAATAAAAGGCATAACTGTTGTTGGCAGCTTGAAGCTTGCAGCTAGACCACATGCAGTCACGACACCGCCATAATCTGTTTCTGATAAAATGCGACCTAAGATATTATCACCCACAGTATCAACCGCACCGGCCCAGCGCTGTTTCTCTAGAGGCCTTGCTGGCTCTGCCATCTGCTCTCGACTAACAATTTCTGAAGCACCTAAGCCTTTCAGATAGCTCTCAGTTTCAGGGCGACCCGTAATAGCTGTCACTTGATAACCTAGCCCAGCCAATATTGCTACTGCAACACTACCTACACCACCAGCGGCACCACTAACAATGATAGGCCCCTTATCAGGAGTTACACCACCCTCTTCAAGCGCCATGACACAGAGCATGGCAGTTAAACCTGCTGTACCAATCTGCATAGTGCGAACAGGATCCATACCTTCTGGCAGAGGCACTAACCAATCTGCGTTTAAACGTGCATACTCAGCAAAACCACCCCAATGGTTTTCACCTACACCCCAACCTGTCAGCACAACTTTATCGCCTTTTTCATAACGATCATCAGCACTCTCTTCTACTGTGCCGACTAAATCTATGCCCGGAACCATCGGGAAGTTCCGAATAATTTTGCCCTTGCCTGTAATGGCTAAACCATCTTTGTAGTTTAACGAGGAGTAATCGACTTTAACCAAAACATTCTGCTCTGGTAATTGATCCAGACTCAATTCTGTCACTTCCGCTACAGTCTTACCGTCGTTTTGATTTAACACGAGCGCTTTGAACATGCCGATCTCCCAACTTATTTATCTATTTGTCATACAAATATAAAATAGATTTTTAAATGATACAAGCTATGATGTTATTGTTTCAGTTTATGTAGAATAGCTTATTCGTAGTATTAGCAATCCTATGGAGTAATACGTGAGCCTAGAAGTAGCCCCTATCAATAAGTCCAGCCTGTCTAAACAAGTCGCTGATCAATTACAGGAAGCGATTTTAGATGGCTCTCTAAAAGCAGATGACCGCCTACCTACTGAAGGTGAGCTAGCTGAACGCTTTCACGTATCACGTCCTACGATTCGAGAAGCGCTCAAGCGCTTAGCAGCTAAAAACTTAATTCGTTCACGCAGAGGACCTGCTGGCGGCACTTTCGTAAACCACTTAGGTGCTGAAGAGCTTAGCGACCAGATGACCACAGCTGCAACACTTTTTGTCAGCATGAATCAGATATCTTTAACTGAAGTGAGCAGCACTCGATTAGAGTTAGAAAGCTTATGTTGCCAACAAGCCTGCGCTAATAGGTCCGAACAAGATCTAGAAAAACTGCGAGCTGAATTAAATTATCAATCCAATACCAATATCAGCCCTGAAGATTTCTGTGCCGCTGATGTTCGCTTTCATCGCGCCATAGCCGATGCAAGTGGTAACCGTATGCTGAGTTTTGTGATGTATTCATTGATCGAAGCTCTACAACCGGTTGCGAACATGATTGCATACCGTTTCCGTGAAAGAGAAATTATCTTAGGGCAGCATCGTAGACTACTGGGTGCGATTGAAGATCAAGATATCAATTTAGCTAAAGCTATTATCAAGGAACAGATTGAGTATCTTGACCAATTACATTGCGAGGCCCAGTCCTCCCATCAAGAAGTTACAGAGCAAAACTCTTTTAAGCGATAGCCAGTTAAGTTCGACCAATCTATAGTTCATTTATCCGTGGATAAAGCCGAAAATTATTTATAATAGGCAGGGATAGATAATTGATTTATCCTTGCACAAAGCTCGCAAAGATCCCTTGATGCGGTACCTTATTCAATTGATTCAGGCTCTCTTTGTCAGCACCTAATTCATCTTAAAATGCCAAGTTTATAAGGAGTTTTTGTGGAAAACGTTTGGCTTATTAGTATTGCAGCCCTTGTTGTTGGCGCCGTAATTGGTTTTTTGATGGGACGTTCTGACGGAGGCGCACAACGCCAAGCAGAACTAGCAGAAAAACTAGAAAGCACCCAAAAAGAACTAGACAGCTACAAGAGCGAAGTGACTGAACACTTTGAAAAAACCGCAGCGCTAGTTAACAACCTGACTAACAGCTACAAAGATGTTCACGAACATCTTGCTACTGGCGCACAAGGCTTATGTCAGCCAGGCAGCGTTGATCTAGCCCTTGAACCCTCATTGACTCCGAAACTAGAAAGCGAAGCAGAAGGATCTTCAGCTGAAGAAAAACCAGCTACCGAAACAGAACAAGCAGAAAGCTCTTCAGAACCACCTAGAGATTACGCACCTAAGTCTCCTGAAGATGAAGGTACGCTATCTGAAACCTTTGGTTTGAAAGAAGAACAGGAAACTAAAGAGGAAGAGCAGGCTCCTGCTGATGCGCCTAGTAATGTAGACGCAGAAACAGCAGAGCCTAAAGCGAAAGCTTAAACCGGATTGTCTATATCGATAAACTGGTGCTGAAGCCCAAGTTTCAGCGCCAGTTCCTCTCCTAATGCCTTAGCACCATAACGCTCCGTTGCATGATGGCCTGCTGCAAAGTAGTGAATACCATTCTCTATCGCGCTGTGGAAGGTTGGTTCTGAGACTTCACCAGAAATAAAAGCATCCAAGCCCTGTTCTATCGCCTTCTCGATATAACCTTGGGCACCACCCGTACACCAACCAATCTTTTTAATAGGATGGTCTCCGCCTTTAATCAGTAGAGGCTTACGTTTTAAAACCGCCTCTATATGTTCAGCAAACCCTTCTGCAGAAATAGCCTCAGCTAATTCACCCGTATTTCCAATACTGCGAGGATTACCAAGCTCTAAAGCCCCAAAGCCTTTGATGCCTAAAAGCTTAGCCAACTGGGCATTGTTACCGATCTCAGGGTGAGCATCTAATGGCAGATGATAAGCAAGCAAGCTTATATCATTATCTAGCAAGGCTTTGATGCGACGTTTTTTAATCCCTGTAATGCAGCTATTCTCTCCTTTCCAAAAAAAACCATGATGCACTAACAAGACATCAGCCTTTTCATCGATAGCTCTATCTATCAAAGCTTGAGAAGCCGTTACACCAGATATAACTTTGCTAACATCACTTCGCCCTTCCACTTGTAGACCATTCGGGCAGTAATCTTTAAATTGGTTTGGTTCTAAGCGCTGTTCTATATATGCGATGAGATCCGATAGTTTTACCGACATTCTTCTGTTATCCATTCACAAAGGGAATATTAATCGTATAATTCTAAGCTTGTTTATGGCGTTTCGACTATACACTCATGCGTAAATTTAACTTTCTTTTCTGGCCTATCCTCTCAGGCGTGCTTGTCGCTATTCTCCTGCTGCAAGTCTTTCCAGATCTATTAGATAGTCCAAACTCTACCATTGAGTTCCGAGAAGCCCGCAACAATACTGCTCTACAAGGAAATATTGGTCCTGTATCTTACGCAGATGCTGTAGAAGTCGCTGCCCCTGCAGTTGTTAATATCTACACCCAGACCGTTGTTAGACAGAATGTACACCCTCTCTTCAATGATCCTTTTTTCCGCAACTTCTTTGATTCCGACAGCATTCCACAACGAGAACGGGTTCAGTCCAGTCTAGGCTCTGGTGTAATTCTTAGCTCTCAAGGTTATATAGTTACAAACAATCATGTAATTTCGGGTGCCGATAGCATTATCGTTGCTTTAAAAGATGGGAGAGAAGCTGCCGCAGAAGTCATCGGTACAGACCCGGAAACAGACTTAGCCGTTTTAAACGTTACACTGGATAACTTACCAAGTATCACTCTCGGCCAAACTGAAAATTATCGTGTTGGTGATGTAGTCCTAGCTATAGGCAACCCATTTGGTGTTGGGCAAACCGTAACCATGGGCATCATCAGTGCTACCGGCCGCAACAGTGTAGGCCTGAATACCTATGAAGACTTTATACAAACAGACGCAGCCATCAATCCTGGCAACTCTGGCGGTGCTTTGATTGATGCCTTTGGCAACTTGATTGGTATTAATACCGCAATTTTTTCTAAATCAGGTGGTTCTCAAGGTATCGGCTTTGCAATTCCATCAGACCTTACCAAGCAAGTCATGCAAGACCTAATTCAACACGGTCGTGTTGTTCGCGGTTGGCTGGGGATTGAGATACAAGAGCTTACGCCTAGACTAGCCGAATCATTTGGTCTTAAAAAGCTTCAAGGACTTATCATTGCAGGCGTGTTCCGTAACGGCCCAGCCCATATAGCAGGCCTGCAACCCGGTGACGTAATGCTGACCATCAATGACAATCCTATACTAGATGGCCGTAAATCGATGACTCAAATAGCCCGTCTACGCCCAGGTCAGGTAGTCACTGTCAAAGTCCTTCGGGAAGGCAAAGAACTTTCCTTTGATGCTGAAATAGGTGAACGCCCTAAAAGCCGCAACTAATTTTTGATTACTCAACAAATAAATTTACTCTACAAATAAAAAGGGCCGCCATTTCTGGCAGCCCTTCATTTACAAATTGTCAAAATTTATCAATTAAGACTTAATACGGTATTCCGCTGAGCGAGCATGCGCTGTAAGGCTTTCACCACGCGCAAGTACTGATGCAACTTTACCCATTTCAGAAGCGCCATCTTCAGAGAACATGATCAAAGAAGAACGTTTCTGGAAGTCATATACACCCAGTGGAGATGAGAACCTTGCAGTGCCAGACGTCGGTAAAACGTGGTTAGGGCCTGCACAGTAATCACCTAGCGCTTCAGCTGTATAACGTCCCATGAAGATTGCACCTGCATGGCGAATCTTAGGTAGTAGCGCTTCTGGATCTTCTACAGACAATTCCAAGTGCTCTGGTGCGATACGGTTTGAAACTTCAATCGCTTCATCCATATCTTGAACCTTAATTAGTGCTGCGCGAAGACGTAGAGAGGTTTCGATAATCTCTTTACGCTCCATAGTTGGCAACAATTTATTGATGCTGGCTTCTACCGCATCAATAAAGTCAGCATCAGGTGTAACAAGGATTGGCTGCGCATCTTCATCGTGTTCTGCTTGCGAGAACAGATCCATTGCGACCCACTCAGGGTCAGTTTGGCCGTCGCAAACCACAAGAATTTCTGACGGGCCAGCAATCATATCAATACCAACAGCGCCAAATACCGCACGCTTCGCTGTTGCCACAAAGATGTTACCTGGACCTACAATCTTATCTACTTTAGGTACAGTTGCTGTACCATAAGCTAAAGCTGCAACCGCTTGTGCACCACCAATACAGAAAACGCGATCAACGCCTGATAAACATGCAGCCGCAAGTACCAGTTCGTTAACCTCACCGCCTGGTGTTGGCACAACCATGATAATCTCTTCAACACCCGCAACTTTGGCAGGCATTGCATTCATCAATACTGAAGATGGGTACGCAGCTTTACCGCCTGGTACATATAAACCAACACGATCCATTGGCGTTACTTTCTGACCTAGCATAGTGCCGTCGGCTTCAGTGTACTGCCACGAATCAACAAGCTGACGCTCGTGATAGCTACGAACACGCTCAGCAGCAATTTCTAAGGCTTTACGCTGATCTTCAGGAAGATTATCCAAAGCTGCTTGTAGACGCTCTTTGCTCATCTCAAGCTCAGACATCTCGGTTACAGACGTATTATCAAAGCGGTTGGTGTACTCAACAACCGCTGAATCGCCTTCTTGCTCAACACGCTGAAGGATCTCATTAACGATCTGATTTACTTTTTCATCAGATACCGCTTCCCACGCAAGCAGTTTATCCATCTGCTGACGAAAATCAGCCTGAGTAGAATCTAGACGTTTAATATTCAAATCAGTCATGATTACGCTTCTCCATCACGGCGGGCAATTGCATCAGCTAATTTATCTAAGATCGGTTGGATCTGACGGTGCTTCATCTTCATTGAAGGCTGACCAACAACCAAACGTGAGCTGATATCCGCGATCTCTTCCATCGGCTCTAGACCGTTAGCTCGCAAGGTATTACCTGTATCTACGATATCAACAATACGGTCAGCCAAGCCCATTAGCGGTGCTAATTCCATAGCACCATAAAGTTTGATGATATCGACCTGACAACCCTGTTTCGCAAAGTAGTCACGGGTCACATTGACAAACTTACTAGCAACTTTCATTCGGCCTTCAACTGGCTTAGCCCCTTTCATACCTGCAACCATAAGCTTGCACTTAGAGATTTTCAGATCCAAAGGCTCATACAAACCAGCAGCACCATGCTCAAGCAGAACATCTTTACCTGCGATACCCATATCCGCGCCACCGTACTCAACATAAGTCGGTACGTCTGTAGCACGAATGACAACCAATTTGATGTTGTCATGGTTTGTATCAAAAATCAGTTTACGGCTGCTATGAATATCCTCTGCCGGCACAATGTCAGCTTCCGCCAATAAAGGCAGAGTTTCTTTGAGGATACGTCCCTTGGACAGTGCAATCGTTAGTTGCTGCTTCATAGCGTTCTATATACCTGTTTAACCTGGAACACGCTTAATACGTGCGCCTAATAACTGTAATTTCTCTTCAATACACTCGTAACCACGATCGATGTGGTAAATACGATCAATTACGGTGTCACCGTCTGCAACCAATGCAGCAATAACCAAACTCGCAGAAGCTCGAAGATCTGTTGCCATAACAGGCGCTGCCTGTAGACGCTCAACCCCTTCTACAACTGCGGTATTGCCATCAATATTGATTTTAGCGCCCATGCGAATCATCTCTTGCATGTGCATAAAACGGTTTTCAAATATTGTTTCTTTTAGAATACTGACGCCCTCAGATACCGCATTCATCGCCGAGAATTGCGCTTGCATATCTGTTGGGAAAGCAGGATAAGGTGCTGTAGTCACGTTAACTGCTTTTGGACGCTGACCTTTCATATCCAGCTCGATCCAATCATCACCCGTAGTTATGTGAGCACCTGCTTCTTCAAGCTTTTGCAAAACAGCATCAAGAATGGCTGGCGATGTGTTTTTGATCTTTACCTTACCGCGCGTTGCCGCTACAGCTGCTAGGTACGTACCCGTTTCGATACGGTCAGCAACCACAGGGAATTTACAACCGTGCAGTTTTTCAACACCATTAACAACAATGGTATCTGTACCGTGACCAGTAATGTCCGCTCCCATCGCGATCAAACACTCTGCTAGGTCTACCACTTCAGGTTCACGAGCAGCATTCTCAAGAATACTTTGGCCTTCGGCCAGCGTAGCAGCCATCAGAATGTTCTCTGTACCTGTAACCGTTACAGTATCAAAGAACACTCGGGCACCTTTTAAGCGACCATTGGTTTTAGCACGGATATAACCGCCTTCAACAACAACGTCTGCGCCCATTGCGCGTAGACCTTGAATATGAAGGTCGACTGGGCGTGAACCGATAGCACAACCACCAGGAAGGGAGACTTCAGCTTCACCAAAGTGCGCCACCATAGGGCCCAGTACCAAGATTGATGCACGCATCGTTTTTACTAGTTCGTATGGTGCAACCAGTTTATCGATTGTGCTGGCATCAATTTCTACATTTAATTTTTCATCAATTACTAGCTCAACACCCATACGACGCAAAAGCTCAAGCATCGTCGTAATGTCATGTAAGTGTGGCAAGTTACAAATTGTAACTGGCTCAGACGCTAGCAAAGCAGAAGCAAGGATAGGTAACGCCGAGTTTTTAGCACCGGAGATACGAACTTCACCTGTGAGCTGCTCGCCACCTGTAATAATAAGTTTATCCATGGTCAATCCAGTAAAAGGCGTTTAGTTCTGGGAAGCTTCCCACTGCGCAGGGGTGTATGTCTTAATCGTTAGAGCGTGAATCGTTCCATTTGCGATATGCTCATTCAAGCAAGCATAGACAAGCTGCTGACATTTCACCGGGCGCAACCCTTCAAACAGTTCACCTACAACGGTTACCTGAAAATCACACCCTTCACCTGCGGTTGTAACTACACAGTTCTCAAGTTGAGATTCCAGAATCTGCTTAACCTGTTCAGCCTGCATGCAAAGCTCCCGATAGAATACTTCTAGATAAAAATAAGGCGGAAATAATACCGGATCATGACAAAAAAGGCGATGCTAAGCATCGCCTTAATCCAATATCACTTAATACTAATCAATTTGTTAGATCTTCAAGCCCAACCAATTTTGCAATCCCCTGCATTTCTACAGGTAAGTTGATCGGCTCAAGCTCCAATCTATTACATTTTGCAAAACGTAAACAACACAACCAAAAAGACAACGCAGAACTGTCTACTGCAGTAACCCCGTCAAAATCTACTTGCGCCGTACCATTCAAACCAGACAATAACGATTCAACCTGCTTACGAAGTTGCATGATCACAGGGAATTTAAGCTCACCTTCAATCGCAATTAACTGTGCTGACTTAATGCTAGCGGTTGCCATTAAGCACTTTCCTTGTCTGGGTCTACCTTATCTTTCCAGCTAGTAATAACTTTATCGACGTTATTACGATTACGCTGCATTAGATCTGCAAACTGGTTTTTAAAGCTCAGTTTGATATTTACGCTGCCATCCAAAACAGCGTTCACTAATTTCCACTCATCTGCACTCTTTTTCATATAGTAGATCAGCGCAAACTTAGTACCATCTGCAGCAAAAACGTTTACTGTAACAATCTGCTTTTTCTCATCAGGGCTTTTCTTACGAGGTGGCACCATCTCATAACGTTCAATTTTAAACCCGACAAGTGCTTTAGCGTAGGTTTTCAACAAAGTTGTTTTGAAAACACCACTAAACTCTTCACGTTGCTCTTTTGACGCTCTGCGATAGTATTTCCCCATTACACCTTTGGCGATGTAATCGAAGTCCACTACAGGAGAAAGAATAGTGTCAATTTCTGAAACTAATTGATCTTTCTGCTCTTCCTTTAGAAGTTCTTCGTTGCCTAATAACTGAAGAACATCTGAAGTAGCGCCTTCAATCACTTTGCCCGCTTCTTCCCAAGATGCATAAGCATTAAAAGAAAACATGAAAGCAACGATCGCAGCCAAATGGCCTAATCGTTTAAAAACCTGTTGTAACATAATTACTCACTCGCTTCATTGAAGAGGAATTTACCGATTAACTCCTCCAGCACTAGCGCTGATTGGGTATCTTCGATAAAGCCACCATTACTGAGATATTCCTCTTCGGCCCCAACGGTAACACCGATATACTGCTCACCCAGTAAACCTGCAGTTAGAATCGCTGCAGAACTATCGATGGAAAGAAAATCCACATCACCATTTATTTCCATAGAAACTTTAGCGACTAACTGTTCCGTGTCTAGCTCAATGCTTGTAACTTTACCAATAGTGACACCGGACATTGTTACTTTTGCTCGAGGTGTCAAACCACCAATATTTTCAAAGCGGGCATAAACAGTATAAGTATTGTCACTTGTAGACATACTTAAACCACTTACGTTCAACGCCAATCCTACCAACGCTAAAATACCTGCCAAAACAAAGGCACCTACGCTGATCTCCAAGACCCGCATACGCATATCAAAGTTCTCCAAACATTACTGCTGTAAGAATAAAATCTAGGCCTAACACCGCTAGGGATGAATAAACCACTGTTTTCGTTGTAGCCTGACTAATACCCTCCGAGGTTGGTATACAGTCATAGCCTTGGAATACAGCAATCCAAGTTACAACGAAGCCGAAGGCAACCGCTTTAATTAAGCCGTTAACAACATCTTCATAAAAATCTACTGAGTTCTGCATATTGGCCCAAAAAGAACCATCGTAGATACCCAGCCAATCAATACTCACCAAAGCTCCACCGTAGATCCCTACGATTGCGAATATAGCCGCCAAAATAGGTAAGCAAATAAAGCCAGCCCAAAAACGTGGCGCAATAATGCGACGCAATGGGTCAACACCAATCATTTCTAAGCTAGAAAGCTGCTCTGTCGCTTTCATCAAGCCAATTTCCGCCGTTAAAGCAGAGCCAGCTCGCCCGGCAAAGAGCAAGGCAGTCACAACTGGGGCCAATTCTCTAACCAAACTCAACGCAACCATTTGCCCCACGGCTTGTTCAGATCCGTAATCGACAAGAATGGTGTAGCCTTGCAGACCTAATACCATACCGATAAACAGCCCCGACACTACGATAATTATCATCGACAACACGCCAACGAAATAGATCTGTTTTACCAATAAAGGAAACATCATTAGCGGCTGCGGCTTGGCGATCAATGATTGAAATAGGATCATTGTTGCTCGTCCGAACGCTGCAAGCTTACTTAATGTCACATGCCCTAAGGAGGCTAACTTGTTCATTTCAAACCACCTTGTAGCAAATCATCAGCATAATCACCTGCAGGAAAATGAAACGGCACAGGACCATCTGGCAAGCCGTGCATAAACTGTTTCACCTGTGGAGATTCTACTTCCAACAACTCTTCTGGCGTCCCCTGAGCAACGACTTTTGCATCAGCAAGAATAAATACGTAATCAGCTATACCTAAAGTTTCCTGAATGTCATGTGAAACAATGATGCTGGTATGGCCTAAAGAGTTATTTAGATGCCTGATGAGATTAACTAGCACGCCCATTGCAATAGGGTCTTGACCAGTGAATGGTTCATCATACATTAATATGTCGGGATCCAATGCAATTGCACGGGCTAATGCAACACGGCGAGCCATACCACCTGACAGCTCGCTCGGCATTAATTCGTTAGCTCCACGCAAACCTACCGCATGAAGTTTCATCAATACGATATCTCGAATCATATCTTCAGGTAGGTTCGTGTGTACGCGAAGAGGAAAAGCTACATTTTCAAATACGCTCATATCGGTAAAAAGAGCGCCGCTCTGAAAAAGCATCCCCATACGTTCTCGAACCGAAAATAGATCGTTACGGCTTAATTCTGGGATATTTTGACCATCAATCGAGATAGAACCAGTATCAGGTTTCAACTGACCGCCAATTAATTTCAGCAGTGTGGTTTTACCAGTACCTGAAGGTCCCATAATTGCAGTAATTTTCCCTCGAGGGATTTTAAGGTCGATATTGCTATATATAGGCCTTTCACCGCGAGCGAAGCTCATCTGCTGAATATCGATGACTACATCATCAAACTGACTCATAAGATTCCATTTATAACACGTACAAAACAGCTTAAGTCCGTTCCACTGTTCAGGATTTATTCAACAACCCCAACTTTGGGGCCGCAACTATACCATTTAGATATAAAAACAGGAATATTTACCTCTACTTCCTTACTGTGCCGATTTAAACAACCACTGCATTCTGTTTTAATAGCGTCCTTCATCTAATACTGGAACATATTTTCTTTATGCTTTACCCAATTTTGGCACTAATGGCCGGCTTAGTTTTATTGGTCTGGAGTGCAGATAAGTTTGTAGAAGGGGCTGCTGCGACAGCTAAAAATTTTGGTATGTCACCGATGCTTATCGGCCTGACAATAGTTTCTTTTGGTACCTCAGCTCCCGAAATACTAGTTTCGATCATGGCCTCCACATCAGGATCTGGAGATCTTGCAATAGGTAACGCCCTTGGTTCCAACATTGCCAACATTGCACTAGTGCTTGGTATCACCGCACTCATTGCACCTTTACCGGTAAAATCTGGCGTTTTACGAAAAGAGTTACCTCTTTTATTAGGCGTCACCTTACTTGCCGGCGTTATTCTTTTCGACCTACACCTGAGCCGCATGGACGGCGTTATCCTACTAATAGCCTTAGCAGCATGCCTATACCTATTTAATCGTTTTCAAAAAGATGCACCTCAAGATGAACTAGCGGGTGACCAAGAAGAGTTACCTGAATTAGAAACAAAAAAAGCGATTTTTTGGTTAATAACCGGGCTCTCTGTTCTAGCTGCTAGCTCAAGGTTACTTGTATGGGGAGCTAGTGAAATCGCCTTCGCAATGGGCGTAAGTAAGCTTGTTGTAGGTTTAACAATCGTAGCTATAGGTACCAGCCTACCTGAGCTAGCTGCATCCGTGGCAAGTGCATTAAAGAACCATCACGACATCGCTATCGGCAACGTAGTAGGCTCTAATATTTTCAACCTTGTTGCAGTAATGGCTGTACCAGGACTTATAGCGCCAATTGGTATGGATACAATAGTTCTGCAACGAGATTATGTTGCCATGCTTGGGCTAACTTTCACGCTTATGGCCTTTGCCCTATGGCAAAAACCACCTTCCATCAGTCGATTTGAAGGCAGCCTGTTAGCAGCTGCCTATGCAGGTTATCTGGTCCTGCTATACACTATGACCATATCACAATAGACAGTATAGGTTTCTGATGTCACTACCTGATTTTCTCAGCTCAGCAAGACGTACCATTCAACTTGAAGCTGAAGCCGTTTCAGATTTAGTTAGCCATCTGGATGAGAATTTTATTCGCGCCTGTGAACTAATGTTTCAATGCTCCGGCAGAATCATTGTTACAGGTATGGGGAAGTCAGGTCATATTGGTAAAAAAATTGCTGCCACGCTAGCAAGCACAGGCTCACCATCTTTTTTTGTTCATCCTGGTGAAGCTAGCCATGGCGATCTGGGGATGATCACGTCAAACGATGTGGTTATCGCCCTTTCTAATTCAGGCGAAACAGCCGAAGTCGTTACCATCATCCCCCTTTTAAAAAGGATGAAAGCTCCGCTTATTAGTATTACAGCTAACGCTGATTCAACCTTATCCACAGCTTCCGACGCAAACCTACACATTGGCGTTGAAAAAGAAGCCTGCCCTCTTGGCCTAGCTCCAACCTCAAGCACTACTACTCAATTAGTGCTCGGAGATGCATTAGCCATAGCCTTATTAGAAGCACGCGGCTTTAGCGCAGAAGATTTTGCTTTTTCCCACCCTGGAGGCAGTTTGGGTCGCAAACTACTCCTAAAAGTAAGCGACATAATGCACGCTGATCAGGATGTGCCAGAAGTGGCGTCTGGAACGCTTTTACAAGAAGCGCTCTTAGAGGTCACTCGCAAACGCCTAGGTATGACCACAATCGTAGATAAAGACAGAAAGCTACTTGGTATATTTACTGATGGCGATTTACGCCGAGCCCTAGATCAGAACGTGGATTTAAAGAATACAATTATCGATGACGTTATGACTCGCCAAGGTACTACAGTTAATAGTGAAACATTAGCTGCCGAATGCTTACAAATCATGGAAGCGAAAAAGATTAATGCACTCATCGTTACAGATGAACTAAATAAGCCAATTGGCGCTCTTAATATGCACGATTTACTCAAAGCAGGTGTCATTTAATGACTGGAACAACTTCTTTAGAGAATATTACACTTGCTGTTTTTGATGTAGATGGCATTTTAACTAGCGGACAGCTTCTATTTCTTCCAAACGGGCAAGAGATTAAACAATTCAATACACTGGATGGTCTCGGCCTAAAGCTATTGATGGAAGCAGGCATTGAGACTGCAATTATTACTGGACGCAGCTCCCCACAAGTAGAACGCCGCAGCAAATCACTGGGTATCAATTACCTATATCAAGGTCGCGAAGATAAGCTAGTTGCTCTAGAAGAACTGTGGTCAAGCACATCACATAATGCATTAACAACTGCGTATATCGGTGACGACTTACCTGACCTATCTGCTATCCGTCATTGTGCATTTGGTGCCAGCGTTCCAAACGGGCATGATTTCGTTAGACAACATGCCGATTGGTGCAGCACGCGCAGAGGCGGCGAAGGGGCTGCTCGAGAATTTTGTGAGCATATCCTTGCAGCTCAAGGTAAACTTGAGCAATTACATGCAAAGTACCTATAAAAGTCACTGCAAATGCCTGATCTAAGTAGTAAATTACGCATTATCATCGCTGCTGCCATTTTGATCCCAATACTTCTGTATTGGGGCTTTTCAGGCTCACCTCAAGAACACGGCTCTACCAAAGCACCACTATCTGAAAAGATGGATTATTTTGTCGACCAAGCAGCTGTAAAAGAATGGGACATAGACGGTAAACTCAAGCAAGAACTCACAACACCTCGGTTAGAACACAACCCAAAAGAAAAACAAAAATTTTTGATCAAACCCAAAAGCAATCATTACCGCTCGGATCACTCGGCTATCAACATCTCATCAGACACTGGAACCGTACTAGATGATAACAGCCGAATAGATCTTGCAGGTAATGTCAGAGTTATTGATAATTCAGATGCGCGGTCTAGCAAAAAAATAACCACCGAAGCTCTGACGATTTATCCAAAGAAAGACATTGCAGAAACAAACTTACCAGTGAACTTAGAGACAGAACACAGTCTAATGAAAGGCACTGGAATGGATATTAATTTCAACACCCGCGTTTTAAATTTGCACTCAAGGGTAAAAGGAACACATCAAAATGTTGATTAGGCTATTACATACGCTTGTTGCACTTTGTGTGATTGCATCGAATTCTGTTTTCGCCCTGCCTGACGATCAAGACAAGCCTATCTACATTACAGCAGATTCTGCCAGTATTAATGACACCACAGGTATTACCACCTATAAAGGTAATGTCATTATCAAACAAGGCTCACTACTAATCGAAGCAACCAATGTAGATATGTACAGAGCTAACGGAGATGTAGATAAGCTAATAGCCAAAGGCTCACCAGCTCATTTTCGCCAACAGCAAGAAGTTAATGGTGAATTCACTGATGCTTGGGGCAAACATATGGTTTATATGGTTAGTAAGAAAGAATTGACCATTACCCAAAACGCCAAAGTAATCCAAGCTGAGGACACTTTTACGGGAACCAAAATTGTTTACGATTTGGACAAGTCAATCGTGAATGCGTTTGGTTCTGCATCTACGAATAGCAAAGAAAAAGGCCGTGTAAACATGGTCATTCAGCCCTCTAAGAAGAAATAAGGCCTGCGTTAATGAGTTTATTGGAAGCGCGAAACTTAGCTAAGCGCTACAAAGGACGTGAAGTTGTTAAAGACGTCTCACTTAAAATTAACAGTGGTGAAATCGTTGGACTTTTAGGGCCGAATGGAGCCGGTAAAACTACCTGCTTTTACATGATAGTTGGCCTGGTTCAAGCAGACCATGGTCAAGTCAAAATAAAAGACAAAGACATCACAGCTCTACCAATGCATGGTCGCGCTCGAGAAGGTATAGGCTATCTACCTCAAGAAGCCTCTATCTTTCGTAAGCTATCTGTACAAGATAATTTACTGGCCATTCTTGAAACACGGAAAGACCTAGATAAACAAGTAATCAAGACTAAAATGAATGAGTTGCTGGAAGAGTTCCATATCACTCATATCCGCGATAGTCTTGGTATGAGTCTGTCAGGTGGTGAACGTCGTAGAGTGGAGATTGCCAGAGCCTTGGCAACCGAACCTGAATTTGTACTGCTAGATGAACCTTTTGCCGGCGTAGACCCTATTTCGGTCAACGACATTAAACAAACAATCCGTCATCTGCAGTCCAAAGGCATCGGTATTTTAATAACAGATCACAATGTTCGCGAAACATTAGATATCTGCGAAAGCGCCTATATTGTTAGTGAAGGCACTATACTTGCCAATGGCAAGCCTGATGACATTATGAATAATGAAGCAGTGCGCAATGCGTATCTCGGTGATCAATTCACCTTATAAAACAAGGAATAGCGATTAGATGATTGTAGCCTCCGGAGTTAGTGCCACCGTATTATGAAACAAGCGCTTCATTTAAAAATTGGGCAACAGCTCACAATGACACCACAATTGCAGCAAGCGATTCGCCTACTGCAATTATCAACACTGGATCTCCAACAGGAAATCCAAGAAGCACTTGAAAGCAACCCGATGTTAGATGTATCCGAGGATGACAACACACCGGATGCGACATCAAATGATCAGGACAACAATCTAGACTCTCATCAAAGCGCTGCTGCTGAAGAACTAGAGAGAAGCTCCCCTGCTGAACAAGATTTCGATGACACTCCCGCTGTAGAAGATAATTGGAATGAAAGTATTCCTGAAGAGCTGTCGACTGATAGTAATTGGGAAGACACGTATCAATCTTCCACTCCTACGTTAAGCAAAGAAGATCTTGATTCTTTTGAATCGAACGATACTGCAGAAGAGACATTGCAAGATCATCTTCACTGGCAGCTAAATCTAACACCGATGAGTGATTTAGATAGGCTCATTGCCACAAATATTATTGATGGTATTAACCCTGATGGTTATTTAACTGTTCCCCTTGAAGAGATTCATGAACACTTTTTAGAGCAAAACTCAGAAGGGAGCGAAGAAGTTGAATTTGATGAAATAGAAGCCGTACTTCATCGCATTCAACAATTCGATCCGGCCGGCATTGCTTGTCGTGATCTCAGCGAGTGCTTGGCCATACAGCTTAGTCAGCTCCCATCTGATACACCCTGGCGCACTGAAGCCATCAAAGTAGTCAATCAGTACATCAAGCTTCTAGGCACCCACGACTATCGCCAATTAATGCGAAAAACACGCCTCAAGGAGCCACAGCTACAGCAAGTTATTCAGCTCATTCAGAGCCTAAACCCTAAGCCTGGCGCTAGCATCAGCCAAACCGCTGCTGAATATGTCATCCCTGATGTCATCGTTACTAAACAACGCGGTGTGTGGACTGTTAACCTAAATCCAGAAGTTTCGCCTAAACTTAGAATAAACTCAGGTTATGCAGGCTTAGTTAAGCGGGCTGATAATAGTTCTGATAACACCTATCTTAAAAACCATCTTCAAGAAGCACGTTGGTTTATTAAAAGTCTACAGAGCCGAAATGAAACACTTTTAAAAGTGTCGAATGAGATCATCAAACGACAGTCCGGTTTTCTAGATCATGGCGAAGAAGGCATGAAACCAATGGTATTACACGATATTGCAGAAGCCGTTGAGATGCATGAATCAACCATCTCTCGTGTCACAACACAAAAGTTTATGCACACACCTCGTGGAATTTTTGAACTTAAATACTTTTTCTCCAGCCATGTCAGCACAGCGACTGGTGGCGCAGCTTCTTCGACAGCGATCCGAGCTCTGATCAAAAAGATGGTTGCAGCCGAAAATACAGCAAAACCTTTGAGCGATAATAAAATCGCACAGTTCCTAGATGAACAAGGATTCAAAGTAGCTAGACGTACCATTGCAAAATATCGTGAAGCAATGGGCATTCCTCCTTCTAATGAAAGAAAGCGTCTGGTTTAATAAAGAGATAATAAATAAGGACGGCGGTAAAACGCCTCCATTAATGTAGGAGAGACCTATGCAGATTAATATTACTGGACATCATGTTGAACTGACTGATTCAATGCAAAACTACGTCCTAGAAAAAATGCAGAAAATTGAGCGTCACTTCGATAACATCACCAATGTTCAAGTAACACTAAGCATCGAGAAACAACGTCAGAAAGCAGATGCCGAGATGCATGTCTCCGGCGCACAGCTTTTCGCAACGCACGAGCACGATGATATGTATGCTGCAATTGACGGCCTAACAGACAAACTAGACCGTCAAGTTATCAAACATAAAGAAAAACTTAAAAATCACAAATAGGCCTCACGCTACAACGTATTATGTTGGTCCATGAACTATTAACCCCCTCAAGCACCCTTTGCGGTCTTGAGGGGAGCAGTAAAAAACGAATTCTGGAAAAAGCATCTGAAATTATTTCAGAGCAAAACCCTGACCTAGAAGCATCTTGCATCTTCAACGGCTTACACGGTCGCGAGAAATTAGGCAGTACAGGCATAGGCGATGGCATAGCTATACCCCATTGCCGACTTGCTGACTGCAACGATGCCAAAGGCTACTTAATCAAATTGGCTCAACCTATTGATTTCGATGCCATAGATAGCAAACCTGTAGATCTTTTGTTTGTTCTTTTGGTACCAGAAGATGCTACGTCTGAACACTTACAAACTCTTGCCGCGATTGCTGAGCTATTTAGCCAGGAGAGTGTACGAGAACAGTTGAGAAGTGTTGAAGATAACGATGTACTCTATCAGGCAATTTGCCAACTTAGTTCATAGGATGTGACATGAAGCTTGTAGTGATCAGTGGTCGATCCGGATCCGGAAAAAGTACGGCTCTACAAGCTCTCGAAGATATAGGTTTCTATTGCATAGATAACCTACCGGCGTTATTACTACCTGATTTAGTTCAGCAAATGAGTAGTGAACCGAGTCATCCTGATCGCATAGCGGTCAGCATTGATGCGCGTAATCTACTCAGCAACCTATCCAAATTCCCTCAAATTTTGCTCAACCTTCGCCAAGAACGCTGGGCAGAATATGAAGTAATTTTTCTCGATTCATCTGAAGCTACGCTATTAAAAAGATACAGTTCAACCCGAAGGAAACACCCGCTTTCGGATGAACATAAGAATCTTCAGCAGTCTATCCAATCAGAATCTGAATTACTGGAACCTATTGCTAGCCTTGCTGATATTCGAATAGATACAACGCGTCTATCCCTTTATGACTTGAGGGATACGGTAAAACTCCGTGTTGCTAAGCGAAAAGAGCAAACTCTTTCCGTTCAATTTGAATCCTTTGGCTTTAAACATGGGGTTCCTTTAGATGTCGATTTTGTATACGACGTCCGTGCGCTACCTAACCCCCATTGGATCCCAGAGCTGAGAAAATTCACTGGGCAGGAACAGCCGGTTCAAGAATTTCTAAACAACTCAGCAGAAGTAAACGAGATGATCAGTGATATCACTGATTTTCTATCTCGCTGGTTACCCCGCTTTGCCGAAAATAATCGCAGCTATATAACAATCGGCATCGGCTGTACTGGAGGTCAACACCGTTCGGTTTATATAAGCGAACGTCTGACTTCCCATTTCTCACAACACATGGATAATGTTCATGTCCGCCACAGAGAATTGAGTTAACCCCGATGCCAGAAAAAGAACTAGAAATCATCAATAAACTAGGTCTCCATGCTCGCGCCGCAGCTAAGCTAATCGGCGTTACTTCACGTTTCTCTGCTGATATCACTCTAATCAAAGATGGACGAGAAGTGGATGGAAAAAGCATTATGTCCGTTATGATGCTTGCAGCGAGCCAAGGCACAATACTCTCAGTTAAAACTAACGGTAGTGACGAAGAAAGCGCCCTTATAGCTATCGAAGAACTGATCAATAATCGCTTCGACGAAGACGAGTAATAATTTTTATACATATCATTGGGTTATCCCCGCCTTTACAATCCGCTATAATCAACGCGTTAAAAGATATCCTAGTTTTCACAGCATCGTGACGAATCATTAGCGACGGCATCCTATGGCGCAGACAGAAACCAAGTCGAATCTGGACAAGCTCAATGAAGCACTCGATTGCGGTGAATTCCGCCAGATTCGATTTACGCTGAACCGCGCGCTTCGCCCGACCGAAGTAGCCCGCCTAATTGAAAAATCCCCGCCAAAAGAGCGTCAAATTCTATGGAACTTGATCTCAGAAGATCTAGAAGCTGAAGTATTACAACACCTTGGGGATGAAATTCAGGCTGATATCTTAAGCCGTATGAATTCTGAAGAGGTTTTAGCGCTTACAGAATCACTAGATTCGGACGATATGGTTGACGTGCTTCAGCAGCTTCCAAATCGTGTAATGAAAGAAACCCTGCGGATTATGGATAAGCAAAACCGCCGCAGAGTTGAGCAGCTACTATCCTATCCAGAGGACACAGCTGGCGGCCTGATGAACACGGATACAACCACTATCCGTCCTGATATCAGCGTAGAAACTACTTTACGTTATATCCGCCGTCATGATGAAATTCCTGAAATGACGGATAGCTTGATCGTTGTAAGTCGAAAAGATTCCTACATTGGGCTACTACCACTAACCAAACTGCTAGTATCAGATCCGTCTATCACGATCCGTGAGATCATGAATACGGATATAGAACCAATCAATGCCGGTATGCCTGATGATCAAGTTGCCTCACTCTTTGAAGAACATGATTTGGTTTCAGCACCTGTCGTTGACGATGATGGTAAACTTCTTGGCCGTATCACAATCGATGACGTAGTCGATGTTATCCGTGAAGATGCAGACCATTCCCTGATGAGTATGGCTGGCCTGGATGAGGATGAAGATACTTTTGCGCCAGTATTAAAAACGACTCGACGCCGAGCTGTTTGGTTAGGCATCAATCTACTTACAGCATTTATAGCCTCCGCCGTTATTGGTATATTTGAAGATACGATTGAAAAAGTCGTAGCTTTAGCAGTTTTAATGCCGATTGTAGCCTCCATGGGCGGTATTGCAGGCTCGCAGACCTTAACACTTGTAATTCGTGGGCAAGCACTAGGACACGTAGAACGATCGAACGCCGGCTGGCTGTTAAACAGAGAGATCGTCGTAGGCGCCCTCAATGGTATTTTATGGGCGCTGGTTATCGCTGTAGTTGCCACCCTCTGGTTCCAAGATATGAATATAGGCATCGTTATCGCTCTGGCTATAGTGATTAACCTCATAGCTGGTGCTATAGCGGGCACCCTACTGCCGATATGCCTAAAATCAATGGGTATAGATCCTGCTCTGGCAGGCAGTGTACTCTTAACAACTATTACTGACGTGGTTGGATTCTTTGCCTTTTTAGGTCTAGCCACTGTTTTTTACGCCTGAGAAATAGCATGAGCGAAAACGACAACTTTGATCACCTACAGCCAGATTCTGAAGAGGAATGGCTGAGTAAAACTGATGTAAAAAAGCAGATGCATGCGCTGCAAGATTTGGGCGCAAAGCTTACTAAACTCAATAAAGAACAACTCGATAAGCTTTCCTTAGATGATCGCTTACGTAGTGCAATCGATGAGTTTCACCGCATTAAATCTAATGGCGCTCAAAAAAGGCATCTGCAATTTATTGGCAAACTGCTCCGCACAGAAGATAGCGAAGAGATAGAGCAAGCCATAGGGCTATTCGAAGCAGGTCATCAAGCCCATACCCAAGCGTTCCATAAATTAGAGCGCTGGCGAGACCGACTAATAAGTGAAGGCAACAGCGCGCTTCAGGCTTATGTTGCGGAGCATGCTAGTGCAGATATCCAGCATTTACGTCAATTAATTCGAAATGCTCAAAAAGAACAAAAGCTGGAAAAACCACCAGCAGCAGCCAGAAAGTTGTTTAAATATTTACGAGAAGTAGACGGCGTTTAAAAACCTACTTTAGCTCTATGCTGCATGACAGGCATTGCATCTCGCCTGTCTTGCACCACTTTCAAATCGACCTCAGCTAATACTAAACCCTTACCTGCAGGCTCTCTAACCGCAAGCACCTCTCCCCAAGGATCCACAATCATCGAATGCCCCCAACTTTTTCGGCTTGGACTGTGCTCTCCTCCTTGATTTGCGGCCAAGACATAGCACTGGTTCTCAATTGCACGTGCTCGTAGCAAAACTTCCCAGTGCGCTTCTCCCGTGACATAGGTAAAAGCTGAAGGAACGGTAATAATGTCAGCCCCCATTTGGCGTAATCTCTGAAACTGCTCAGGAAACCTTAGGTCGTAACAAATTGCTAGGCCAATACAGCCGAAGGGAGCGTCAACAGTGACAAGATCACTTCCCGCTTGAATAAAGTCTGATTCTCGATAGGCTGAATGCGCGTCAGCCACATCAACATCAAAAAGGTGAACTTTATTATAAGAAGCTTTTAACGATCCCTGATTGTCGAAAACTAAGCAGCTAGCCCAAACTTTATCTTCTATTCCCTTATCCCCTTCAGCCAATACAGGCACACTACCCGCTACCAACCAAAGGTTGTATTTCTTTGCCAAGGTAGATAAAAGCTTTTGAATTCTTTGTGTTTTGACTTCATCTCTAGCCAAATTAATAAGCGCACGAGAATCTAGCAGTGCAAAGTTTTCCGGCAGAAGTAATAATTGCGCCTCCGAGTTAGCAGCCTCTTCTACTAACCTCTCAACAGCATCTAGATTGGCATCAACACTCTCTCCAGAAACCATTTGCGCAACTGCTAACTTAGCCATCATGAAGCTCCAAATCCGCCTTAGGCTGCTCTTTTTTCTGATTTAAATCTATATCGATTTCCGGATTACCCCAGTCACCGCTCATACGGTATTTCACTGTAGTGAACTTAGCTAAAGGATCACCAATTAACTTATCAAAAAGGAAAACCGCACCTGCTACTTGCGGAGCACCGAGCAGCACACTGACTAGAGGGATGTTATCTGTTACAGGTAAAGCGACTTCAATCTCTTTATCTACCGTTTCGTTCATTAAATTCAGGCTGCCGCTCATAACCATATTGGCAGATGGCCCCGTCATAATGAAAGGTGAGGCTGTATGTGCTATACCATTTTTTATTGCGTAATCTGCTTTCATCTCATCAAAAGCAACACCGGTCTGAACGAGATCCGTGAAATCTAATCGGAGTCTTCGCCCCAATGATTGTAGATTTAAAATACCGAAGATACGGAGAATATTACCGGAATTACCAACATCAAGTAGACGTCCATTCTTGGCCGTAAACTGCATTTCACCATTCGACTTTCCCACTTCAAACTTCCAAGGTGCACCACTCCATGAAAGCTGCAAATAGGCATTCAAACTTTTAGTTTCAAGCGCATCAGCGATACCCCACGCATCGAGAACTTTACCAAAATCCTGACCATCCAGCTTTACCGTAAGCTCGGAGAGCTCTTTACCGTTTTTGTCCCACCGTAACTCACCTCGTACAGAAGACCCATGCATATTGCCTGAGATATCTTTCACTACAGCCCCAGAAGAGGTTGGCCTAAGCATAAAACTCCAACCTCCCAGCGGAAGCTTATTTAGTTCGAAGCTATCTACACTGAAATCCAACTTAGGTAATACCGCAGGGCCCACTGGTGGCGTTACTGCGGTAACGCCCTGCTCACTATCACTATCATCTTTTACGATACGGAGATGACCTAGTTTTACCTTATAAGGCTGACTCGGATCTTCTGGCATCCATAACTTGCCGCCGACTTGAGGGCTATAAGCCGTAAGCATCCACCCACCAACATCAGGAACAAGGTTTACTTTTAACTTATCCAACACAATATCTTCAAAGCTAAATTGATCAATCTGCAAATCAACCACTTTTAATAAACTATCAGATTGGCTCGATGCTGATTTATCCTCTTTATTCTCAATAAAACGCGCAGTTTTGAAAAATTGTTCCAACTGATCATAATCAAGCATCGCTACACGACCATCAACCCAGACCCCCTGAGCGATTGGCAGAGCCGGCTTAGCACCACCTAAAGTAAAGCGACCGCGAGATATCTGTTTATTTCTATTTAGCATCACCCCACGTAGCTGATTGCCCAAATTAAAGCGCACAACACTTCTATCATCTTTGAACTGTCGCCCTAAATCACTGATGATGGTTAACTGACTGGACTGAGCAGCGGTTTTTGCAAGAGGTGAAGGCGCAGATAAGGCGATACCTCTTAAATCACTCTTAATAACTAATTGATTACAGCTTTTTCCAGGACACATATTCAACCGCGCATTATAGGAAAGCTTGCCTTGGGCGACCCTTAAGAGATCTAAATCTAACCACTGTCTCAAATATTCCGCTTGGACAGCACCATCAATCTCAATCGCCGTTTTACGACTCTGAGTTTTGATGGAAGCTGTTATGGGTTGCTCAAATAATCGTGCTTCAAGTCTTTTAGAAGAGAGACCACTGGCTGAGCCATAATTTACTAGGCCATTAATACCTGAGAAATCTATACCCTCTTGTTTAGAGTAAAATCTTCCTTTTGTAATTGCGGAATTAACATCAACTATTGGCGTTTTATTACCTCGAAGAGGTAAATCTATCTCGATACGCGTTGTCGTGTTGCCTTCCATTTCCCACTCAGCTAACTCATCACCTACTTCTTTTCGTAGTGGGCTCTCAGTAAGTAAACTCTCTACATCTTTGGTTGGACCTGTAACGCTGCCTGTTATGAGTAGCTTTTCAGTAGAAACTGGCAGGTGCACCCAGGCAAAATCGATTTCAGAATTGTAGATTTTCCCGCCTTTTGCCTCAGCAGTTAATTCACCATTACGGAAGAAGACAAAGCTATTCGCATTTTTAATTGCAGGCCAATCCGGTTGATATTCAAAAGACGCTTTGCTCAGATCAAAAAACATCTGCACACTAGGCAGTTGATAATCATCTAACCGTGAACGGGTCACTCCGTTTAATACAAATCCCGCTTGATTGATATGTCCATTCTGTATAGCTGAGACCAGCCAATCATAGGTTTTTACGCCTACCTCCTTTGGCGGTATATAGTACTTAGCATGCAAACCATCGCTGTTTTGCATACCAATTTGTAAGTTTAAAAGAGGCTGCTCATCACGCGAAAAAGGTAGGTAAATACTGAAACGCCCCGATGCAGAAACACCTTCATTTTTCAGATGCAGTAATTGAGAGGCAACAACTACACCGCCATCTTCGAAGCGCCAACCTATAACACCATCAGCATGTTGATACTGCCATCGGTAATCAAATAACGTGGGATATTGCATGAGAAAATCATCGCTTTGCAGGTGAATCTCACCTCCAGTTATATCAGCCTTTAATAACCCATTAATCCCTTTTAGCTCAGGCACATCATCCCAAGCATCAATACCTACACTGTTAAGGTCAGCAAATAATTTGAATTCTGATAAGTCCGCATCTTTACTCCAAGACACTAATAAGTTTTCCACAAGCCCTTCTGCCGATAGCGTATCAACTACCTTAAGAGCAGATTTCGGCATAAAAGGCTGCTTGATCACCAAATCAGATAGTCTCTGTAAGTCGATACGATCGATCATCAATTTATTGGGTTTGATCTCAGCCCCGTTTCGTACGAGATCTAAGCTCATACGCGGCAAGGTAAATTGCTCTTCAGCAGCGCCAATAATCAAATCAGTAATCTGCAACTGAAGGCTATGATCTCTTCGAACCAGCGCACTTTGAACGGCAAACTGCTCAAATACATACTCTTGATAAGCAAAATTCTCAATTGAGGTTTTAGCTGTTAGGTAGGCTAATTTTCCTTTATAGCTTTGCCCCCAAATTTCCTGCTCAGCCTGCAAACTATCTAACTGAACACCCATTAGGTTTAACCAAGGGTTTAATAGCTGCTGATCAAGCCCAGAAAGCTTTAAATAAAAGTTAGCTGCTTTTTTTGCAGGATTACCCTCAACTTCAGCAACAAACTTCAGATCCGCTTTACCCGACGCAGTAACAAGATCCGCATCAATTTTGAGCTGATGCAAAACACCATCATGCTGAAGGTTTAATTGAATCGGCTCGACAATGATCTCATCGCCATTTCTAGGAACAACTACAATACGCGTATCTTCAATATTGATTTCACGCTGCATTAACAGAAAAGACAAAAGGTCGGAGCTCTTATGAGAGTTAGAGGCTGTTTCTCTTTGTATTTCTGATGAAACACTTGTACTCGTTGGAGCTTTAGTATCAGGAGCAACTCGGGTTTGATCGTATTTTAGCGTCAGGCCTTTTAGATCAAACTGCGAAAAGACAGGCGTTAATGCCCTTAGAGATGCAGCAGGATCAATTGCCACAACACCCTTCAAAAAACCAAATGAAGCGCCTCTTTCAGCTTCTATTTGATCTACAGAAACCCCTCTCAGTGAAATTACAGGCTGCCAACCGCGCCAAGCCCCTTCAATACTCGAGATATGAACTTGTGCAGACAATTGCTCAGATAAGCTTTGTTGAATATCCAGTCGGTACTGACCAACATCTTCAACCAAGATCTTAATATAGAAAAGTAAGAGCGCCACACTTGCTGCAAGTGCAGCAAGCCCCCAGTAGAGGAACCAAAAGATAGAATGTGCGTGGCGTTTCACTAGTGATCCTTTTTAGCGTAATACAACGTCAAAGTTTTCAGCGTTATACATAGGCTCAACCTGAAAGCGAATTGTTTTACCTATAAAAGCTTCTAATTCAGCCACATGGTTAGAAGCATCATCAAGTAAATAATCAACCACAGGCTGCGCAGCTAGCACTAAATAGCTATCAGTATCATAGGCTCTATGCTGGCGAAGAATTTCACGGAAGATTTCATAGCAAACAGTTTCAGGGGTTTTAATCGAACCCCGCCCCTGACATTCACTACAAACATCGCAAAGCACCTGTTCCAAACTCTCACGAGTACGCTTACGGGTCATCTCAACTAAACCAAGATCGGATACACCTGTAACTTTACACTTCGCATGGTCGCGCTCTAGTACGCGTTCTAGCGTTCTAAGTACCTGACGTTGGTGATCAGCATCTTCCATATCGATAAAGTCGATAATGATAATACCGCCAAGGTTACGCAAGCGAAGCTGACGACCGATCGCAGTTGCAGCCTCAAGGTTCGTTTTAAAGATCGTTTCTTCAAGATTGCGATGACCAACGAACGCACCGGTATTCACATCAACCGTCGTCATCGCTTCTGTTTGGTCAAAAATAAGGTAACCACCTGACTTTAGCTCTACCTTGCGGCCTAAGGCTCTTTGTATCTCTTCTTCAACATTAAAGAGGTCAAAAATAGGTCGTTCACCCGGGTAATACTCAAGCGTATTAGCAACTTCAGGCACCAGCGTTTTTACAAAGTCTTCTGCTTTTTGGAATGTCTCTTTAGAATCAATTCTGATCTTCTCTAAGCCTGAGTGTGCCATATCTCGCAGCGCCCGCATATTTAGCGGTAGATCCTCATAGATGACACTTGGCGCTTTAGCGGTTGATATCTTCTCTTTAATCGAAGCCCATAAACGTCTCAAGAACTGAGTATCTGCTTCCAACTCTGCTTCTGCTGCACCTTCAGCAACCGTCCGTAATATAAAGCCCGCAGGCTCACCATCATCGGTGGAAACAAGCTTTTTCATGATCGCACGTAATCGATCACGCTCTTCCATGTCCTCTATTCGCTGGGAAACACCTACATGACTATTACCTGGCATACACACCAAATATCGGGAAGGAAGAGAAAGGTGAGTAGTAAGGCGAGCACCTTTAGTACCAATAGGATCTTTAGTCACTTGAACAAGTAACGATTGCCCTTGCCGAAGCACTTGAGCAATAGAGGTATTAGCCTTTTCTTCATGCGTGGCACTTTGAGAAAGCACCTCTTCAACGTGGATAAATGCCGCGCGCTCTAGACCTATATCAACGAACGCAGCCTGCATCCCAGGCAAAACTCGTACAACTTTACCTTGGTAAATATTACCGACAATACCTCTACGATGTACGCGCTCTACATATACTTCTTGCGGCATCCCATTTTCGATAACCGCTACCCGAGTTTCCATCGGGGTAAAGTTGATCAGTATCTCTTCGCCCATGACCTATCCTTAATACTATTTCGAATGCCAGATGCGAATACCTGCCTGCACCAACATTTCAGCCGTTTCTGTCAGAGGTAAACCCACTACTGCAGAATAGCTGCCCTTAATTTCTTCAACAAATACAGCGCCAAATCCTTGGATACCATAAGATCCAGCTTTATCTTGCGGCTCACCTGATCGCCAATACGCTTCACACTCAGCCAACGAAATTGGCCGAAAACGGACGTTAGTTGTGACTACAACAGATCGCGTTTGTTCCGCAGTCACTACCGCAACTGCCGTGAGTACTTGATGAGTATTACCTGAAAGCCTTTGAAGCGTTCCTATTGCTTCATTTTGATCCGCAGGCTTTCCCATAATTCTGCCGTCTAGCACAACCGTAGTATCAGAACCTAGCACTGCTTTAGATCCATCAGTTAAAGCAAAGCAAGCTTGCGCTTTTTCAATCGCTAATCGCTCAACATAATCCATTGCTCGCTCAGCATCTCTAACATCTTCACAGATATCAACTGGCTTTACAGAACATTGCACTCCAATCTGATCGAGTAATGCTTTTCGTCTTGGGGAAGCTGAGGCAAGAATCAATTCCATTTAAAGGCCTTCCTTTAGCGTATTCGGAATAAGCGGCGAATACCGCGTAAAAAAACAAACAACCAAGGCCATAGCAGCCCACTGATTAGGCAAGGCAGAAGGAATATCAAGCTCTCACCAGTATAACCTGTGAACGCCTGCATCCAATGAAATAGTAACTGATTGATTCCCACCAGCACCATCACCATCATAGCCTGTTGCACGACGGGGAACATTCTAAGTCTTTGATGTAAAAGTAATGTTAAAAAGGCAATTATCGTCAGTGATAGTGCATTTAGACCTAACACACTGCCTTTAATAACATCTAAAAACAAACCTAAGAAAAAGGCCATGCCCATGCCAACGCGATGAGGTAACGCCATGACCCAATAGATGAGGATCATCGCTATCCATTCAGGACGCGCCCATTCAAGGTAGTAAGGCAGAGGCATCTGGCTCAGCATTAGGCCGATCAGAAAAGTGGCAAGGATAATAAGTCCACCACCTGAAGCAGCAGTCGACCCAGGCGTCACTCACTCACCTCTTGTGGCTGGGATTGGTATTGAGCTTCATCAGGCTCAACTTGAGGTTCAGGCATTTTCACTAACAACAGATGACGAGATTTATCCAACAACGCCGTCGGCTTAATGGTCACTTTGGTAAACTGCTGACCAGGATCTCGAATCACTTCAGATACAATCGCAACAGGGTAGCCACGCGGGAATCGCTGAGCCAAACCTGAAGTAATAACCAAGTCGCCCTTTTCAATATCTGCCGTATCCGGTACATGATTGAGCTCTAGCTCGTCTAACTGCCCCTTGCCAAGCGCTATAGAACGGAAACCATTGCGGTTAATCTCTATAGGCAAGGCATGGCGGGCATCAGTAATCAACATGACGCGGCTGGTATAATGGGAAATTTCTGTCACTTGTCCCATCACACCACCAGCATCCAAGATCGGCTGCCCAATCGTAACCGCGTTTTCACTACCATGATTAATAATAACTTGGTGCTGGAAAGGATCAGGGTTCACACCTATAAGCTCAACGAGCTCAACCTCTTCATCAACCCTTTTACTACCACGAAGCAATGCTCGCAAGCGATTGTTTTCTTGACGAAGCGCGGCATTTTGCTGGACTTTACGCTCCAGCTGTAACGCCTCAGATTTGAGCTTTGCATTCTCTTTTATAAGAAGACTACGATCCACCACAACATCTGAAACCTCACCCGCAACACGGCTTGGAATATCAACAATCCACTGCAACGGTGTTAGAAGTAGGGATAGATAGGCGCGACCTTCTCTGACTTTAGCTGAATAGAGGTCAGCAGCCATCAAAGCAAAGGCAAAAATGACCAGAAAAAAGAAAAAACGGCCAGAAGAGCGGCCGAGAAATATGGTCTTAATAACTCACCCCCTGACATATATGGATATGTCGGAGGTGAACATCAAAGATTAGACTGGAATCAATATCACGCATGGGTTAATCATGGCTAACTAGCTCGAAGCCATGCTTATCCAATAGCTCCAGAGCACGACCACCACCACGCGCTACGCATGTAAGTGGGTCTTCAGCAACGATTACAGGCAAACCTGTTTCTTCGCTAATCAAACGATCAATATTACGTAATAGCGCGCCACCACCTGTCAGAACTATACCACGCTCAGCAATATCTGAAGCCAATTCTGGCGGACATTGCTCGAGTGCACTTTTAACCGCTTGAACGATCGCAGAAAGCGGCTCTTGTAGCGCTTCTAGGATTTCATTGCTGTTCAGTGTAAAACTACGTGGAATACCTTCAGCTAGGTTACGACCACGCACATCAATTTCGTGCATTTCGGAAGATGGGTAAGCGGTACCAATCTCTTGCTTGATACGTTCAGCAGTAGAGTCACCAATCAAGCTCCCGTAATTACGACGCACATAAGTAACGATGTATTCATCAAAACGGTCACCGCCAATACGAACAGAATCTGCGTAAACGATACCATTCAATGAGATAACAGCAATTTCGGTCGTACCACCACCGATATCAACAACCATAGATCCGCTTGCTTCATCGACAGGCAAGCCTGCACCGATCGCGGCCGCCATAGGCTCATCTATTAGATAAACTTCACGTGCTCCTGCCCCCATCGCCGATTCTTTGATCGCACGACGTTCTACTTGGGTAGATTTGCAAGGCACACACACCAAAACGCGTGGGCTTGGCGTTAGGAAATTAGTGTCATGAACTTTACTGATGAAGTACTGCAGCATTTTTTCTGTCACATGAAAGTCGGCAATAACGCCATCTTTCATTGGACGAATCGCTGTTATGGAACCGGGCGTACGACCCAGCATGCGTTTTGCGTCAGCACCTACTGCAGCGACAGATTTTTGATTACCAGTCTGGCGAATCGCGACAACAGACGGTTCATCAAGAACAATATCCTTATCGCGGACATAAATCAGTGTATTTGCAGTGCCCAGGTCAATGGACAGATCGCTGGAAAAAAGACCACGAATTTTCTTGAGCATGTACAGGGAGTCCTAAGAAATTCTGCAGGTATAGCCGCTATATCCTGAAAACACGTAACTCTAACAACGGTAGGCGCTTTGAGCAAGGTGAAAATCAGTAAAACTACTTAAAAACACTAGGTAAATTATCTTCATGAAGCTTTGACGATATGGTAACGTACATCTTTAAGTTTTTTCCCTTTATGCATTCTCATAAAGCCACCCCTATTAGCGAGAGTAAATTATGTCTCTGGATCGCTCTGATGTGGACAAAATCGCCCATCTGGCGCGCCTTCAAATTGAAGAACAGGACACTCCTGAATACGCGCAAAATCTGACAAATATTCTGGATCTGGTTGATCAGATGCAGGCCGTTGATACCACTGATGTATCTCCAATGGCACACCCTCTGGATGCTGTACAACGCTTACGCAGCGATGACGTGACTGAAGAAAACAACCGAGAGCAGCTACAGTCTGTAGCACCCGCTGTAGAAAACGGTTTGTTCTTAGTACCTAAAGTTATTGAGTGATACCCATTCAGCCAGAATATTAATTAAGGATAAGTATTCCATGTTTGAAAAAACACTTGCCGAATTAGCTCAAGGGCTGAAGACGGGTGATTTTAGTAGTGTTGAATTAACCCAAGCCTACCTAGAACGCATCAAGGCTGAAGACGGTAAATACAACAGCTACATTACAGTGACTGAAGAGCAAGCTTTAGCTCAAGCTAAAGCAGCAGACGAAGCCATTGCCGCAGGCACCGCAGGTGCATTTACCGGCCTACCGATTGCGCACAAAGATATCTTCTGTACACAAGGCGTTCGCACAAGTTGCGCATCAAAGATGCTTGATAACTTTATTGCGCCTTACAACGCGACCGTTATTAACAAATTCAATCAGGCTGGTGCAGTAATGTTGGGTAAAACCAACATGGATGAATTTGCTATGGGCTCTTCCAACGAGAGCAGCTTCTACGGTGCAGCTAAAAATCCTTGGAACACTGACTGTGTACCAGGTGGCTCATCTGGCGGTTCTGCAGCAGCAGTATCAGCGCAACTAGCTCCTGCGGCAACAGGTACAGATACAGGTGGCTCAATCCGTCAGCCGGCAGCGCTTTGTGGTATTACCGGCCTTAAACCAACTTATGGCCGTGTTTCTCGTTTCGGTATGATCGCATTTGCGTCCTCCCTAGATCAGGGTGGCCCAATGACTAAAACCGCTGAAGATGCGGCGATGATGCTAAACGTAATGGCTGGTTTCGATAAGCACGATTCCACTTCTGTAGATCGTGAAGTCTCTGATTACACAACCGACCTTGAAAAACCTCTAGATGGCCTACGCATCGGCCTACCAAAAGAGTTTTTCATGGATGATATGGATTCTGATATTGCTGCACACACGCAAGCAGCGATCAAAGAGTTTGAAAAACTAGGTGCTACCGTTAAAGAAGTTAGCCTGCCAAATACAGCGCTCTCTATTCCTGCTTACTACATTATTGCGCCTGCAGAAGCGTCTTCTAACCTATCTCGTTTTGATGGTGTACGTTACGGCTATCGCTGTGAAGATCCAGTTGATCTAGAAGATCTATACAAACGCAGCCGTGGTGAAGGCTTCGGGCCAGAAGTTAAGCGCCGTATTATGGTGGGTGCTTATGCTCTGTCCGAAGGCTTTTACGATGCCTACTACAACAAAGCTCAGCAGATCCGCCGTTTGATCCGTGACGACTTCGCTAAGGTGCTTACCGAAGTTGATGTCATCATGGGCCCAACAACACCTCACCCCGCCTTTAAACTGGGTGAAAAAACGTCTGATCCAGTAGCAATGTATATGGAAGATATTTTCACTATCTCCCTAAACCTTGCAGGCCTTCCTGGCATGTCTGTTCCTTGCGGCAGTGTTAATGGTCTACCAACAGGTCTTCAGATCATTGGCGACTATTTCGCTGAACAGAAACTGCTAAATGTTGCACATCAGTTCCAGTTAGCGACTGATTGGCATAAACAGACACCACAAGGCATCTAAGAGGTTTATTCATTATGGAATGGGAAGCGGTAATCGGGCTTGAGATTCACGCCCAGCTAGCGACAAACTCCAAAATCTTTTCCGGTGCCAGCACAGCGTTTGGTGCCGAACCCAATACACAAGCGTGTGCGGTAGACCTAGCACTACCAGGTACACTGCCAGTATTTAACGAAGAAGCACTGCGCATGGCCGTAAAATTCGGTCTAGCTGTAGATGCTGAGATCGGCCGTAGATCTGTTTTTGACCGTAAAAACTACTTCTATCCCGATCTACCAAAAGGCTATCAAACCAGTCAGTTGTTCCACCCTATCGTAGGCGTGGGCCACATTGATATCACCCTAGAAGACGGTACCGAAAAACGTATTGGCGTAACACGTGCCCACCTAGAAGAAGATGCGGGCAAATCGATTCACGATGAATTCCCCGGTATGACAGCCATCGATTTGAACCGTGCTGGTACTCCTCTGCTAGAGATTGTATCTGAACCAGATATGCGCAGCGCAGAAGAAGCCGTCGCCTATGTACGCAAGATTCACTCGATTGTGACCAGCCTAGGTATCTGCGATGGCAACATGGCAGAAGGCTCTTTCCGTTGTGACTGTAACGTATCAGTTCGCATCAAAGGTGAAGAAGAATTTGGTACGCGTACCGAGACTAAAAACATCAACTCTTTCCGCTTTATCGAAAAAGCGATCACAGGTGAGATCGAACGCCAAATCGACCTTCTGGAAGATGGCGGCCGAGTAGTTCAGGCAACACGCCTGTACGATGCAGAGAAAAACGAGACCCGCGAAATGCGCTCAAAAGAGGAAGCCAACGACTACCGTTACTTCCCTTGCCCTGATCTACTGCCTATCGAGATCGATGACAGCTACATCGAAGCGGTACGTGATTCTCTACCTGAACTTCCGGATGCGCGTAAAGCTCGCTTTATCGAAGAGTATAAACTGAGTGATTATGATGCGATGGTGCTTTCTGGCGACCGCACTATGGCTGAGTACTTCGAAACTGTTGCCAAAGCAGCTAATGATGCAAAACTTGCAGCTAACTGGGTCATGGGTGAGCTATCCAAAATGCTTAACCAGAACGACACGGTCATCGCTGATAGTCCTGTATCTGCTAAGCAACTTGGCGGCCTACTTGCTCGCATTAAAGACAACACGATCTCTGGAAAAATTGCCAAGCAAGTGTTTGAAGTAATGTGGAACGAAGGTGGTAGCGCAGATGAAGTCATCGAAGCAAAAGGCCTTAAGCAAGTAACAGACAGCGGCGCCATCGAGAAGATCGTTGATGATGTGATTGCTAGCAGCGGACCTCAGGTAGAGCAGTATGTAAATGCTGAGCCAGAGAAACGCGGTAAGATGATTGGCTTCTTTATGGGTCAGGTGATGAAAGCCTCTCAAGGTAAAGCCAACCCAGGCCAAGTTCAAGGAGTGCTAAAGCAAAAACTAGATGCACTTTGCTCTTAAGCAAACAACCTAGTCAATACAAAAAATGCCGTGCTTAGCACGGCATTTTTATTTGTATTTTGACTAAAAAAAAGCCCATCCGAAGATGGGCAAAAATTCCTAGCATGTATACATCAATCAGAGGCGTTCAAATTAGAAGTCGAACGTTTTGCTGATTGAGAAAGCAACAGTATTGGAACCGCCTAGATCATCGTCTGGGTTGATGTAAGCAACGTTCATATCTAGACCTTCGTAAGTTAGGCCGTAACCTAGCTCTACGTAATCACCTTCGTAATCCTTACCAAAGGAACCGTAAGTCAGGTAAGCACCTTCATATTCACCTGTTAGTGCAACAAATGAATAGTCTGCTTCAGCTGTACCAGAAGGCTGATCTTCTGTACCTAGTGTTACTTCAAGGTTCAAAAAGCTATAACCTACATTTAGGTTAAGCTCATGGTAATCAGTTTCAGCTTCAGTGTAGAAATAACCTGTGTAGCCAATGCTATAAGCGAAATCCCCAGCTTCACCAGCATAACCACCGTAGATATCGTACTCAATATCTTCGTCAGCCAAATTAGTTTCACCCACAGCCCAGATACCAGCATATAGGCCATTATCTGCTTCGTAGTCGATACCGCCCATCATAGTTGGGCCATCAGAGTAATCCACACCACGGAAGTAATATTCGCTCATCGCGCCAATATTCGCAGACAGACCTGCTTCAGCCATAACAGAAGCAGATAATAGACCCGCAGCAATCAAAGATTTAGTGGTAGATTTAACCATGATGTTGTCCCCTCAATATAATATTTCATAATTACTACACATAAAGCACAGCGCGTGCCAACTTAAAAAAAAACATAAAAAACAACAAATTAAACAAATTATCTCTATTTCCCATCTACCAATGATTAATCCTTGCACCAAATATGAACCCTACTTTTGTGCGCATGCACCAAATACAAGCACAATTCAGAAATAGTGATTTTCTATATAATCAAATGCTGACTACGGAGGATCACTTCATTCAGAAACAATATCTCTAGCACAATGTATTTCAGTAATTGAAAACTAAGATAAGAAAGGCACTTAAAATAAGTATTAGGTAACTATGGCTTCTAATATCAATATACATTTTGCTATAGGCAAAGAACTTCAATCACCAAACCTAGGGCGTTTCTATAAACGGAATGGCCATAAAGGACGCATCCAATCAGATGATCGTTGTATCTGGCTAACAAGAGATAAGGAAATAATAGCTGCGGCAAGGCTCTCAACTATCACAGAGCACCATTCCTCAGAGCAACGCAAGACAGTACTCCTAAGAGGATTATGGGTAGATAAGCAACAAAGAAGCCTAGGACTAGGCAGCTATTTGTTGAAAGAGATTTGTACAAAACAGATAAACCTAGATGTTGATCTTTTTTGCTTTGCCTATGAGGATGCAGTTCCCTTCTACCAAAAACATGGTTTTAAAACTGCGGCTGATTCAGCACCTCCCTATCTGCTAAATAAACATAAAGCCTACAATTCTAAAGGACAGGATATTCAGTTGATGGTTTACAGCAATTGAGGTTAATCTGCGAGTTCACATTCAATATACACACTTTGCTCTAGCCAATCCGCCACCGTTCCTTCTGCTTCAGAAAGATAATCAGCAATTTGATTAGACATACCAGCTGGAAGAATCATGGGAAAAGGTAATACTTCCCCTTGATGAGCAGCTATTACTGTCATGTGAGGCAATCTTGCTGAGTGATCCAGTAATTGTGAATAATGTGCTTTTGTAAATCGATCTTCAGCCCCAGACAGTACTAAAAAACGCCTTTCAGGCTCTTCCGATAGAACCTTATGAAGGTCTGACAAAAACCCTTTAGGGGAAAAATCTATATAAATAACCGGTAAGGACAATTCTTCGATTTTCGGCTGGTTACTATTGGCCAAAAGCGTAACAGAGGTGATTTCTTGGGGCAGCTGCTCTAATACATACTCAATACAGCGTAAACCAAGATCATAGCTGCAGAGCGCCCTTCACTATCCAAATCCCCACCGATATAAACAATCGCGTTAACGTCCATCTGTTTAAAGCCCCCCATGGTTAGGTTAATGCCGTTATAAGTATAACCAGTGATAATGATTTCGCTTATTTTCTACATACAGAAGCAACCGCCACAGTGTTATTGCCCTAAAATCACTGGTAATATTTCGCACTGCTGCCACCTCAAAAGGGCCGGTACTTTTCACACTCTGTGTTACTAATCATCTGGTTGCGATCCAACCAAGAGGTAAAATTTTATGACTGTTTTCTCTCACACATCTATATCCCCTTTTCTTCTAGTCAGCCAAAACAAAAACCTTTGCTAGTTTGATTGCTAAATTCTAAAGCCATAACAGATTGTCACTGACTTCATAATGGAAGTTCTGAATTCTAAGCAAACGGCTTTAATTCCTTTTATTTCAGTAAGATCCAATACTCTGTCGCAGACTTCCCTATGCCGATAGAGATGTTTCAGGAATTGTAATGACTATTTTTAACCACTCGGAATTCGATCAACATCAACAGATCGTCTTTTGTAATGACCCAGAAACAGGCCTAAAAGCAATAATCGCAATTCATAGCACCCAACGAGGTCCTGCTTTAGGCGGGTGTCGAATGTGGAATTACGCTAACGACGAAGAAGCACTAACCGATGTACTGCGTTTATCCAAGGGCATGACTTACAAATCAGCTTTGGCCAACCTAGCTTTAGGTGGCGGGAAGTCAGTTATCATTGGCGATCCTCGCAAGCACAAAGCCGAAGAGCTCCTAGCAGCAATGGGACGTTTTTTAGAACGGACGGGGAACCAATATATTGCTGCTGAAGATTCGGGGACATCCGTACCTGATCTAAGAATCATGGGACAAAATACGGATAATGTTGCAGGGGTGACAGAACATCCAGGTATCGATGGCCAACCCTCTAACGGCGATCCATCACCGGCAACGGCATACGGAACATTTATAGGTTTAAAAACAGCAGTAAAGCATCGACTAAACATCACTAATCTCAAAGGACTTAAAGTCGCGATACAAGGTGTTGGGAACGTGGGGTACCGCCTAGCTGAATACCTCCATAAAGAAGGCGCCGAGCTATTTGTCAGTGATATCAATCCAGAGCAAGTAGAAAAGACAGTGAACGAGCTAGGAGCGAAGGCAGTACCTCTAGATCAAATTCTGTTACAAGACGTTGATGTAATCGCACCTTGCGCATTAGGTGCCAGTTTGAATGATAAAACCATCCCGCTTATCAAAGCCAAAGTCATTGCGGGTGCAGCTAATAACCAATTATCACGCCCTCAGCACGATCGTGAATTACATGAACGCGGTATTCTCTATGCGCCTGATTACGCCATCAATGCTGGCGGTATCATTGATATATCCTACGAGCGTAGCGGATATGATGCTGCCAAAGCCAAAGCCCATATTGAAGCTATTGGAGATACATTAAACGAGATATTCAATCGCTCGGTACAAGAAAATCGGCCTACTGGTGAAATTGCGGATGAACTTGCACTTGAACGCCTAGGTTAAGTCAAAACTGTATAAACTAAATAAAAAAGCTGACTAAGATGTCAGCTTTTTATTTCTAGTCCCCCCCTAGTCAGATTGATAAGTAATTCCCCCCACCCGTTATTAGACGCTACAATTTTATTGATCTAGATCAATTACCTCCTCGTAAAAAGGATAAACACAGTTAGGGGTGACATTATGATTTCAGCAGAGGCAGCTGCCGTTCGAGACCAACTCATCGAAAAAGGATTAGAGACACCCACGATTGAATCCCCTCTGACCCAAGACGAAAAATACGAGCGAATTAAAGGGCTTATGACTGAAGTTGTAAGTACCTTAGGCTTAAACCTAGAAGACGATAGTTTACGAGAAACCCCACATCGCGTAGCTAAGATGTATGTTTATGAGATTTTCTCAGGTTTGGATTATGAGAATTTTCCATCAATAGCAATGATCGAAAACAAGATGGATGTAGACGAGATGGTCAAAGTTCGCGACATCAATCTCGTAAGTTCTTGCGAACACCATTTCGTGACTATAGATGGCACAGCAAAAGTCGCTTATATCCCCAACAAAAAGATTATTGGTTTATCTAAAATCAATCGATTGGTTAGGTTTTTCAGCCAACGACCTCAAGTTCAAGAACGTCTAACGAAACAAATCCTAATTGCACTCCAGACTTTATTGGAAACAGACAATGTAGCTGTTTCGATCTCTGCTACACATTATTGCGTCAAATCTCGCGGCATCATGGATGTCAATTCAGCAACCGAAACCACTGCACTCGGCGGAATATTTAAGACTAACGAACGTACACGAGCAGAGTTTCTCACTTAATCTGGAGCTAGCGATGAAACTGCAGGTAGAAGATATACACGACCTTGAGCCGATAGATAAAGTAATCATTCACTCACTTGATTGGATGCTATATCAAGTAACCATTCAAACTGAGGGACAAGAAAGGCTCTTATATCAAGGAGATTCCCCTTTTAAAAGCCGCAGTTTGCTTGAGATACAAGAGATTTTTCAGTTTATGAATGTAGAACATTATGCTCTTCGAAGACCTAATAGCGCTTATGACGAAATGGTTGGACAACCCCCAAGCGTTTTCCCAGATAGCTTTGAAACTTCTCAAGCTTGGAAACAAATTAAAGATACGCGTCATTAACACGGATATCGAAAAAGATGGTAAACATATCAAAACCAATACTAATCACCGGAGTGGGTAAACGTATCGGCTTTGCATTAAGCAAGCATTTTATACAGCACGGCATCCCTGTTATTGGAACATATCGAACCTACTACGATAATTTAGAAGAGATCTCTGATGCCGACCTGATTAAGTGTGACTTTTATAAACAAGAAGACCTTAACCATCTTATCGACCATGTAAAAAGTAACTACACTAGCCTCAGAGGTATTATTCATAACGCATCTGATTGGCTGCCTGAAACCAGCAAACATTCTCCCGAAGACATCTTCAATAAAATGATGATGGTCCATGCCGGCGTTCCTTACCAACTCAATTTGGCACTAAAAACCCTGTTGGAAAATTGCGAATCAACTACCGACATCATTAATATTACTGACTATGTTGTGGATAAAGGTAGCGACAAACATATCGCTTATGCTGCCAGCAAAGCAGCACTAAGCAATATGACCTTATCCTTTTCATCGTTACTCGCGCCAAAGGTCAAAGTAAATGCTATTGCCCCCTCTTTGATCATGTTTAACCCTGAAGACGACAGCGCTTATAAAGCTAAAGCTTTAAACAAATCCCTTTTAAAAATTGCGCCAGGTACTGAAGAGATAATTAAAGCGGTAGATTACCTACTGGATAGCAAATATATGACGGGCAGGACATTGTCTTTAGACGGTGGCAGACATATCCGTTAGATATTTATTCATCAGGGGAGTATCTCTGCGCCATCCCAAGCAAATACCTTCCCGCTTTGTTCTGGAACCAAACGGTCTACAACGCCCAACAGATAAGCAGCTGATTGTTCAGGCGTAAATAATTTCCCTTCGGGTACCTTAGTTTGAAATGGTTTTGAAAGAGAGGTGTTCACCGTTCCTGGATGCAGGCCTACAATAATTGATTCTGGAGTTTTTCTTTGTGTCTCTATCGATAAGGTTTTAAGCAGCATATTCAGAGCACTTTTACTGGCTCTATAGCCATACCAACCACCCAAGCGGTTATCACTTATACTTCCCACTCGTGCAGAGATAACAGCAAATACAACTTTGCGCTTTTTGCTAAGTAAAGGAACAAGCTGCTGAGCGATCAACATAGGCGCTGTAGCATTAATATGGAAAAGCTTTTGGAAGTTTTCCATATTAATCTGGCTAAGGCGCTTTTCAGGCTGAGTTTGCTCATCACGAAGCAGCCCGGAACAAACCAATACCAAATCAAGTTCTACATTATCTAGAAGCACGCCTAATTGAGAAATGCTCTTTTCCGAATACAGATCGAGATAACCATAAGTTACCTTATCGTTGCATCGCTCTATTGGCTTCTCTGCTGGCAAGCGTGAAAAAGCAAAAATATGCCCAACATCAGGATCTTGAATAAGGTGCTTAATCAGTGCTGATCCGATCCCACCAGTAGCACCGATTAGCACTACATTTTTTTGTCTGTTTTTTACACTGTTCATATAAACTAATACGGCGAAAACATCTGAACCGATCAAAGGATTCTGCCGTAACAGATAAATAAACCTGTTATGAACAACCATTATGTTGCAAGAACTTAAAGCTAAACCGATCGTATTTTTCGATGGTGGGTGCCCTCTTTGTAAAAAAGAGATTCATCATTACCAACGAGTAGATACGGATAATTCTATTGAATGGGTTGATATCCATCTGAATCCAGAGCGTTTATCTGATCACAACATAGAACTAAACGCAGCGATGGAGAGGCTTCATTGTATTAATAGTGATGGAGAAACCATCACAGGTGTCGCAAGCTTTTTCTTAATTTGGGAAAACCTGACGCGTTATAAAAGAATTGCTAGTTTATTAAGAGCCCTAAAATTAGACCTATTATTAGAGTTCATCTACACACGATTCGCGGCATGGCGTTTCAAAAAACGCTGCAATGATCATTGTTCACCAATATCGAGAAACTAATCCATTCATATCGATTGAAGCATTAAAGCGTGACGCCATGAGATACAATCCCGCCAGTTTTCGATGAAGAAAAAGTATATCCGGGGGTGGTGAATGCCATGCATCAGGGTCACTGCTCATCGATAGGCCTTTATCTCTGATCTTCTCCGCCAATTGAGAACCAGAAAAATCATAGTTTCCTTTAAACCTCAAAGGCTCAGTCGCAAGAACAAAGATATCTAAAACGACATCGAGATTTTTTACTTCCTTACCCTGAGCTAAAAAGCCCAGCTTATCTAATGCTGAGGCCAACGCTATGCGATCTTCGAAAGTAGCTGCGTGCAATGCATTTTGATAGTTATCAACAAAAGAAGGATCAAACTCACGCGTCGCCCCAAAGTCCAATAGCACTAACTGCTTGCTCTCTAGGTTATAGAGAAAATTCGCCAAATTAGGATCTGTTTGCACACATCGATATTCTAGAAATTCAGCAAAAAATAGCTCCATCATCAAAGACATTACCCGATTCCGCTCTTCTTGAGAGACGTAAGCTAATTTCTCTATAGACTGTCCCTGCATGTAACTCATGCAAAGGATTTCATCGGTCGAAAGATCATCATGATATTCAGGGAACATCAACTCTTCGCGCCGAGGGAAAGCAGCCATGTTCGCAGCGTAATTTCTTAGTTGCAGGCCTTCATGGCGGTAATCCGCTTCAAGTTTTAGTTGCCTTCGAGCTTCACCAACCAGTGGGGTTAGATCTACGCCCTTGGGAATCAAACCGCTCAAACGTAATAGCCCAAAAACATTATCTAGATCACTATCAATACTCTCTCGAACGCCAGGGTATTGGATCTTGATCGCAAGTTCCCTGTGATCGAGCGTTAAGCCTTTATGTACCTGTCCGATCGAAGCGGCTGCGATTGGCTTAAAACTAAACCGTTGGAATTGATCCTGCCACTCTTCCCCCCAATTTTTTTCCAATACATCTAATAACTGAACAGCCGGCATGATGACCGCTTCAGCTCTTAATCGCTCGAGCAATAAAGCCATATCAGGTGGAACTAAACTCCCTGCATCCATCGAAAGCAATTGCCCAGCTTTCATAGCAGCACCACGCCTAGAGGCCAACTTATCTGCTAGCTGTTTTAAGTTTTTCTCGGAGATAAGGAGATCTCTTATTACTGGCGATTTTCCCTGCATCAGCTCTTTACCACCATCCACCAACATATTTCCGGCAACTTTGCTTGCTAAAACCCCCAACGTAGTTAGTCGAGATATCCTTGAGGTAGGAACCGCTTTTGCCTTTTGATCTAACAAACTCATCCATTAGGTAAATTCGCTTCAATAAGGTTAACCAAGACAGGATCTGAGGGTTTAATGAAGCTTTTAAAATTAGCGATCATCTCACCGTCAGGGGAAATAAGGTATTTATGGAAATTCCATCCTGGGTACTGCCCATCCGCCAAACTTGCTAAGTGCTGATAAAAAGGATGAGCCTTGCCCTTAATAGCGTGCACTTTTTCAAACATCGGGAATTCAACGCTGTAGGTTAAGCGGCAAAAATTAAGGATCTGTTTTTCAGAACCAGGCTCTTGACCGGCAAAATCATTAGACGGAAAACCAAGTACGACAAAACCCGAGGAGTTATATTTTCGGTAGAGTTTTTCAAGACCATCATACTGTGGCGTAAAAGCACATTTGCTTGCAGTATTAACCACGAGTATGAGCTTTCCAGAATATGCTTCGCATAGGTTTTCGTATTGATCTTGACCTAGTCGTTTAAAGCGGTAGTTAAGCAGCTCTCGACAAGTCTGCCCTTGTTCAGCTTCAACAACCTCTGCTGAGGCCGGCCTAATAAACAGAAGCGAGCAAAACAGAAACATGATGATTGAAGATACAGCCCAATTCATAGCTTTCCTCCGGATTCCTTTCCAAATGCATACGAACAAAATAAGCATACGGATTATGCAACCGAGGCATAGGACATAAATTGAATTTCTAGTAGTCTGCCGCGAAATAGATTGCGAGAATTAAAACTACAAGATAGAACAAATATAGAAGTGCTTAGAAACGAAAAAAACGATTTAGAATTAACTAAATAGGCTTAATCTGAATTTGGTAGCGAGATAGGTGTTTAACCAACGACCTCCACCCAAGGCTAAAAGAGCTTAGTCCGAAGAGCTACTAAGCTCCTCCACAAAATCACTAAACTCCAAATACGAAAAAGCCGACTTAGAACTAACTAAATCGGCCTAATCTGAATTTGGTAGCGGGGGCTGGAATGATTGGCTATCGCCATCTTTCAGGCTGCGCACTTCGTGCTAGATGGTAATGACTTCGTCATTGCTGAACCAACGACTTTCGCCTGGGGTTACAAGAGCTGAGCCCGACGACCTACCAAGTAGATCCACTCAAATTACCATACCCCAGATACGAAAAAGCCGACTTAGAACTAACTAAATCGGCCTAATCTGAATTTGGTAGCGGGGGCTGGATTTGAACCAACGACCTTCGGGTTATGAGCCCGACGAGCTACCAAGCTGCTCCACCCCGCATCAACGTGGCGCGTATATTATAGATGCTTACCCTAAACCACAAGCCTTTTTTCAGATTATTTTCAAATAGATAGAAAGCCGAACTTAAGCACCATCTTCGGCCGCTTCTCTTAAAGCCCGTTCATGACGAATAAGCTCTTTTTGCAAACTTACCACCAGTTCTGATAAAGCCATATGCGCTTTATCTGACAAACCTTCAAATTCAGCGCCACAACGCCCTTTCCCACAGAAAGAAACTTTTAAGCGCGGCTTCAAACGGTATTTTTTAGTCGTTTTAAAAAGAATTGCTACATCTTCTAAATAACCGGAAAAACTTTGATCGGTCTTAAAAGCAACGCCTGTTGCAGAGATATCCAAAAGCTCAACCGTCGTATCGCCAATCGTCATTTTAACCTGACCACTCGAAGCAGCTCGAAAAGCTTGGCGACGATTTTCCTCTTCAGAAAGTTCTAATTCTATAGCTATCTTCACTGTGCTGCCCTTTTCTCAAGCACAAATTCTAAACGGCGGTTTTCTGCTCGCCCTTGTAAAGTAGAATTAGACGACACGGGCACCGAGTCGCCATAACCCGTCGCCGAAACTCGATCCACTTCTAAACCACCACGCACCATATATCGAAGCACATTGGTTGCACGTATGGCAGACAGATCCCAGTTGGAAGGGAATCGTGGCGTTTCAATAGGTATATTATCGGTATGACCATTAATGCTCAGCTTCAGAGCTGGGTTTTTCTTTAATGTAAGAACCACAGAATCCAGAACCGTCATCATCTCCGTATTAAACTCAGCAGAACCAGACGGAAAGAGAACATCCCCTTTAATTTTGATGGTCACCTTGCCATCCTTAGGCGTTCCGACTTCAACCGCATCGGTAGCCGCAGCAATTTGAAATTGCTGATTAATTTCGTGAGTTAATTTCGTCAACTCCGAATTAATCGCTACATTTTGTGATTCAGCTTCATTCTCGTTCGGCTTTTCAGCTTCTTTATCTGCAATGTCTGTCGCAGGAAGGGATTCTTCAATCTCCTCAGGTATCTCAGTTTTAACTGGGGCATTATGAGGCAGGTCAATAATACTGTTCGCCCCATCCTCTCCCTGAAAAGCATCATTAAGAGATCTGATTGTTTTTTCGAAACGTTCAGCTTCGACACTTGATAGAGAAAACAACAAAACAAAAAACACCAAGAGCAATGTCATTAGATCAGCAAATGTGTAGATCCAACTTGCGCCCTCTTCTTCCTCTACCAGTGTTTTCTTAGAGTTCATTTAGACCTCCCGACTACTTTTTCTTGCCAATCGCTACTTTTTTTCGCTTAGCAGCAGGAATATAAGACGAAAGCTGTTCATATACGTGCATATAATGATCATTAGTCAGGATACTAATGCACCCTTCTCGTATAATTTCTAAGTTAGTTACTTCAAGCAAAGTTCTAGACTTAAGCTTCCCAGCAATTGGAAGGAAGACCATGGTTGCTAATAGAGAGCCGTAAAAGGTTGTTAATAGCGCTACAGCCATAGAAGGGCCAATTGCTTCAGGATTATCCAAAACACTCAGCATTTGGATTAGACCAATAAGAGTTCCCAACATACCAAAAGCAGGCGAGTACGCTGCCATTTTTTTAAATACATCTTGCGTAGCATGATGACGAGATACTAACGAATCGATTTCGTTTTGAATTGTATTTCGAATGACTTGTTCTGAAGCAGCCTCAGCCAAGAGCATACATGCTCGTTTCAAAACAGGAGACGAGCTCTCGACATCACCCAGCTTTAACAAACCATGGCGGTGACTAATACGACTTAATTCTAGCATCGTATCAATCATCTCCTGTGGATTGGTTTTATCCTGAGTAAAAACGATAAATGCACCTTTAAAAGAGTTAAGCACATCTTTAAATTGCACCGTCAGCAAAGTAGCAGCGATAGTACCCCCAGCAACAATCATCATGCCTGGGACATTCACAAATACATCTGCACTTCCCCCCATGACGATGGCAGAGATAATTAACGCTAGGCCCGAAATGATTCCCAACAGTGATGCAAAATCCATTAGATCTCTCTCTTCAAACTACGCATTGCTTATGATCTGAGGGTACAATCTACACTCTCTTGAATCAAAGTACATTACATACCCACAAAAAACGTGATGATACCTTCTAACTTATCAAATGCTTCGCCACGTTGTTATATAGGCCTAACTCAATGGCAGCATGCGGCATGGCAAGATAACTTCCTAGAGCGCAGTAGTCATATTCATGTGTTAAATGCTTATGCGCGCCATTTTAGTAGTGTAGAAGGTAACTCAACTTTTTACGGTTTACCCAAACAAAGTACCGTTGAACAGTGGTACAAAGAGTCTTCAGATAAATTTCGTTTTTGCTTTAAATTTCCACAAGAAATAAGTCATCAACGACAACTCACCCACTGCAAAAATGAAACCCAGCAGTTTTTCGAGCGGCTCGCTCCGTTGCAAGAGAAACTAGGTTTACTCTGTATACAACTACCTGCTGCATTTGGCCCTGATTCTCTAAACGATCTTGAAAACTACCTAAAATCACTCCCAGCCGATTGGCAGTATGCAGTAGAAATTCGCCATCCCGAGTTTTTCCAAAAAGGAAATGCCGAGCAACAACTCAATCAGCTGCTGGTTTCTCAAAACTGTAATCGCATTAGTTTCGATACCCGTTCTTTATTTGCCCACCCTGCAGAGGATGCGGTAAGCCTTAAAGCGAAAGAACACAAACCTCAACTCCCTGTACATGCCATATCAACAGGGCATTCCCCTATGATTCGCTTTATCACGCCTTTAGATTGGCAATGGGGAGCCCCTTACCTTGACCCATGGGTTAGTAAAGCGATAACTTGGATGCAAGAAGGAAAAACACCTTATTTCTTTTTCCATACACCAGATAATGCTGAGGCGCCTCAACTAGCGGCTTATTTTGTGCAAAAGCTTGATGCCTCGTTACCTGGCTGTTGTTTGTTCACACCATGGCAAGAACAGAACAGGCAACAAGACACCCTGTTTTAAAACAAGTCTTATATTAGCTTCAGCTATTTATTAAACCCAAAGATTTATTGTCCCCAACGACTGTGGCTCTGTAATAAATAAGCCAACTCTTCTGGTGTTGAGCTCCGCCCTAAGACTTCATTCCGATGTGGGAATCGACCAAACCGCTCTATCTGCTCATAATGCTGGCATGCAAAGTCTAACCAGTTTTCTACTTGTAGTTTCTTTTCGCCTGCCACTTCTAACAACATCTGCTCAAAACTACTAACACACAACTTTTGCATTTGCAGGTTTTCAGCATGTTCTAAAGGCATATAGAAAAAGGTACGTTCGACAACCTCTAACGCTTTATCATATCCTTGGGTTCGTCCGCTAAGACAAAGTTGTAAAGCCTGACTATCACCAGAAAATGCGTCAGCAGAACCTCTATAAATTGTGCGGGTAAATTGATCTAACAACAGAATTAACGCCAGTCGGCCACGCGGTGTTTCTGCCCAAGCATCTAAATCACCACGTAAAGCCTGACGAACTTGATGACCAAAAAGCTCATTGATCAAGCGATCATTTTCAGGAGAGCCTGCCCACCATAGTTCTGAGCGATCACAGACTGTAAAACCGTCATCTATTTGACCGAACCAAAAACCTAAAACTTCATCAATCTTTTCAATCATATAAAAATCAATAAGTTAAAATTACAGTTTTAAGGGTAGTCTATTTTGAGGCTAATCAGTCAAAACATCGCTTTTGAATAAAGAGTTCCTGATAGAAAAAACCTTGTACGTAGTCGATACCTAACTTTATTGCCGTTGCCAAATCTTCAGCAGACTCTACCCCCTCCAATACAGTCTTTTTACCACTAACACGCGCAAAACTAATGACACTTTTAATTAGTAACTGCATATTCTCAGTCAGATCATCACGTAGCCAACTCCGATCAAGCTTGATGTAGTCCACTTCACTAAGAATGTTCATTGCAATCATGCTACCAGGCGCACCGACATCATCTAAGGCAATCGCAATGCCCTGTTTTCGCATCAGTTCAGAAACATCATTACTTATCTTGGCATCATTGACGTCAGTATTTTCGATCAATTCAATAACTAGATCGGTATTTCCCTTGAGCAAGTTAACCATCGCATTTTGACCCGAGCCATCCGCATCAGTACAAACGGAAAAAGCATGTGGATCAAGATTCAAAAATAGCGCCACACCCTCTGGACGATAACGCATCTGTAAACGCTTAAGTTGCAACTCAACTTGCGCCAACATGAGAGGACTGTAGTGCAAAACTTGAAAAACATCTAAAGGCGGAATTGCTCGACCATCTGCATGATAAAAGCGCGCTAATGCCTCATACCCAAGAATATCCCCCGTATGTGCATCTATTAAGGGTTGATATTCCACACCAAATCTTTGCTGCTCAACTAAATCCAATAACTCTAAACTACTACCGCTGACAACATTCAAACTACAATTTAGCAAAGCACATATTCCAGAAATCTAAACAATAATCAGTATTAATTCGATTAGCAAAGATAGCAAATATTTAATAATTTCTCTAGCTTCACTTACGTTAAATAACTATCAATGACAACGTACCTTGGGTTAGTAGGTTTGCAGGTATATGGAATGGGACAATAGAAATACTCTGTTTTCTTATCACCAGCGAACCGCTACATTAGTGGAAAGACCCAAAGCTAATTAGGATCAAATTATGCAGCGTCTCATTTTAGTATTAGTGATTATTTGTATTGGCGTAGCTGGATATCTGTTTATACAGAAGGAACAAGCTCCAAATACCATAAAAAATGCTGATACACCGTCTAAATCATCCACCCAAAAAGAAGCTCGCCAACATATTGACCGCTTAACTTCGGGGCAGGAAAGTCCGATTAAAATTGAGCAAGCGAGTAATTTTGTAACGGCTGATCAACTTCTTAAACTCCCAGCTGTAAAAACGTCCACTCAAGCGGAGATTCTGGAAGAAGCCGAAAGCCCACAAAGGAACAGATCGACCGCAGAAGCGCAAGGTGAAACCTTTGCAGTGAGCAGTCATCTGAGCGTGATAAAAACAGGCAAGAACGAAAAAAATACTAACGCTACTGTCGCAAATACAGCCTTAGTCTCAACTCAACAGATCAAACTGTTGGAGTTATTAGATGATCCCGATAACTCTGCACAGAAAGTCTACTTTATTCATGCCGTTAATGAGGGGGATGATGAAGGTTTATGGGGAATCATCCAACACGGCCTCATGCGCACCTTTACTGAAGGACTTTCTTTACCGGGTTTAGGAGAGAAAGTTTCAGTAGATATTCCGAAAGATGCTGATGAAGCTTTAGGTGATAAACGTAGCTCCTTTTTAGGTCAGGTATTAAAAGCTAAAGTAGATCAAACCTATATCTACAACTACCAAAAAGGGATCTTAGGTGAGAACCCCAATTTAATTAAACCTGGTCAGCAGTTAGTCATTGTTACATTTACAGAACAAGAGCTGATCGGTATTTACCACCACTTTATCAATCAGTAAGGCACTGCGATGATCGATTTATACACTTGGGGTACTCCAAACGGGCGAAAGATATCCATTATGTTGGAAGCCTTGCGCCTTCCCTATCGAGTCCATCCAGTTAACATTTTAGAAAAAGAACAATTTGAACCTGCTTTCAAAGCGATTAGTCCGAATAGCAAAATCCCAGCGCTAATCGATGATGAAGGTCCAAACGGCGAAACCATCCAACTGTTTGAAAGCGGCGCTATTTTAATTTACTTAGCTGAAAAAGCCGGTGAATTTATCCCTTCAGACCCACAAACACGCTTAGAATGCCTACAATGGTTAATGTGGCAGATGGGTGGTTTTGGTCCATTTTTAGGGCAAGCACATCACTTTAATCGCTTTGCACCTGATGCTTCGGACTATGCCAAACAACGCTACAACAACGAAGCCCAACGCTTATGGCAAACTCTCGATACGCAGTTATCGAATAAACAGTTTGTGATTGGGGATGAACTTTCAATTGCAGATTTCGCCATCTACCCATGGGCTATGCGTTATGAGTGGCAACATGTAGATCTGGACAAGTTTCCGTTTGTGAAAGCTTGGATGGAACGGATGGGCCATATTGAATTCGTACAAAGAGGCATGCAGATTCCATGATCGCCAGCCGTATCATTGGCCATAGGGGGGCTGCACATTTAGCTCCCGAGAATACCTTAGCGGGTATTCAAATGGCCGCTGAATGCGGTGTTACTTGGGTCGAACTCGACACTACGCTGCTCGGAGATTCAACTCCAGTTTTATTTCATGACGAGCATCTAGATCGCTGTACTAATCAGCAAGGTCCATTAAGCGCTCTAAGCTTTGATGCCCTTCCTTTATTGGATGCTGGCAGTTGGTTTCATCCAGAATGGATAGATGAACCTATGCCCCACCTTTCGGATGCTCTAAGACTTTGCCAAGAACTACAATTGGGCCTGAACCTAGAGATAAAACCTTTCGATTTAGAGCCAAATCTCGTTGCAGAAAAAGTCTTTGAGCAGATCAGCGTCTATTGGCCTACACCCGAAAAGTTGATTATCAGTTGTTACAACTTTGACCTGCTGAGCGCTTATAAGGCACTAGCCCCCCAAGCTCAGATTGGACTTTTATATGACCACCTCCCTGAACTTTGGCAACTGAAAGCCGAGATGTTAGAAGCGGTCAGCCTACATTGTGATGCCAACCTAATCACCCCAAGTGATGTAAAAGTGATCAAACAAGCAGGGTACGAACTCTACTGCTATACCTGTAACGACCCCACTCAAGCTGCAATGCTTTTTGACTGGGGTGTGGATGGAATTTTCACCGATAATCCGCCGTTAATGCGATCCTGTATCCCCTCAAATAATCTAAACGAAGCCTTTATATCCCTTTAACTAACAAGACGGTTTTCGCGGTAATCGGTCAGCGCTTGTTCTATCTCAGTCATTGAATTCATCACAAAAGGACCATACTGGACCACAGGTTCACCAATAGGCTTACCTGCCAAGATCAACATACGGCTATCACTTTGTGCTTTGATAACAACGCCTTTACCTTCAGAAAGCTCAGCTACTTGGTGTGGATCAACAGGCTCTCCAGCCACCTGAGCTTCACCTTCAAAAAGGTAGATCGCAGCGTTATGCGACTCTGGCAATGCCAACTCAATTTCTCGCCCAGCTTCGAGCTGCAGGTCACAATACATTGGTTCAGTAGCACTGTTTTGCACAGGCCCTTTTAAAACTTGGCCTTCCAAATTTATTTCACCTGCAACAATCTTCAATTGATAGCCTTCACCGATCAATTGTGGCACCTGTTCAGGCTCAATATTTTGATAAGCAGCCGGTTGCATCTTTTCTGCAGCAGGTAGGTTTATCCACAACTGAAAACCACGCATCAAACCGTCTACACGCTGAGGCCGTTCTTCATGAATCACCCCTCTGCCAGCTTTCATCCATTGCACACCACCCGCTCTTAGATCTCCTTCATTACCCATATGATCACGATGGATCATGTGCCCATCCAACATATAGGTCACAGTTTCAAAACCACGGTGGGGATGAGGTGGAAAACCAGCCAGATAATCATCTGGATTCTCTGATGAAAACGCATCCAACATCAGAAAAGGATCAATCCGAGTAGCCTCGCTTCTACCTATGCTGCGCTTCAATTTAACCCCAGCACCATCCATACTGTCTTTCGCTGGGATAATGCGTTTGATACTTCGTAGATTGTCTAACTTACTCATAACGCCTCCCGACCATGTGGTGCAGTTAAATCAAATGCAGGACCAACTGAAATCACACCCGTCGGATTAATCGTACGATGGCTGCGGTAGTAGTGGTGCCTGATGTGATCCATATCTACCGTTTCGGCGATATTAGCCATCTGGTAAATCTCGCGCAGATAGCCTGATAACGCTGGATAATCGGCAATTCGACGTAGATCACATTTAAAGTGCGTTACATACACAGGATCAAAACGGACCAAAGTTGTGAATAAACGTAGATCAGCTTCAGTAAAATGATCCCCAACTAAAAAGCGCTGTTGTGATAGACGCTCTTCCAACTGATCCAAGGCTGTGAATAACTCAACTACGGCAGCATCATAAGCCGTTTGCGAGGTAGCAAAGCCTGCTCGGTAAACGCCATTATTGACTTTGTCGTAGACCCAGGAATTGACCTCATCAATCTGAGCGCTAAGGACTTCAGGGAAAAAATCACCTACCTTTGCGCCAATATCATCAAAAGCACTGTTAAGCATACGAATAATTTCGGACGACTCGTTATTCACAATAGTATGGGTCTGCTTATCCCATAAAACTGGAACAGTGACTCGCCCGCTATAGTTTGGCTCTGCTTGGGTATACACCTGATGTAAATAATCATGACCGAATAAACTATCACCCGTGCTCGCCGCAAAATCACTTGCAAACGTCCAACCATGTTCAAACATGAGCGGGTGTACGACATCAACCGAGATATAATCCGTCAGCACCTTTAACTCACGCATAATTAGTGTGCGATGCGCCCATGGGCAAGCCAGAGAGACATAAAGATGATAACGACCCGCTTCAGCTTTAAAGCCTGCTTTACCACTAGGCCCAGCGCTACCGTCTTTAGTTACCCAGTTACGAAACTGTGATTCGTTACGAACAAATTCACCTTTATTGCTCTTAGTGTCATACCACTGGTCATGCCACTGGCCATCAATCAACAAGCCCATTGTGTACCTCCTTAATTAATGGATAGCAGCAATCTGCTGGTTAGCTTTAGCAAAAGAACTTTCGGCCAAATCACCCATGCTTAGCCCTTCAGCATAAATAACCTCACTCTCACTTAGGCCGATAAAGTTAAGGAACTGCTGCACAAAAGGGATCTGAAAATCATGGCCCTGATCACGATATAAGCCGCCACGTGTGGCCAATAGGTAAACAGGTTTACTTGCGATTAAGCCGACTGGCCCCTGCTCGGTATATTTAAATGTCACACCTGCGCGGGCAATCAAATCGAAATAAGCTTTCATCTGAGTCGGTACGCCAAAGTTATACATTGGCACGCCCATCACAATTTCATCTGCAGCTTTTAATTCAGTAATAAAGAGATCTGAGCGAGCAACAATCGCTTGCTGTTCTTCGCTGCGCTCATCAGCCGGAGTCGACAATGCCGTCATAACAGTCGCATCCAGATGCGGAACATCTTCGGCAACCAGATCACGGACAATCACTTGGCCCTGTGGGTGCTTCTCTAACCACTGCTCAATAAAGTTATCAGCCAACTGACTTGATTTACCGCCGTTACCAAAAATGCTGGATTTAATATGTAGTAATGTAGCCATCGAATTCACCTTAAAAATCTGTTTTCTCGTTCTTACAGATCTGCCTCTGTAACTGATGGGATCATTCTCTTATTTAATTAAACGATTAAAAACAGCTATAATCTGCTCAATTTAATCGAAAAATTAGATAAATAATGCCTCAAGTTACTCTGGAACAATGGCAAAGCCTCATCGCGGTGGTCGAAAATGGCGGCTACGCAACCGCAGCTGAAGCGATGAACAAAAGCCAATCCTCTATCAGCTACGCAATTCAAAAGCTAGAGAACACCCTGAGCGTACAAGCCTTCAAGGTTGAAGGTCGCAAAGCAGTTTTAACTGCCGCAGGAAAAACCCTCTACCGCAGAGCACGGGTTTTAGTGGAAGAGGCACAACAGATGGAAAATTTAGCGAAGCAGTTTGCAGAGGGTTGGGAGCCGGATATTCGCATCGCTATGGATGCCCTGTTTCCAGAATGGCTTATGCTAGATGTGATTGCTGAATTTACACAACAGAGCCCTCTGACCCGAATCGAGTTTATCGAAACGGTATTAAGTGGCACCGATGAAGCCTTACTGAAGAAAGAAGCCGATATAGTGATTGGATCACGCATACCTCCGGGTTTTATGGGCGACCCTATTTTAGATGTCACCTTTGTCGCCGTTGCCACACCCAAGCACCCCCTTCATCAGCTTAACCGCACTTTAGATCACAAAGACTTACGCCTGCATCGTCAGTTAGTCATTAGAGATTCCGGCAGCAGAGATGTCGATTCAGGCTGGCTGGGTGCAGAGCAGCGCCTAACTCTGAGCAACTTTACAACCTCAATCGCCGCTGCCTGCCGTGGCTTAGGCTACGCTTGGTATCCAAGTCTTAAAATCGAAAAGGAGTTAGAGCAAGGGCTACTCAAACCACTCCCCCTGAATGCTGGAGCAAAGAAAAGTGTTCAGCTTTGTATGATCTACACGGAGGGGGATTATGCCGGACCAGCGACGAAGCTGTTCGGACAATTATTGCAACAGCGCTTACAAAATTTGTAAGCGTTTCCCTTTAACATTCCTTGCTATAGCTTTCTGTCTACTTTTGTTTCACTACTTTCAACTTGCTTAAACTTCCGAATTAAATAGGCTAATTTTGACTTTATTGATTTAAGTCGGCGCTAAAAGTATTCAACAGACTTAATATGGTATAAATATTCAAGAACAAGGCTTCTGTAAAAGCTGTAGTCGGAGCTAGAACATGATTCAGTCCCATTTAAATCAGGACACCCAAGAACTAACCATCTCGATAGGTGAACGGTTTGATTACTCAATTCACAAAGCTTTTAGAGATGCGTACAGAGATGTCAAAACACCTAGAACCAATATTGCCATCAATTTGTCCTCCACCAAATATATCGATAGCTCAGCTTTGGGTATGCTCCTAATCGCCAAAGAGCATGCTGAAAATATTAATGGTGTAGTGACCTTAGTTCGCCCTTCCGAAACGGCTCTTCGTATACTAAAACTTGCCAACTTCGATCAGTTATTCAAAGTTGTCTAAATAGATTTAGTAAACCTTCTTTACCCACCCAAAGTCCAAAAATCGAACACACAATATGGATGTGTGAACGATTTTCTAAAGGTTCTTTAAAATATCCTTCCTAGTGTTTTAACCCGTGCTTTCGCCACAGATAATAAACGGCCGGTAACAAAATCAGTGTTAACACTAAAGCACTCGCCATACCACCGACCATCGGCGCCGCAATTCTTTGCATGATTTCAGCTCCCGTTCCATCTCCGTACATAATCGGTAACAAGCCTGCAATCACGGTAGCAACTGTCATCAGAATAGGTCTGACTCGCTTACCAGCACCTTCCGTTATAGCTTCCTGCAAAGCTTGAAGGGTTAGCCCTTCTGGCATCTCTCGACACTTTTCTTCGTAGGCCTGATTGAGATAAACCAGCAATATCACACCTATCTCGACCGCTACACCCGCCAAAGCGATAAAGCCTACGCCAACGGCAACAGAGAAGTTGAACTGGTTTAGATAAAGCATCCAAATCCCGCCTATCAACGCCAATGGTAGCGTCCCTAAAATCATTGCCACTTCAGCAAATCGTCGAAAGCTAAGGTAGAGGAGTACAACTATGATGGCTAAAGTTAGCGGGATCACATAAGTCAGCCGCTCTTTCGCACGGAGAAGATATTCATACTGGCCCGACCAGTTAATCGAATATCCAGCTGGCAACTGGACTTGTTCAGCCACAACCTTTTGCGCATCAGCGACATAAGAACCTAAGTCTCGTCCCTCAATATCGACATAGGTCCAGCCATTAGGCCGAGCATTTTCACTCTTAATCCCAGGAGGCCCTGCCTCTATCCAAATATCAGCAACATCAGCCAAAGCGATACGTGCGCCTGTCGGCGTTACTAGCGGTAACAAACGCAGTTGTTCCACCGAATCTCGGTACGCTTGTGGATAACGCACATTGATCGGATAACGCTCTAAGCCCTCAACGGTCTCACCAACATTTTTGCCGCCAATAGCGCTGGTAATCACTAACTGAATATCGGCAATATTAAGACCATATCGCGCTGCTTTTTGACGTTGAATATCGACCTTAACGTAGCGTCCACCCGCAACACGCTCGGAATACACTGATGAGGTACCCTCAACATCCACCAGCACCTGTTCTAGTTGCTTACCTATATCTTCAATTACTTTGAGATCAGGCCCAGCAACCTTTAAACCGACTGGGGTTTTAATACCTGTCGCCAGCATATCGATACGGGTTTTAATCGGCATCACCCAAGCATTGGTTAGACCCGGCAATTTGACGATCTTATCCAACTCTTTGGTAAGCTTTTCGGTGGTCATCCCCTCACGCCACTGATCTCGTGGTTTCAACGTGATAAAGGTTTCAATCATGGTCAGCGGCGCAGGGTCTGTCGCGGTTTCAGCACGTCCAATTTTGCCAAATACACGCTCAACTTCAGGCACCGTACGAATCAACTTATCCGTTTGCTGCAGTAGCTCTCGCGCCTTACCAATTGAGATACCGGAGTAAGTTGTTGGCATATACATTAGATCGCCTTCATCCAGAGGCGGTATAAATTCGCTACCTATTTTATTAACAGGCCAAAAACCAATCACCGTAACCGTTAACGCCAAAACAACGGTGAACTTAGGCCAATTTAGGACTAAACGAATCACCGGCACGTAGATCGCTTGGAGAATACGATTCACTGGGTTCTTAGTTTCTGGAAGCACATTACCGCGGATACAGTACCCCATCAGAACCGGTACTAAGGTAATTGCAAATCCCGCTGCGGCGGCCATGGCATAAGTTTTGGTATAAGCCAAAGGCGAGAACATTCGTCCCTCTTGTGCTTCCAAAGCAAACACAGGGATAAAGCTCATGGTAATGATCAACAGGCTGAAAAAGAGTGCTGGTCCAACCTCTGCAGACGCCTCAGCGATAACCTGCCAGCGGTTTTCATCTGTTAGCGCGCGACGCTCAATGTGTTTATGCACATTCTCGATGAGCACAATGGCACCATCCACCATAGCTCCGATGGCTATTGCAATCCCGCCCAAAGACATGATGTTGGCATTGATCCCTTGGTAATACATGACGATAAACGCCGCCAAAATCCCAATAGGCAGACTGATAATCACCACCAACGAGGAGCGGAAATGGAACAGAAACAAGGCACAAACAATAATAACTACGACAAACTCTTCTACGAGTTTCTCAAATAAGTTATCCACTGCTCGATCAATCAGGCCTGAGCGGTCATACACTGTGACGACCTCTACACCTTCAGGTAGGCTACGTTTGAGCTCTTTTAACTTAGCTTTGACTCCCTCAATCGTTGCCTGCGCGTTTTCGCCAAAGCGCATCACAACCACACCACCGACAACTTCGCCTTTACCATCAAGTTCAGCAATACCGCGGCGCATCTGAGGCCCGATTGTCACATCAGCGAGGTCTTGCAGTAATAGCGGCGTGCCTTGAGGGGTGGCACCCAGTGGAATATTCTTAATCGCTTCCAAGCCATCTAAATAGCCGCTCGCTCTGACCATATATTCGGCTTCGGCCATCTCAATGACCGAAGCACCGCTCTCTTGGTTAGCGCGTTTAATCGCTAGATTGATATGCGATAGCGGTATATCAAAAGCGCGTAGTTTTTCCGGATCTACTTTGACTTGATATTGTTTGACCATGCCACCGATAGGAGCGATTTCTGACACCCCGGACACGGTCTGCAACTCATACTTTAAAAACCAATCCTGAATGCTGCGCAGCTGGGCTAAATCATGCTGCCCCGTGCGATCGACCAATGCATAGAGGTAGACCCAGCCCACCCCTGTGGCATCAGGCCCAAGCTGCGGTTTGGCACTATCAGGTAGAGACGAGCTAACTTGGCTGAGATACTCTAATACTCGGCTACGCGCCCAATAGAGATCTGTATCTTCTTCAAAAATCACATAAACGTATGAATCCCCAAAGAACGAGAAGCCACGAACTGTTTTTGCGCCCGGTACCGACAACATTGCCGTCGTCAGTGGATAAGTGACCTGATCCTCCACCACTTGTGGTGCTTGACCGGGATAACTGGTTTTAATAATTACCTGAACATCGGAGAGGTCTGGAATCGCATCAATCGGCGTGTTTTTGACTGCATAAGCCCCCCAACCAATTAAAATAACCGTCGTCAGCAGAACAAAAAAACGATTGTGTATCGACCAATAAATTATCCCTTTGATCATAGTTTACCCCCAGGGATACTTTCTGGGGCTTTAGGACGCGGCAATATAAAATCCGTTAGCTGCAAGTCGCTCATATTGGCACCGCGTAAGCGGATTTGTACCGAGCCAGCATTACGTAAAGCATCTAAATCCAAGGATTCATCAGCTTTAACCTGCATCAACATAGCATCCTGTTTCCACTCTCGAATCGCTTCATGCCTAATTGTTAGAAGGCGTGATTCAAAGTTAACCTCTTCAACTGTTGCGCCAACCCACACTTCATCAATCAGCCCCATGGCCGGTGGTGTCAGGCGTAAGAAATCAGAACTGATACTGGACTCGGAATCGAGCATAAACTGAGCCGATGTAACGACTCTATCTTCTGGGAATAAACCCTGAATAATTGCAGTGCGTCCAGCCATACTCGGACCGGTTTTAACTTCAACCGATTTGTACTTACCCTCTCCTAAAGCAAGAACAATTCGGTCTTGATCGCCGGTTTTGATGACTGCTGTATCCGACACATTCAGCATAGGTTTGGTCGGTACCGACTGGATAGTGATCTGAGCAAACATATCCGGTTTAAGCAGCAGATCAGGGTTATCGAAACGTAAGCGGACATTCAACGTTCGCGTTTTTTGATTAACCGTCGGATAAACATAATCGACCTGCCCACGCCAGATTTCCCCTGGCATAAACGCTAAGGTCATTTCGGCTACATCTCCCTTCTGTACGGCGCTGCCTTGGCGTTCAAATAGCTCTGCGGTCACCCAAACCTGATCTAAAGGCGCGATCGTCAATAAACGGCTATTAGGCTTAATATAGGTACCTCTGCGCAACGAGATCTGGTCGATATAACCAGATACAGGCGCATAAACAGGTAGCTTTTGTAGAGGCTGACGCTGTTTAATTAAAGTTGATAACACAGCCTTAGATACGCCCAGCGCGACCAATTTACTTTCACTGGCATTACGTAAAAAACGATTACCGCTGCGTAAGGCTGCTAAATACTCTTCCTGAGCATTCACCAATTCAGGGGAATACACCTCGTACAGTAGCGCCCCCTTTTCAACATATTCACCTTTGACGCTGACCTTAACTTCCTCAACCCAACCCGAAATACGTGAATGGATATCGGTCACTCTCTCCTGATCAACCCCGACATAACCCACGGTTTTTAACTGCGCTTGCAACGGACTAAATAAAACCGTTTCCGTGCGTACAGAAAGATTGTTTTCAACCTCTGGGGAGATTGAAATTGTCCCCGGTGAATCACCACCCGCTAGATCCTCTTCATAAACAGGTACTAAATCCATCCCCATAGGAGAGAGCCCCGGTTTATCGCGTTTATAATTTGGATCCATCGGTGCAACCCAATATAGGGGCTGATCATTTGCAGCAATTGAGGAATCAGCGCTATCGGATTTTTGCTGCGATAGAAAGTAGCCGGCCGAAGTCCCAATTAACAAAGCTCCGAGTGTTAAAACAGCTTTATTCATTGTCCCATAACTCCTTGAGCTGGATGAGCGTTGTTAATCACCATTGGATCTTGTCCCGCAAAGTAGAAATTCACCGTCGCTGTCGCCATCGCCACCTGATGTTGTAGAAGGATCTGTTGTTGTTGAGCTTCGAACTCTTCCATAGCTGCGATAGATACTGCTTTAAAGCCTGACTCCGATGATGCGTATGCACGCAATGCCGATTTTCGCTTGGCTGCTAACTGCTTCAAGTAGGCTTGGTTGTAGATGGCTAAGCGCTGTTCATAGCCTTGTAGATTAGCTTTAGCGATGGCTAATTCGGCTCTTAATTCGCGCGCTTTAAGGAGGTAGATAGCTTTACTGGCTTCCCGTTGCTGTACTGCAGCACGGCGACGCTGATCTTGGCGCTTTTCGGGGAACAACGGTAGATCCATGGTCACAGCGACACTAAACAGGTCTGCTCGGTCACGACCATTGTCATGGTCAGCACGATAACCGTAATTTGCATCCAGTTTGAAAGCAGGTTTATAAGCCTGATCCGCTAGATCAACCGCTTTATCCTCAATCGCAATATTCTGTTTCAGAATCTGAATCTGAGGATGTTTTAAGATCGATCGATCTTGCTCTGCCTGCGAACTATTTCTTGCTGAAAGTAAATCTAGATCAAAGCCGGTAGCAATAGATTGATCAAAATATTCAACTGCTATCCACTGCTGTAACGCACTTTTTTGGGCTTGAATCATCTGTTCTAACTGCAGCATGCGGTCTTTCAGTTGCGTAAGTTTTACTTCAGCATCCAATACCTCATGACGTAAGGCTTTACCCGAGCGGTAATTAGCCCGACTCACTGCTACCAGTTCATTAAAGATATGCTGTTTAGCTTTGAAATGGGCCAACTGCGCTTTTGATTGATGCAGTTTTAGCCACGCCTGAGAGACATTAAGTTTCACACTAGCAGCACGCAGTTGACGTTGTAGCGGGCTTTTTGCCGCTTTTTGCTGCCACTGCTGTTGTGATAACTCCAAGCTGTTACCCCGAGGAAATTGTTGTGAGACACCTAGCTGCAACTGAGTCATGTTCTCTTGTTGGAAATCAAAACTATCTGTTGGCAAATTTGCCAACCCAAGCCTTAATTTCGGATCAGGCAATTGAGCACTCGCGATCGCTTTAGCACGTAGTGCCTGCTCTTGATACACACTGCTTTGATTCCAATGATCAGAACTAAGAGCATTCTGAATAGCAGAATCTAAACTCAGTTCTGCTTGAGTAATGCTGCTGAAAGTCAGCAGACTAATAATAAATAATGGGGATAAACGCATAGATCCTGTCCCGTTGATACATCAAAACGCCACCAAGATAGGCGGTAACCGATATAAAAAGGGTCAGGAAATTAATTTAAGAAAACAGCCTGCTGCAGGTGTAGCCTTGGCACACCGGAGAAACGACATCGCTCCCTAACAAAGGAATAACCGTAAGATAGCTTATGTGCTGTTGACAGCAGGACACTGAACAGCAGAACAATACCTGATAACAGGTATTGCACGAAAAAGGTCATATCAGGGATGGCATCCGCAACCGGATCAACAACTGGGTTGATACTCCAGTCACAACTTTTGGGCTGTCCATCGCAATGGGCCAAAGATGCATTTGTAGCAGATTGATCAGACGACATACCCAAGTGCATACTGTGATCGACTTGATCTACGCCCGATACAGCAGAACTCATTGATACGCTTCCAGATGACGAACCATCCGCTGAGCCGCCAAATAGATTTGTACAAACGCCAACGGAGCAATACAACACAAAAAACAGCAAGCTAAAAGCCGCTATCACTTTGCTCTGTTTGCTGATGGGGTAAGCTGTTTGCATTGAATTAACCAGTCTAAATTTGGAGCCACTGTAACGTAAAAACGAGGGTCATTCTATAGAGAGGTATATACCAATAAAGTTCCAAGCCAAGATATTAACTTTCTACCGAGTCTTTTAAATAAGAACCACAAAGACTATTCGGAGGCTGCGGCCTCTCAATATAGAACCCTTGAAAAACATGACAGCCGGCTTTATTTGCCATAATTAACTGCTCTTTTGTCTCCACACCTTCCGCAATAACACGAAGGTTATAAGCTTTAGCAATGTTGATTACTGCTTCGACAATACACTGACTTTTACAGTTAGCTGCCAATTCCTGAACAAAAGAGCGGTCAATTTTCACTATATCTATTGGCAGATCTTTTAGATAACTCAATGACGAGTACCCAGTACCAAAATCATCTAAAGCGATCTTAATACCTAAATCTCGAATCTTTTGTAAACGGCTGACGGCAAACTCAATATTTTCTACGGCTACCGTTTCAGTGATCTCTAAGCAGATATTTTTAACATCTGCTCCAGCCTGTGTAATTGCCTCTTTTAATGCTGGAATCATATCTGCCTGATAGAACTGCAATGGGCTTATATTGATTGACAGGTACCAACCTTCTCGCCAAAAACCACTTTTCTTCCACTCCACAATCTGTCTTGAGCATTCACCGATCAGCCAATTACTCACAGGCACAATCATGCCACTGACTTCTAAACTCGGGATAAACTCTATCGGCGGGACTAAGCCCCGTTCGGGGTGCTGCCAACGGATCAACGCTTCAAAGCCAAATACTTCACCTCTAACATCGACCAAAGGCTGGTAATGAACACAGAACTCTTCTCGCTCAAGTGCGGAGTGTAATTGGCTCTCCATATTCTGCTGTTTTTCAACAGCCGCAGTCATATTGTGGTGATAAAACGCATATCCATTACGGCCGCTTTCTTTCGCGTGATACATAGCTGTATCAGCAAATCGCATAAGGTCATCAATCCCCTTATCAGCTAGAGGATACTGCACAATACCGATACTCGCCCCGATACGAAGCTGATGCTGTTTAACCTCTATAGGTTCCGCCAAAAGCTCTAACAGCTTTTCACACACATGTTCGATATCTTTAGTGACTTCGGTTTCATCACCGTCAAAGGATTGTAGTAGGATGACAAATTCGTCCCCGCCTAATCGAGCGACGGTATCACTGGCTCGTACCTGTTTAGTCAGAATATCAGCCACTTTCTTCAGTAACTGATCACCTACACTATGCCCTAATGAGTCATTAATCGTTTTGAAGTGATCTAAATCGATAAACAACAAACCATTACATTTACCATTTCGCTGGCTATTCGCTAAGGAGAGCTCTAAACGGTCATTGAGCAGAGTACGATTAGGAAGCCCTGTCAGACTGTCGTGGTTTGCCATATGGCTTATATGGTCCTGAACCATCTTCTGTTCAGAAATATCTGTCGCGGCAAATAACACTACAGGTTCAGAAAAATACTCAAACGGCGCAGCCTGCACGGTATAGTGCATAGTTTTCCCGCTTTTATGAGTCCAAGTAAAATCACTAATCTCCGCTTCGGTTTGATGAACCTCAACACAGCGACGAATCGACTCGAGTTCAGCTACCTCTTCAATATAGGGATGGAGAGTGAGCAAAGCATTACCAGATATGTCCGCTACTGGCCGTTGGTAAAACTCAGCAAACTGACGATTCGCAAATAAAATATCGCCATCTTTATTTATCGCCATGATCAACTGCGGCACCTGATTGATCAATTGAGCTAGGCGGGCTTCACTCTTAGATAAAGCTTGATGACTCTCCCTCAATTCATTCACTAAGTTATGAACTGTAGAGATAAACTCATTACCGGCATGATTTAACAAACCTAATTCCGTGTCTTTATGGACTTCAGGAACTTGCAGCTTTACCTCTTTGCTAGCATTGAGATCGACACTCGCAAACTGACTAGCTAGCCTTGCCAACGGTTTAGTTAAAACAACGTGGAAAATAGCGATTAGGCAGATGGCGAGTAACACGTTACGCACTAAGCCAGCAACAAAGATGGTTAAAGCACGCTCAAAGAATGGCTGAAACGCTTGGTCTTTATTGACGACCACTTGTAGCTTGCCAGGTGCAATATCTACAAAGCCAGGCGCTTGTAGGTCAAGGGTATAGGTTTTATGGGCACTGGAAATTTTTTCCGTGAGCCAAAGCGTAGAAGACTTCTTTACAGGATCAGGAACCACCTGTGATGCCAACACCTCTCCTAATTCATCCGAAATTTTCACCTCGGAAATAAAAGAATATTGCATCAAACCAAATACCACTTCTTTGGCGAGGGTATGGTCTAGTGTATGAACGGCACGCGTAGCTGGAGGCTTACTGGCATTAAGAATTTTATGGATAGTTTTATCAAACTGGCTATCTTGCACATGGAAGTCATCCAACACTTGCGCAGTCGTCAAAACTAAGCCGATAACAAACGCCATAACGACCGAATATTTAGCCAGCCTAAAAGCTAATCGCTGTTTAACTTTGAAAACTTCTGACATCCAGATTCCACTGTCTTAACTCTTGCCAGTGAACAAACTCCCTTAATAAGCCAATATCAGCTTAAGAGCCCTCACTTCAGCATAGAATAGATATACCGCTTTAACGTCTTTTTTTATGTTTTTGACGCACTTCTAAACAAGACTGTATAAGACTCGGATCGCGCTCAAACATCCATGGATGCGTAAGACTTAGGAACAGACTTCAAATTTCAATGTTATGATTTAGTAACTTCCTAGTTAATGCTTCATCTAACTGTAATAAGTCTTCATCCTGGATTTCAATACAGGCACAATTATTTGCTTTTAGAAGCTCTTTTTTACGCATCTTAGCAGATAGTTCTGTAGCAGTTACCTTATCTCCCCAATATTCGACATAAAGATGATACTGAGGCAGATAAAAATCAGCATAAAGCTTCTCAGGGAACGGCAAACGACGCTTATAAGCATGTGCTAATCCAGAGAAATATAGCCAATTATCAATTAAACGCTCGGCTTCATTTGCAACTTGATGACCATCACAACAGCGAAGCTCTATATCATTTAAACCCATCTGAACTTCTTCGATCCAATCGGTCAACACTTCATGATCTAGAGTTGAATCAGACCATAAAACATAAGGCACACCCGTGGATCTGTTTTCCCGTTGATGGGCACCATTTTTTTCACCTAACGAAGTTACTTGCCAACCTTTTTTATTAGCACGAATCCAAGCCATCTCTTGAAGAACCTGCTCCAAGGCAGTACGACTCAGTGAAAAGTGCTTACTTAATTGGGAGAGACTAAGTAAACCAGCATCAGGGCTGGATAACGCTTTATGCTCCGTAACCTCTCTCGGCCAAATGATATATCGACCAAATTTCTGGCTTTCACGGTACTTACCACCTTCAAATTCACCTTTAGCTGTAAGTTTCCACGCTTCATCCTGACGCTCGATCCAGCCTAAGGCTTCTAACTCAGCAAACATCTGTTTGGTCGTTTTCTTAAGCGCCTTAGCTAAGGCTGAAGTCGATAAAGTTGCAGGTATTTCAGACATTCTGTTATCCAAACCGAGAGTAAGCAGTTAACTTGATTAAAACATTATGTCAGGAAAAGCACTCTAAAATCGCTTTATAACTTATATTTTTCAACATGCTAAAGGCCCGTAACTCAAACTTAAGACCTAACTAAATCCACTTCTGTTCTAGTCTAGATCTGAGATTACATATAAATCATCAAATACCCTGGCAGCGGTTAGGAAGCCCTTCCCCTAAAATCAATTTTTAACTTTGGTAATCAACTTCATACGGATAATCAAGCTAGCGTTATCGGCTATAAGCGGCCATAACAGGTACAAACTTACCGCGTTCGCAATTTTACAACTATCCTTACTGATACAACCGTGGCAGAACCATAAATAGCTATTCCTCGGCCCGAAGGTTATCGCTACATCCGAGTAAGAGCACTATCCGATGATAGCTGCGTAGGTGCTTGGGGTGTAACACAGGAATTTGCCCCTCCTCCGAGTGATAGTTGGGTTTATGTATTTGTATCATTTGTACTAACAATCTTGCTGTTATGATTAAACGCCGATTACAACAAGTGATAATTCTGGGATTAGTCTTTCTCAGTATTGTGATCGGCTACAATAGCTCTGTACTCCAGCGTATCGATCTGATTGCCTATGACATATTAATCACTCAAGACACAGCTAATCCTCCTGAAAGCATTGCAATCATTGCCATAGATGATGCTAGCCTATCTCAATTAGGACGATGGCCTTGGAGCCGTAGTGTCCATGCAGACTTGCTTTCTAAATTGACTGCCGCCAAAACCTCAGCCGTGGCCTTTGATATTCTCTTTTCTGAGACAGATAGTCCGAAAGGCGATCAAGATTTTGCCCGAGCAATCGCCCAACATGGCCGCACAATCCTAGCCATGGCGCCCGAGAAAACACATAACCCAGAAGAGATAAAAGAACTACTCCCGATCCCCACATTAGCAGCACCCAGTGACGGTATAGGTTATGTTGATAGTGAATTAGATTTAGACGGTATCTGTCGGCGGGTTTACCTCTATGCAGGTTTAGGCGATCCGCATTGGCCAACATTAGGGCTTGCCCTTTACCAAAGCTCTTTAGAAGCGCAAACCGATCTTCCTTTTAAGAAATCTGCGTCCCCATCAGGTTCAGGTTGGCTTCGCCAGATTCCCTTTTTAATTCCTTTTTACGGCCCACCTGGAACCATCCAGCGCTACTCATATATCGATGTGCTTAACGGAACAGTAGCTCTAGAGGATCTAGCAAACAAAACAGTGTTAGTTGGAGCCACTGCATCAGGTATAGGTGATGCGATTAGCACACCTGTATCTGGACAACATCAGCGAATGCCAGGCGTTGAATTAAATGCCAATATTGCAGCGGCTCTAATAGGAAAACGCTTTTTATTTGAACTCACACCTACCGTCAACCTACTTATAACGCTGGGCCTTGCACTTACTGTTTTACCCTTTATGTATCTTTTGCCGCGCCGTTATTACCCACTAAGCATACTTTTTGCCATTGGGGTAACCATAGGCCTAACCATCACCTTATTTAATGAGCTAAAACTATGGTTCGGACCTACAGATGCGCTAGCCCTACAAGTTTTATTCTTTATGTTCCTTAGCTGGAAACGCTATAACGCCTCACAGCGACAGATCACAAAGCTCAACAAAGAGGTATATCAACAGCTGAATTTTGATCCGATTACTCACCTCCCTAATCGAGAGATGATAAAAAGCCAACTCGATAAAGCGATAAGTGAAGCTCAACAAGGCGAAATCATCGCTTTTCTAGTTATACAACTGAGTGGTATTAAAGAGGTAAAGAACCGACTCAGTATCTCGGCAGGTGATAGCGCACTGAATATAGCCGCTCAGCAAATCAAAACTGCCGCGGGATTCCATTATCCGGTTGCATGCTTAGGGGGGATTGAGTTTGCTATTATGCTGCCTCAGCAGACTGATCACAGTAATGCTGAGCAAATTGGCCGCCGATTACTACAGCTACTTCGCCTGCCCTGCCAATTAGAAGATCAACATTTCTTCTTTAAACCGGCCATCGGTATCAGTTTGTATGCACAAGATGGAAGCGAAAGCGACTCTCTGATCAATAACGCCTACACAGCTATGAAGAAAGCAAAATCAAGCCCTAAACGGGAACTCTGCTTTTACTCATCGAGCCTGAAACAACAAATTCTCGATGAATCTTCCTTGGTTGCCGATCTCCACCAAGCCTTAAATAAGGATCAATTTGAGGTTTATTACCAACCTCAAGTGTTGAATTTAACCGGAGAGATTATCGGTTTAGAAGCTTTACTTCGCTGGAAACACCCTACTCGTGGACCAATATCTCCAGCCATTTTTATCCCAATTGCTGAGAAAAGCGGATTAATCATCGATATTGGTGAATGGGTTATGGAAACCGCTTGTTACCAAGCTGCGGCATGGAATAAGCAAAATGATAAACCTATACGAATAGCCATAAATTTTTCGGCTGTGCAGTTTCATGATGATAAATTGATCGAGAAAGTAATTCACATCTTAGATCGGACTCAACTACCTCCGGAATTACTGGAAGTCGAACTTACCGAGTCAGTACTGATGGAAGATCATCAAGAAACGATAGCCACACTGAGTCATTTAAAAGAGATGGGCGTACAGATCGCTATTGATGATTTTGGTACGGGTTACTCCTCTTTGAGTTATTTCAAACAGTTCCCCTTAAATCGGATTAAAATCGATCAAAGCTTTGTCCGCGATTTGGATGAAAGCGCGGAAAGTGCTGAGGTAACCCAGGCGATTATAACTATGGCTCGCAGCTTGAACCTGCAAGTCATAGCAGAAGGTGTAGAGACCCAGCAACAACGAGGTTTCCTTCTAAGCCAATCCTGCGAAGAGCTGCAAGGATTTTACTTTAGTAAACCACTTCCTTCCCGCGAAATTACCAAACTCATAAACCAATCTCTCTATCTTACCCCTGATGATAGAAGCCAGAAATCTGATTGAACTACTTTTATTATTCGACCGTTCAACGTATATATAACGGGTTAATTCTGGAGATTGGAAATGAGTCAAAACGTTCTACTCATCTACACTGGCGGCACAATCGGCATGCAAGCCTCTGATAAAGGCTATGTCCCAATGAGTGGTTTTGAGGATGTCATTCGTAGCAGGTTGGCACACTCTCACCATTCAGCCCTTCCTGATTTTGAGATGATTGAACTTAACCCGCTCATTGATAGCGCTAATCTTGAACCACCGCACTGGAATAAGATTGCCGATTTAATCATCCAAAATTACCAACATTATGATGGCTTCATCGTTTTACATGGTACAGATACCATGGCTTACAGCGCATCCATGCTGTCATTTATGCTTCAAGGATTAAACAAGCCTGTAATTTTTACAGGTTCGCAAATCCCCCTGTCCCAGTTACGTAACGACGCTCTGGATAATCTGATTACCTCGATGATTCTGGCGGCATTTCACCCCGTCCATGAAGTTTGCATCTATTTTAGCGGCAGACTCTTACGCGGAAACCGAAGTAGCAAAGTAAAAGCAACAGGACTTGATGCCTTTGATAGTCCTAATTTTCCTTGGCTCGGACAGATTGGCTTACATATTGAGTTACACAACAGGCTATTTATTCCTGCAGAGAAAGAAAATTTTGTCTCGCCAACGTTTGATCCTAAAGCGGTATCGATCTTGCCAATCTATCCGGGCATCTGTGGACAACTAGCATCCAGCATTCTCGAAAGCGAAGGATTAAAGGCGGTAATCCTAAGAAGTTACGGTGTTGGCAACTTACCCGATAGCAACAAAACCTTATTAAACGCCTTACGTAAAGCTCACGATAATCAGATTGTGATTGTTAACATTAGCCAATGCCTACAAGCAGATATTCTCCAAGGACAATATGCCTGCAGTGAAGCGTTAAATGAGATAGGTGTTATTTCTGGGGGGGAGATGACCTTGGAAGCGGCGTTCTGCAAGCTTCATTACCTGTTAGCGACCAATGGATCCGTAGAAGATATTCGGAAGCAGTTTACTAACAGCCTGTGTGGCGAAATAGATACTAATTAGCAATCAAGGAATTTCAATCTCCTCCAGCCATGCTTGCTCATCAGCTTCTAAATACACCTGTTCTAGAAGCTCCACGGCCCAACGTTCCTGTTGAGCAATGCTTTGCAACATAGCAATCGCGATCACCTTCACCGCAGGTACAGGGCTCCAAATAGAAGCATTAAGACAACGCCAATGATTATTATCACGTGTTTTGGGACTTTCAATCTGTTGTGTACAAACATCACAAATCATTATGCAATGTTCAAAATTGGGTTCACTCTCAATAGGCGGAACTTCAAATATCCCTAATTTGACCCCTTGAGCATTGCACAATTCACAGTGAGAACTGCAACGGCGCACCAAGTCCTTACCAAATAACGATAAACCGTGATGCCTCTCCTGATATCTTGCGTGACCTCTGGACATAATACATCTCCTTCTCCTTCCCTATTTAAGAAATAGCATAAACACTGTTATATGAAAGAAATCTAAAGAAATATTGACGAGTGTTTCAGCCCCTAAAATAACAAGGGGCGATACCAATATCGGTATCGCCCCTTTCTGCCGGATGGATACTCCGACTAATCGGCCTTCTCAGGCAAAAGGTCTATCTATGTCATGCAGCCTGTTGATGATCCCAGTGCAGGTGAATAATCTCGACTAACGCTTTTGGGCAATGTTGCCGTATCAACTTATGAGTTTCAGTCATTCGTTCTGCGGGAATATCCACCATGACCAGCACACCCCCTTGCTGTAAAGCATGCTTATACTTTGCTAACAAATGTACGGGCGTGTCTTCACCAACCAGCTTTCCGAGCCATCCTCCTAAACCTATTCCAAGGATGCTACTTACTACCACGGTACCACCGCTGACCACTGAGCCAACCGGACCTAGTACTGTGGTTGCCACAAGGCCAGCTGCGAGGCCAAAACTGCCTCCTGCAACCATGCCCCAATCTAGATCATTTTCACGTTCTGTTGTTTCTATGTCGGTCGCGGCGCGCGCTGATATTTTCTCGATTAGAGAAGCATCTTCAGCTATAAAGTGAATAGACTCGTCTTCGATCCCAACCGCCAGAAAGTCAGCCACAACAGAATTTACTTGTGACACCGTAGGGGCGAGAAACACTAGCCTTCTCATGACCCTTAACCCTAAAAAACAACACTTTTAGAGTATAGTTTATACCCTTTTTTCTGCTGGTGATTAGCGCGATTTGCACCGTATAATGCTTGAAATTTTTTCACGCAGAGGATTGGACAATGCTGCATATAGGGACCCCTTTATCAACTTCAGCTACCCGTGTATTAATGTGTGGTGGTGGCGAACTAGGTAAAGAAGTTGTCATCGAACTACAGCGTTTGGGAGCGGAGGTTATCGTTGTAGATCGCTACCCGAATGCGCCAGGAATGCAGGTAGCTCATCGTAGCCACGTTATCTCAATGCTAGATGGCGAAGCACTTCGTAAAGTGATCGAAGAAGAGAAGCCAGATCTTATTGTTCCTGAGATCGAAGCAATTGCGACAGATACACTGGTTGAGCTAGAAAACGAAGGCTTCAACGTAGTACCAACTGCGCGTGCCGCTCAACTAACAATGAACCGTGAAGGCATCCGTCGCCTTGCGGCTGAAGAGCTGGATATTCCAACTTCACCCTACCAGTTTGCTGAAACTTACGAAGAGTACAAAGACGCAATTACAAACGTGGGAATCCCATGTGTTGTAAAACCGATCATGAGCTCTTCAGGTAAAGGTCAAAGCACTATTAAATCAGAAGATGAAGTAGAAGCAGCTTGGCAATATGCTCAAGAAGGCGGTCGCGCTGGTAAAGGTAAAGTGATTGTCGAAGGCTTCGTTGATTTCGATTACGAGATCACGCTCCTGACTATTCGTCACGACAGCCAAACAAGCTTCTGTGAGCCAATTGGTCACGTTCAAGTGGGTGGTGATTACCGCCAATCTTGGCAACCACAAGAGATGAGCGACAAAGCACTAGAAGTCTCTAAAAATATCGCAGAGAAAGTGACAGCAGCACTTGGCGGTCATGGCATCTTTGGTGTTGAGCTGTTCATCAAAGGCGATCACGTTTACTTCAGCGAAGTATCCCCTCGCCCACATGATACCGGCATGGTAACGATGATATCCCAAGATCTATCCGAATTTGCGCTCCATGCACGTGCAATTCTAGGTTTGCCAATCCCGAATATTCATTTCCACGGTCCTTCTGCATCCAGTGTTATTTTGGTTGAAGGTGAATCCAAACAAGCACGTTTTGGTAACCTTCAGCAGGTACTTGCGGAGCCTAACACTCAACTACGTTTATTCGGCAAGCCTGAAGTAACAGGCCAGCGCCGCATGGGTGTAGTACTCGCACGTGACAACAGTGTGACAGAAGCCAAAGAGAAAGCGATTCGTGGTTCTACCGCGATGAATGTCGAGCTTTAATAGTTCAAGCTTTCCGATTTCAGGCAGATCTTTGTATCTGCCTGAATTTTATGGAACCTTTAGAGTTTCTGAATAACTAAGTACAAATGTTCAAAACTATTAAGGATAAGCGAAATGGCTGAACCCAAATGTCCAGAATGTAAGGTAGAAGGTATTGAACACATTGTTTCTAAAGACAGTACCGAACAAGCCAAAGATAGCCATGCTTGGTTTCAAGTCGCTTATTGTGACAACTGCGGACATATCTACGGCATATTTGCTAAACACACCATTCCAGCTGGTAAGAAAGGCCCACAACTGGTCCTGAACCACTAAGAAGAGATGGACCTGATTTAGAAAATAATCAGGTGCATGATTCCTCTGACTGTCATCCCAAACAAACCACCATATACGGCATATCTAATGACTTGCCCGATACGTTTGCCGGCAGCAGCAAAGATAGCGACACCCAGTACGTCTAGAGGGTTGGTTGCAAAACCGGCCATACGGTTCAGTTCATTGACGGTGATTAAACCCTGATTGACCAAATCAATGGTTACACCCATAAAAGCCGTACCACCAGCAATAAACTTAGTCACCAGTGGAAGTACTGTAGCTTCAGGCAAACCGATCAAACCCAAAGCAGGTGCTAGTGCCGAGCTTAACAAACCAATCGCTCCAGTTACCTTTAATATATTGACGAAGCAGATCGCTAAAATCAGCATGGGTAGCATATCGAGAACAAGCTTCATCCCCTCTTTACCACCCTCGCTAAGCAGCTGCATAACCGACTTTTTACTGCCAGCTTCCGCTGCTATCTCTGTTTCTTGAGTATCTGGATCAGTCAGGTTTCGCGTTAAAAGGTAATAGGTAAACGCTGCAGCGGCTAAGCCCCCCACAACAGAGGTAAGCAAGGTAACACCTAAATCCAAACCCACTGCGCTCAGTGGGAAAGTCGCATTGGCTTGCGACATGGCTAAAACCATGGCTAATGTCGCAGCAATATAACGGCGGGAAGTACCGTTTTTATCCATTAAGGTTAAGGTGGCTAAAGGCGCGATAAAGCTGACAAATAGTAGCTTCAACATCGCCAATACACCTAGGCCTGGAATACCAAAGATGCGAGAAACTGGGGCCAACATATTAGAGATCCAGCAAAGTACACCTTTCGCCTCTAATAGCTTCATGAGTGACAACATCACAACCATGATAGGCAGTAGGATATACAGCCCCATATCTAAGCCAGAGCGGCCAGATTCAAGAATTAGCTCGACAATTTGATCCACGGGAGCAAGGTCTCTGAAAAGTGGTTAGGCCGGGAATTTTACCTAGCCCTTACCCCTTAAACCAGCTATTCCTAATATTTTTTGTCAATTGGTAAGACCAATATCAAAGATCGTAAGGCTCGATCTGGAAAGCTTCCATAATATAACCGGAGGTAGCCATATCATTGCTGACGGTCTCAGTGTTAATACGCCCTGTTACCCAAACGGCATCATAAAGGTTTTCCACATGAGTACCCGGTTCAAAATTGACGTGAATAATTTGGTTCGACGGTGGCGGTGGAACATGGATACAGGCTCCAAAATAGGGAACCAAAAAGAAGGTCGTTACGGTTTGGCCTTCAGATTCTAGAGGCACAACATAACCAGGAATCCTGATCATTTTCCCGTCGACCTCAGGAACGACTGGAGCAGACTGCATTGCAGCCATCATTTGATCCAACATTTCCTGCGCTTTGGGATCAAAGTCATCGATCATGGCCATCTCATCAGTGATACCCAAAAGTTCATCTAACGAGAAGTCCGCAGGCATTAACTGCTCCCACTCAACCTCTTCTACTTTTTCACCATTTAGCATATTTGCCGCAGCAACATTACTTAACGCCAACAAAATTAGGCTAAATAGCCAAACGGGAAATCGCCCACTGAGCATTACACTCTCCACTAAATTTTAACTGCTACGCCATCCGCTAAGGACTGTTTGTACGCTCGATATCCAGGTACAGCACCAACCACTGTGCCAGATAGCAATAGCACAGCAATGAGCTGCCATTGCCATAAGCTAGGCCCAGTAATACTTAACCAAACACCAAATTCTGTCTGGAGCCAAGGTGCTAATAATAGCAAGTTTAAGTACAACAAAAGCATTCCCAATATAATACTGATCGCTGTAACGAGAAAAGATTCCAAAATTAGTAAAGATAATATTTGCCAGAGACGTGCACCCACCGAACGAAGGATCGCTATCTCCCGGCGCCGTTCATTAAGGCTGGCTAACAGCAAGGTCATCAAACCTAGCATACTGGATATGATCACAAGGCCAGACACCACCAGCAATGCTTGCTCTGCCAAAGAAAACATCTGCCATAAGGACTGCAGGGCCAACCCAGGAATGATCGCTTGCAGTGGCTCTTTTGAGTATTGATTGATGGATCTTTGCAGGTGGAAAGTAGAAAAGCGGGATGTTAGCCCAAGCATAAACGCTGTGATCTGCTTTGGTTGCAGCTTGCTGAGTTGCTCTTCCGTGTAAGCACCACCTGATCCGGGTATCTGCACCCCTGCTTTCCAATCAATATGAATCGCTTCTATAGCCGCTAAACTCACGTGTAGAGTTTGATCTACGGGGGTTCCTGTAGGCTCAAGAATACCTACGATCTTAAAAGGCTTATCATCATGCTCAACCAGAGAGGCGTTACCGCGACCATGAGCGATCACAACAGAATCACCTAACTTGTATTGTAATTTTTCCGCTACATCAGAGCCAATAACAACATCAAACACGCCTTCAAACTCTTTGCCTTGCTCCAAAGCTAAAGGTTGTTTTTTGCCGTAACGAAAGTACTTAAAGTAATCAGATGAAGTTCCTAATACTGGGTAACCACGATGGGAATCACCCAATGAAAAAGGAATGCTCCAAGCCACCTTTGAATGACGACTAATGGCCTGGTAGCTGCTCCACGAAAGGTTATTAGTAGCATCACCTAATCGAAATACCGAATAGAGCAATAAGTTGATGGAGCCCCCTTTAGCCCCAACAATCAGATCGGTACCAGATACAGTGGAGGAGAAACTGCTTTTAGTTTGAGTCCTCAGCGTATCTACCGCCATAACCAGCATGATACTTACGCTGAGCGACAAGACAGTGAGTAGGATAGTACTCTTACGATTAAGTAAGCTCTGCCAAGTTAAACGAAATAAGATCACAACGTGAAGCCCCCATCAGTACTAGGAACTAATCGTTCAACCCTCGAGAAGTACTGCTCTAAGTTTGGATCATGACTTACCATCATCAAGGCAGCCCCAACCGATTCACACTGCTTACATAAAAGCTGCATAAACATATCTCTATGTTCAGTATCTAAAGCAGAGGTTGGTTCATCCGCAATAATCAGCTCAGGCGAGCCAAGCATCGCCCTAGCCACAGCCACACGTTGCTGCTGACCTGTGGAAAGTGCGAGTACCTTGCGTCCTGTGGTAAGGCTATCCCCCAACCCTAATTCCTGCAGAAGATATTTAGCACCTTCGCTAACGCTACTGTATTTTTCTTCGGCCCTCGTTTTGCGAGCAGCGGAGAAATGACAGGGCAACGCGACATTGTCGATAAGATCGAGATGAGGTAACAGATTAAATTGCTGAAATATAAAACCGATATGGTCAGCACGAAAACGATCCATCTTCCGAGAAGAAAAAGCACCTACATCTTGCTCTAGTATTTTGATAGAACCAGAAGATGGAGCAATCATACCGCCCAACAGATTGAGCAATGTACTCTTACCACTTCCTGAAGGGCCTTTCACAAAGACACTTTCGCCCTGCTTTAACTCAAAAAAAGGAACCGTAATCCCTTGGGTATGACGGTTCCAGTTAAAAGTTAAGGCATCAATTTCAACAGCGCTTGGCATTTTGATTCCTTGGTTAAAGCTCTATGACCCTCTGCTTAGGCGTGAGTTCCACTGAACGGATATCAGCACCATTTAGCACGTTTACTTTCACAGTTTCCATGTGAGGGAAATGGCTAAAGAAATCTAATGTTACTGTATTTATCTTCTCAGGGTTAACACATTGGAAGTGGTAATGCGCTGTAATGTTTCGATGTGTTTCTTCACCGTGATCATGATGGTCTTCATGTTTATGATCGTGGTGATCGTGGTGATCGTGGTGATCGTGGTGATCGTGGTGATCGTGGTGATCGTCATGATGATCTTCATGACCGTGGTGTTTATCATGATGAGCGGCATGGTCATGATGCGCGTGCTCATCTTCCTCTTCACCGATCGTTACTTTAGTGTCATCAACAATGCATAGCGCATCATCTGGAAATTTAACGCGAGCATAAGCATCTTTTAGCTGCTTAGTGGCACTTTTAATTTTTTGTTTGTCTTCAGCACTTACCGCTTCGTGCTCAAAACCTGCAACGTTCATTAGAGGAGAACGTAGCTCCATCTCCGCAACATTACCTTCAATAACAAAATTCAGCTCAGCAATACCATGAACATGAGCTTCATGTTTATGACCTTCAGCCATTACAGAACCTGCCAACACGGCTGTAGAGACAGCCGCTAAACGAAAAACTTTATTTAAAATCATCACTAAACCATCGATACCATTAAACCTGTTATAACATAACAATATACTATAGTTACTCAACTCAAATCCATGACCGTTTAATCTGTAATCTCATCCGTTTGAGTCTCTTGAATTAAGCAAGCTAAACGAATCAAAGCACCACGACGAGCCTCATTCCAAGCATGGGCAAAACTTAAACGTAAACAATTACGATACTGACTTTGCGCTGTAAATAGATGACCCGGGGTGATTAATATGCCTTCACTTCGGGCTTTCAAATACACCGAAGTCAGATCATAGCTGTCTTCCAATTCTACCCACAAGGTCAAACCTCCTTGCGGCTGGCTCACTCTAATCACACCCAATTCGCCCCACTCTTGAGAGAGTAACTGAATGAGCTGATCCCTCTGTTGCTGCAAGAGCATCTTCTGCTTTTTTAGGTGTTTCTCGTAGGCACCCTCTTTAAGGAAATCGACCAATCCTTGTTGGGTAAATTTATTTAGGGCAAGTAGGTTCACCATTTTAAGGCGCATCAATTGCTTTTGCTCAGCTGCAATAATCCAACCTAAACGCAGTTCTCTAGAAACGGACTTGGAGTATGAACCGCACAGGATGACACGGTTTTCACGGTCCATACTTTTTAATGGGGGGACCCTCTGACCAAAGGCTAAGTCGCCGTATATATCATCCTCAACCACGATAAAATCGTGTTTACTCGCCAAGGCTAAAAGGTGCTCACGCGCAGAGACCGACATCAAAGCCCCACTCGGTGTCGCAAATGATGGCGTCACTATGCAGGCTTTAATCTCCCACTCTTCTAACGCCTGCTCCAACGCCTCCGTCGACATGCCAGTATGGGCAGATACGGGGATCTCAAGCACTTTTAACCCCATGCTTTCGATAAGTTGTAGCACGCCATAAAATCCAGGTGATTCTACCGCTACTATATCCCCCGGCTTACAGCTCAATTGCAACGCTAAGGATAGTCCGTGCTGGCAACCTGCCGTAATAGTGACGTCCGCGGCACTAAAGTGACAACCTGTTCGACGATAACGTTCCGAGAGATGCTCTCTTAACTCCAATAAGCCGGATGGTTCATCATAATATTGGTGGTCATTACATTTCTGTCGGCGTAACGCTCTGCCAATACTGCGATTCAGCTCAGTAATACCCACCGGCATATCCATATAGCCTTGCTCTTGGGGAAAGATATCGAAAGCTGCATTACGCTCCATAATGTCGCGAATAAGATCACTCATATCGACAAGTTGAGGCGCTACGGAGAGTTCTGGCCGAGAGGGTGTAGGATGGGCTTTAGGCAAACTGCAGACATAAAAACCTGATTTAAAACGAGACTCAATCAAACCCGCCGCTTCCAAACGCTGATAAGCATGAATCACCGTGGCTTTAGATAAACCCTGTTGTTCGCACTGAGCGCGGATCGAAGGTAGTTTGCTTCCCGCAGGTAGATCTCCATTTTTTATCGAATCGGCCAACGTCTGCTCTAAATTTTGGTACAGAAAATCCATAATCCCTCCACAATCTGTACCTATTATAATTATTTTTTTTAAACCTGCCCCTATAATTTGCATTCCTGTACAGTTGTTCACAATCACCGATGAGCAAAGTGAGCACAACATGCAACAACAAGGTAACAGTGAGATTCCTATCACTATGATTCAGGAAGCTCCCCCTCTTCCTGGCAACGGAAAATTTCATGTTCGTTTAGTCGAAGGCTTCTACCAGAACCTTAGGCGCTTCACCAGCTGGCCAATGCTGGCTCTCTTCTTTGGACTTGTATGGGTTCGTATTAATGGTGATCCACTGGTTTTATTCGATTTTGAGAGCCATCGTATTTTCCTATTTGGCGCCGAATTTTCTTGGTATGACCTACCGGTATTAGGAGGGTTATTGATTGCTGGGGCCAGCCTGCTGTTTTTTATGGCCGTTGGCTGGGGGCGTATTTGGTGTGGTTTTGCCTGCCCTCAATCAATCTGGACTTGGGTCTTTATCCGCATCGAAGATTGGACCGAAGGACGCGCCTCGCTACGATCAAAATCTGAAGATAAATCCCTGACAGGCATTCGACTGGTTCGACGCGTTCTGAAACATGGTCTTTGGCTCTTTGTTTCAGTCGCTACAGCGATTACGTTTAGCGGTTATTTCGTCCCTATCGAACAGCTTCTGCAATCGATCTTCAGCTTAGAAGCTTCACTCTTCGTATTCACATGGATTATCTCCATGACACTGCTCACCTACTTTAATGCAGGTCTTGTCCGTGAAAAAGTATGTTTGCATATGTGTCCGTACTCCCGTTTCCAAGGGGTGATGTTTGACGAGGATACACGTACAGTAGCTTACAACCCACTTCGTGGAGAGCCTCGCACACACCTACGTGGCAAAGAAGAAAACCCTGGTGACTGTATCGATTGCAACATTTGCGTGCAGGTTTGCCCTACAGGCATAGATATTCGTGATGGTCTCCAAGCTGCATGTATAGATTGCGGTGCTTGTATTGATGCCTGCGATAACGTCATGACTAAATTAGGTCGACCAACCGGGTTGATTGAATTCTATTCAGAAAAGCAGTTACAAGGGATTGAGAAAAGCGCGCCGAAAGAAGCTCCGCCAAAACAGCCAATTCTACGCCCAAGATTAATCGCTTATATGACAGTACTGATTATTACCGTATGGGGTGTTGTTTACGGTATGCATAACCGCACTGAGTTATTAATTGAGGTAGCTAGAGAGCGTGGTCAGCTTTACCAAATAGTAGGTAACGAAATTTGCAATAGTTACCAAATAGAACTGGAATCCTTCTTACCTGAATTGAAGCAGCTAGCTGTAAGCGTTCAAGGAGTAAATAGTGATCATCAATTTAAGCTCAAAGGTCCTGCTACGATCCAATTAAACAAACAAAATGCAATCAATATTTATCAAGTCTGTGCCGCACCGGGTGATTTAGATAAACGCACACAGATTCAGTTTAATTTCCGAAATGAGAATTTCTTCAGCTATAAAGCGAGTACTTTCCTGACTCCTTAAGGCAGGGAAAAGCCTTCGATCATAATCAGGTGAATTTTAGGGTGCCTACCAACCCTACCCCACAGTGGTTGGTAGGATCTACAGTTCGAGAGGGCTTGATTATGATTTTCCCCAATTGCCGGTAATCACTGCCGGCAATTTTTTACTTTCCTAAAAGCTAACTTTCAACCAAATTCTCTTTTTTTTGGCGTGACAGACGTTTGATCTCATACTCACGCTTAGATGCACTAGAACGGTCAAGATGCTCCTCTTGCCAAAAAAGTGAAACCGGCCTGCGTACCCTTGTGTACTTAGCCCCTCCCACAATTTCACCATTATGCTGGCGAATCCGTCGCTCAAGATCAGTGGTTATACCAGTGTATAGAGTTTCATCCGCACACCTCAGAATATACACATACCAATTGCCTGCTTTATCTTCCAAAAAATTTCTCTCACTCATAATGCATGATCAGCGTAATATCCTTTCCTCATGATCGTTTTAAATCCAGAATAAATTCAAACACGAAATGACTTTATAGGCCCCCAATGTAAGTACCTACAAACGCTATAGACCCATTATATTCAACGCATTAACTTCTAAGCTGGAATAAATTAAAACAATTTTTACGCACAAGTAAAATCTATACAAAAATGATGTGGACAAAACCAGCTAGCTCATTTCCCTGAAGAATCAAGCAAAAATTAACCACTTGAAAAATAAGCGTTTTATATAATGGATAATAATACAGCAACTACAGCAAAGTCTGGGCTGGTGGTATCTGCAGCCACCTACCCAAAACTTATTAATAAAGTTATCCACAGTTTTTTGGGATAAATATTGCTAAGAACTTATAAGTAAAAAACTAAAACTCTGTCTTTTCCTTATACTCGCATAAATCTTCTATAAGGCAGGAGCCGCATTTAGGTTTACGAGCCACGCAGGTATAACGGCCATGTAAAATGAGCCAATGATGTGCGTCGATCAAAAACTCTTTCGGAACAAAGCGCATAAGTTTCTGTTCAACTTCATTCACATTTTTACCCGGCGCAATCTTAGTACGGTTTGAAACGCGGAAAATATGGGTATCTACAGCCATCGCGGGTTGACCGAAAGCGGTATTTAAAACCACATTCGCAGTTTTTCGCCCTACGCCAGGCAGCGCTTCAAGATCAGCACGATTGTCAGGCACTACTGATCCATGTTTTTCGACCAATGCTTTACAGGTTTTTATTACATTCTCGGCTTTGGTGTTAAACAAACCGATGGTTTTAATATATTCCTTCAAACCATCCACACCTAGTGCATAGATCGCCTCTGGGGTATTGGCAACAAGGTAAAGCTTTCGAGTTGCTTTATTCACCCCAACATCCGTTGCCTGAGCAGAAAGAATCACGGCAATCAGCAGTTCGAACGGAGAGTTATATTCGAGTTCTGTCGTAGGGTGAGGGTTATCATCACGCCAACGCGTGAAGATCTCATGTCTTTTTTGCTTATTCATTTCTAGATATCTTGGACTGGCCGTTAGTTGTAATCACCGTAAAGGCTTACCCAATTACGACCACTCTGTTTAGATTTATAGAGAGCTTGGTCAGCTTGTTCTAGCCATTCAACTGGAGTCTGTTGTTCGTAATTTAACTCAGATACGCCCAAGCTAATGGTAACCTTTAATTGATGCTCTCCATAGGGAACAACTAAGGCCTCAATACGTGCGCGAAGACGTTCTGCAAAGAGCATCGCATTTTCACCATTAGTACCGGTCAAGATGGCACCAAACTCTTCACCACCATAACGACCCAGAAAATCAGTCTTACGCGCCTGTTCTTTGAGTCCTTGAGCCACCGCCCGAATAATTTCATCCCCAGCTTGATGCCCGTATGTATCGTTCACCCTTTTAAAGTGGTCGATATCAAACATCACTAGACTACTAACCTCCTGACTACGATGAAAGCGCTCAAATTCTTGATTAAGACACTCTTCCCAGTAGCCTCGATTATTTAAGCCCGTTAATCGATCTTCTCTACTTAAGGCCTTCAATTGATCATTGGCCTGTTGCAATTCAATCTGACCAATCGCCGTATCCGTGACGTCATAAATCAATACCCCCACATGATCAACCTCACCTGTTGGAGATGTTAAAGGGATCAATGTCACGTTTTGATACATGAATGGAGCGCTGCCAGTAATCGGGCGATTGCTCTTAAAATGAAAAAGGTAAGGCCTTTGCTCCCAAGAGATATAAGCAGGGTTTTTTAACAGAAAAACTGACTCCAATTTTTGCTTTAACCATCGACAAGGAAGCTCTGGGAATTTAGCAAAAATAGAATGGTCGGTTAGCTTAGCACCGGATATACCGGAATGGTTTTCCATAAAACCATTCCACAGTTTAATAAGACCCGCCCGATCTACAACCACTAAGCCTACTTCAAGGTTTTGAATCAGCCCTAAAGTCCAATGTAACTCATCGATCTCTTGGAAGTTCTGACTACTCATTCAAAATAACTCGCAATCTTTTGTAATGCAGATAAAGAATCTGGGGTAAATGCCAGAATAAGCTCACATTGGAAATCATATTCAGGTAGTTGATAATCAATAGATATGGTCATCATTTGATCTAATGATTCCACTTGATCACAAACTCTATCAGCATCATGCAAAATGCTTGGGGTCGCGCGGCTAAAAGATAGATCTAACTGTTGAGCAAAACCAGATATAAAAGCTCCGATTAAGGCATTTGCAAGTGACATTAATAGATCTGATTCGGAATACTCTCCGTTCTCGTTCATCCCCATCAAGTTGGCCACACGATCTAGATTACCGGTTTGCATCAATAATAGCGCTTCACCAGCCATACCCGATCCAATAAAACCCTGACTAATCAACTCGTGCTGATTGTCTGAGGCCACTTTAAGCTGATTCGACAGCTCAGGTGCTTTAACCATTTTGACTACAGGAATAGGCAGATGGACAAATGTCTTCAATAAGGTGCCTAACATACTCCCAGCTTGCCCCATCGCGACATTAGCAATCTCTTGGTAATACTCAGGCAGAGCTAATGGCGTGTCTATCTGCTCTTCAACAATGACCGGATGCTCTAGTTCACTTAACAAGCCAAAACGTTGTAAAACTTCGGTAATTACTTCTGGTGATGTGGGCTTTTTGATAAAAGCTAGTGCTCCAAGCTCTTCCACACGCGATTGTGCTTCCGGTTGAATATCACCTGAAACAACAATTGTCATTGTAGGAAGATCATCTTGCCTTATGCGCTCAAGGGTCTGATAACCGTCCATAATCGGCATAGTCAGATCAAGGAAGAGAATGTCGCCTTTACCAGCTCTAATTGCTTCAAGCCCTTCTAGGCCATGTTCAGCAAACGTAACTTCAACATTCCAGCTACGCAGGGCAGACGCCATTTGTTTACGTGCTAAGCGAGAATCATCACAAATAACTACAGGGATAGGCTGACTCACGATCCTTCCTAAAGAATAATTACCAAGGAAAACAGTAAGCTACCAGCCTAATGTATGCCTTAGCAGAAGGCAATTCTGCTAAGGCTAAAATAGAGAAAAGAAATAAGATTAGATGTTCTTTGGTTTTAACCTGTAATCCGAACACGCTCTGGCTTAGCACCTTCATCTGGTGTCTGTTGTGCCAAGCGCTCTTTTGCACGAGCATCAATGATGTTTTTAAGCGCAATTAATAAGCCCATACCAACAAAGGCACCTGGAGGTAAAACGGCAAATAAGAAGCCAGTATAGTCATCAACTACGGTGATTTTCCAATCAGCTGCCATAGGGCCAAATAGAAGGTGCATATCGCTAAATAGCGTACCTAAACCTAGTAATTCACGCATCGCACCCAAGATCACCAATACGGCGGTGAAGCCAAGCCCCATCATCAAGCCATCTAACAAAGACTCTTTAACTGGGTTCTTACATGCAAAAGCATCGGCACGCCCCATAATAGCACAGTTCGTCACAATCAATGGGATAAAGATACCTAGTATTAGGTAAAGTTCGTAAGTGAATGCCTTCATTAACAGCTCAATTGCTGTAACAAATGAGGCAATGATCATTACAAAGATCGGCAGACGAACAGAATCAGGTACAAACTTACGGAACGCAGACACCGTGAGGTTAGAACCTAGCAATACCAGAATACTCGCAATACCCAAACCGATAGCATTAACCACAGTACCTGTTACTGCTAGCAATGGACATAGCCCAAGTAATTGAACTAACGCAGGGTTATTGCCCCACAAGCCGTCCATGGAGATTTTTTTATAATCAGCAGCCATTAGTTGGATACCTCCTGATTGTTATCTTGCTGTTCAGGCTTAACTTCTAGCAAAGCAATTCGGTTGGCTTCAAAGTAATCTAGTGCTCTACCTACCGCGTTTACGATCGCGCGCGGCGTAATCGTGGCACCCGTAAATTGGTCAAACTGGCCACCATCTTTTTTAACCGCCCAGACACCGTTATTTTCTGTTGCTTTAGCACGCCCGTTGAAACTGTAAATCCAATCAGACTTTTTCGTTTCTACTTTATCCCCTAAGCCTGGCGTTTCTTTATGAACTAAGACACGTACGCCAGCAACAGTACTATCGGCATTAATACCAACAATAAAACTGATATTGCCACTGTAACCATCTGGTGCAACAACCGGCAGGATCACTGCTTTAACTAAGCCTTCTTTACGCGCTCGATAAGCCGTTACCGGTGCTTTATGACCCAACTCAGCTACCTGAAGTTCAAACGTATCCTGCAGCAACTGATTGTCGATCGTGTTGCGAGGAACAATCTCATATAAAGCCTTTGCTTTAAATTCACGTTCGTTATTAGCAATCGCGTCTTGAGTAGAGACTTGAGTGATTGCAATCACCGCAGCACAAACCACAGCAAATAAACTTATCGCAACAGTACTCGATTTAATCGCACTAAATAACTGCATTATGAGCCCCCCTTCATGCCACGCTTAGCTTTAGCGTGACCATAAGTTCGGGGCTGGGTATATTGATCAATAAACGGCGCTGACAAATTCATCAACAATACGGCAAATGCAATCGCATCAGGGTAGCCACCCCAACCACGTATAACATAAACCAAAACACCAATACCGATACCAAAATAGATTTTGCCTCGATTACTGGTTGCTGATGTCACGGGGTCCGTTGCAATAAAGAACGCACCTAGCATTGTTGCACCCGTCGTTAGGTGGAAAAACGGGCCCGCAAAAGAAGATGGATCAATAATATGAAATAGAGTTGATATAACCGCTAGCGAACCTAGCACAGCCACAGGCGTGTGGATGGTGAACACTTTACGGTAGATTAAAAAGACACCGCCCATCAAATAAGCAGCACTCACCGCCTGCCAAGCACCAATACCTTCTGATAAAACAGGAACCGAGCGCCATACTTCTTCCGTTGTTAATCCACTACGATGGCGCATGGCATCAAGCGGTGTCGCACCGGTGTAAGCATCCATTAGCACAGGATCAACCGATCCAAAGATCAAACCAAGTGTTTGTCCAAAACTTAGGACATTCCAGCTTCCTTCAGAGCCATTAAGCACGAAAGGCTCTGTCCAACTTGTCATCTGCACAGGGAATGAAACCAACAGCAACGCATAAGCAACCATTGCAGGGTTAAAAGGATTTTGGCCAAGACCACCATAGAGGTGCTTAGCGATAACAATAGCAACGAATACACCGACCATTGTCACCCACCAAGGCGCAAATGGAGGTAACGCAAGGCCTAACAGTAACGCTGTAACAATTGCACTGTAGTCTTTTAGATAAAAACCTAATGGCCGCTTACGTAGTTTAACAATGGCTGCTTCAAAACCTACCGCTAGCAAACATGCCCAGATAACATTGATTAAGGTGCCCCAACCAAAAAAGAACGTCATCGCAGCCAAACCAGGTAAGGTTGCGAGTATCAATAAACGCATCACATCAGCCGTACTACTGGCTTTATGTAGATGAGGGGAGCTAGTGCGTATTAACGCCATCTGCTAACAAATCCTTAATCGCTAAAACGACTTAACGTCTGGTTTAATTTCTCTGCTTCTTGTTGAGCGGTTACTAGCTGCTCTTCCATACTAGGCAGATCATCAACATTATCTTCTCGAGCTTTAGATAAGGCTCTTTCCGCTTTGGTAACGGCCGCACGGGCCATCGCAGCATCAATCTTTAACTGTTTAAGATCGATGCCTTCATTAGCGGCTTTTTCAATCAACTGAATTTCATAAGCATCAAGGGCTTCTTTAGCTTCATCATGCAACTTTGTTAAACGCTGCACTTCTGCTTCCAATTCAGCTTGATCAGATTCTTCAGCATCATCTAAAGCATTCTGCGCCTTCTTCAGCTTGGTGCGCATAATGGAAACATTCTGCTTTAAAGCTTTAGGCTCAACGGGCTCTGGCTTTGCAGGCTCTTCTAACTGTCCACCTGCTTGCAGATACTCATGCTTAAGTTCATCATGCTTACCACGCAGCTTTTCCACACCCGCTTTCATCTTCTCAGCGGCCGAGCTTCCTGATTCAATCGCTTTGTCTAATGCAGTTTGAGCTTTGTCTACTTTGGCCTGCATTGCATCCATATCAGCTTTAAGCTCATCTAGATTGACTGCAGGAGCTACAGGTGAAGGTGAAGCAGCAGAAGCTTGAACCGCTTGATCATATTCAGCCTTAGCTTCTTCGTATTTACCCTGAAGTTTCTCTACACCGGCTTTCATTTTTTCAGCCGCTGGGCTGCCAGATTCAATCGCTTTATCTAAGGCTACTTGAGCTTTCTCAACTTTGGCTTTAATAGCCTCCATATCTTCTTTAAGCTCATCTAGGTTAACTACTGGAGCTACGGGCGCAGATGTTGGCGCTTGAACCGCCTTATCATATTCAGCCTTAGCTTCTTCGTATTTACCCTGAAGTTTCTCTACACCTGCTTTCATTTTCTCAACAGCAGGACTACCTGAAGCAATAGCTGCATCTAAGGCTTTTTGCGCTTTTTCCACCTTAGCCTGCATAGCATCCATATCAGCTTTAAGCTCATCTAGATTAACGGCTGGAGCTACAGGTACAGAGGCTGGCGCTTGAGCAGCTTTATTATATTCCGCTTTAGCTTCTTCGTATTTTCCTTGAAGCTTTTCTACACCAACTTTCATTTTTTCTACAGCAGGGCTGCCTGAAGCAATAGCTGCATCCAAGGCTTTTTGCGCTTTCTCTACTTTGCCCTGCGTAGCATCCATGGTTTCTTTTAGCTCAGCTAAATTAACCGCCGGCTGTGTCGGCGCTGGAGCGCCGCCGGATTCAGCTTGATCATACGCAGCTTGAGCCGCTTCAGTTTTGGCTTTCTGTTCAGCAACTTTCGCTTTAAGCGCTTCTAGATCTCCTTCACCAGATTCTTCGGCTTTGGCTAGCGCTTTTTCTACTTGCTTCAACTTGGTTCGAGCAACGGCAGCATTAGTTTTAAGCTGTTTAACATCTACAACTGTCGCAGGCGCGCTCGCTGGATTTTGTGCCTGATCGTAGGCCTCTTGCGCAGCCTTAGCTTTCGCTTCTAGCTCAGTCACGGTTTGACGTAACTGCTCAATACCATCTAACCCTTTAGACTCAGCATTTTCTAGTGCTTTCTGTGCTTTCTTCAGCTTGGTACGCGAGACTGCAGCAGCTGTTTTAAGCGCTTTAATATCTGGCTCACCCGATGGTTTAGGGGCTTCAGCAGTTTTACCTGACGCTAGTTTATCTTTCTTAACTGCTTGCGCCTTCGCTGCTTCTTCTGCACGTTGTTTACGACGCAGTTCTTTCTCTACTTTCTCTTGCTCCAAACGCGCTTGGCGAGCTTCGAAGCGCTGGCGTGCATGATCTGCTTTACGTTGTTCCGCTTCTTCGGCACGGATCTCAGACTTAGCAAAACGGTAGTACTGCACCAAAGGAATATTACTTGGGCAAACATAAGAGCAAGCGCCACACTCGATACAATCAAACAAGTTGTGATGCTTAGCCTTTTCAAACTCTTTACCTTTTGCAAACCAATGCAATTGCTGTGGTAGGAGCTCAGCAGGACATACCTGCTCGCACATACCACAACGGATACAAGGGTTCGCTGCAGGTGCCGGAGGCATCTCATCGTAAGTTGCCGCAATAACGCAGTTGGTGGTTTTGATCATCGGGATAGATTGACTATCCACGGTATAGCCCATCATTGGACCGCCAATAACTAAACGATAAAGATCAGGCTGACGAATCTCAGCAGCTTCTAGCAACGTCTCTAGTGGAGTGCCAATCAACGCGCGCATATTATGCGGATGACCTAAGGCATCGCCCGTAACTGTTACAACGCGGGAGATCAGAGGTACGCCGTTATATACAGCATCATAGATAGCAGAAGCGGTACCTATGTTTTGACATACGATACCAACATCGGCCGGGATCTTTCCGCTTGGTACTTCGACACCTGTTAGTAGTTTTATCAGCTGTTTCTCACCGCCCGATGGATAGACGGTTGGAACAACAACAATATCGATATCTTGCTTGGATTCTGCAACAGCAAGTTCGAGCGCACGGATGGCCTGAGGCTTATTGTCCTCAGTACCAATCATAATGTGATGCGGTTTTAACAGATGCGCGATAACCTCAATACCTTTGACGATGTCTTCTGCCCGTTCACGCATCAGCATATCGTCAGCAGTAATATAAGGCTCACACTCCATCGCATTGATGATCAGCGTATTAACAATGTGATCATCGCCTAGATGCAGTTTTACATCGGTTGGGAAGCCCGCGCCACCCATACCACTGATACCGTGGTAGCGGATAAAATCGATCAACTCTTGTTTATTTATCGACGTGTAGTCTTCTAGACCTTTATGATCGCACCACTCATCTAAACCATCAGTTTTAATCACCACACAAGGAGCTGACATACCGGACATGTGCGGTACAGGGCGAGATTCAATCGCCTCAACTACACCTGAGCTTGGCGCATGAACGCTAACACTAATGCGGCCTGCTGCCTCAGCAATAACCTGGCCCTTAAGCACTCGGTCGCCAACAGATACAACAAGCTCTGAAGGCGCACCAATATGCTGTGATAAAGGTACTACCAATTGTTCTGGAATTGGCGCAATTTGAATCTGACCGCCAGTAGACTGATGCTTATTTTCAGGTGGGTGTACACCACCGTGGAAAGAATGCTTAGTACTCACGCTGCACCTCCCTCCACAACTTCACCACGTTGATCCGTTGCAATAAGTTGAACACCCGGCTTAGGCATATCCCACTTCCACGTTTGTAGCGTGGTTTCAATTGGTAACATATCAATACAATCTACTGGGCAAGGCTCAACACAAAGGTCGCAACCGGTACATTCAGATGTGATCACCGTGTGCATCTGCTTAGCTGCACCTAAAATTGCATCAACTGGGCACGCCTGAATACATTTAGTACAACCGATGCATTCATCTTCGCGGATATAAGCTACCGCTTTAACGGGTTCTTCTTCTGCGCCACCTTCAAGAGGAATCGCTTCAACATCCAGAAGGTCGGCTAAAGTTTCGACTGTACTTTGGCCACCAGGAGGGCATTTATTGATTGCATCACCTTCTGCAATCGCCTCAGCATATGGACGGCAGCCTGGGTAACCACACTGACCACATTGGGTCTGCGGCAAAATACTATCGATTTGATCAACTAATGGATTGCCTTCAACTTTGAAGCGTACTGAGGCAAAGCCCAATAGCAAACCAAAAGCTAAAGCTAAGCCCAAGAGAGCTAATACGGCGATGATTATGATATCCACGGTCGGCTCCTAAATTTGTACCAGACCGGTGAAGCCCATAAATGCCAAGGACATTAAGCCAGCAGTCACCATACCGATCGCTGCCCCTTGAAATGGCATAGGGACATCAGCCACCGCAATACGTTCACGCATCGCTGAGAAAAGAATCAAAGCAAGAGAGAAGCCGATTGCAGCACCAAAACCGTAAACAATAGAATCAATAAAGCCATTAAGCTTTTTGATATTAAGTAACGCAACCCCGAGTACTGCACAGTTAGTGGTAATCAACGGCAAGAAGATACCTAATACTTTGTACAATAGAGGGCTGGTTTTACGAACAACCATCTCAGTGAACTGCACAACAACCGCTATCACTAAGATAAATGTAATCGTTTGCAGATACTCTAACGCGAGAGGCTGCAGGAGATATGTGTACGCAAGATAACTACATACGGACGACAGAGTCAGTACAAACGTGGTCGCCAAGGACATACCCATCGCGGTTTCCAGCTTATTGGAAACCCCCATAAATGGACACAATCCAAGGAATTGAACCAGTACAAAGTTGTTTACCAGCACAGTGCTGATAACAATCAGAAGATATTCTGTCATAAGATCCGTATAGCTATCGAAACCTACCCCTAAAAGAAAATTAGCAAAATCTAATCTTACTATCTCTTATAAGGTTTCGGTATAGCGATATTCTGATTTAAAACAATAAACCGGGAGATCAAGCTCCCGGTTTTTCCATTCTAGAATGGTCTGTTATTTCAATAGTTCTAGTGCGCTTGCTAGTTTCTCAACGTCAGTAGACCCCTGAAGTTGATCAACGTTCAATGCAACTGTACCTTCTACTGCCTCTTCAGTTTCAAGCAGAGAAATCAGACCTGCTTGATTTAGAACAGCAGATGCATTTTGAGCACCGCCCTGAAGTTGTTCAGCATTAAGCGCTACAACTGCACGACCTTGTTCGAACAATACTGATTCTAGGCTAAACAATAGTGTTTGACGCTGTTCAGCATTACCACCAGAGATAGTTGCTGTCGCAGCTTGCTGACCGAAACGAATTGTACGATCAGATGCTGTAACTGCAGAAGCACTAACTAGCTTAGATTCCAGATCAGTCTGCTCATCACCACCCTCGATGATCATACCCGCAGCAACAGTCGCATTGGTTAGACGATCAACAATGATGAAAGAACCTGTACCGTGGTGAGCACGGTAGTCATCAGCAACAACTGGACGCTCTAGCGTAATCTCACAACGTGCGATTTCGTTTAGCTCTAGAGAATCAGCAGCAGACTGTTCTAGCGTGTTAACGTCTACACGATGACGAACATTACTGATACCACCAGCAATACGCGTAGTGTTCAGTTTGACTTCATACTGACGACCTTTCTGCAAAGGTTCCTCAGACATCCATACGACCATGGAGTCAAAACGGTTTGTTGTTTCTGGAACATCGTTGCTGTGAACAAGGATATCGCCACGAGAGATATCAATCTCATCTTCTAAAGTTAGCGTTACTGCCATTGGTGGGAATGCTTCTTCAATCTCACCTTCGTAAGTAACAATCGACTTAACCTTGCTGGACTTACCAGAAGGAAGCACTGTAACTTCGTCGCCTGGACGAACGATACCGGAAGTTAAAGTACCGCAGTAACCACGGAAGTCTAGGTTAGGACGGTTAACGTACTGTACAGGGAAACGCAAGCTGTCGAAGTTTTGGTCATTAGCCAGTTCAACTGTTTCCAGTGTTTCCATCAATGGCTCGCCTTTAAACCAGCTCATTGGCTCAGAAGGTGTTACAACGTTATCACCCTTCAATGCAGAGATCGGTACAAACTGAATATCAGGTAGATCCAGCTGCTTAGAGAACTCAAGGTAATCTGCTTTAATCTCTTCAAAACGCTCTTCGCTGAAATCAACTAGGTCCATTTTGTTGATAGCAACAATCGTGTGCTTAATACCTAGTAGAGAAACGATAAAGCTGTGACGTTTAGTCTGAACCTGTACACCGTGACGCGCATCGATAAGGATGATGGCTAGATCACAAGTAGATGCACCTGTTGCCATGTTACGTGTGTACTGCTCATGGCCCGGAGTATCTGCGATGATAAACTTACGCTTAGATGTAGAGAAGTAACGGTAAGCAACATCGATAGTGATACCTTGCTCACGCTCTGCAGCAAGACCATCAACTAGGAGCGCAAGGTCAAGTTCTTCACCGGCATTACCAACACGTTCGTTATCCTTCTGGATAGCAGCAAGTTGATCTTCATAAATCATTTTAGAGTCATGTAGTAGACGGCCAATCAATGTAGATTTACCGTCATCCACGCTACCACAAGTCAAAAAGCGTAATAGCTCTTTGTTCTCGTGCTGGTGCAGATACGCTTGGATATCAGATTCAATCAGTTCGCTTTGGTGACTCATTTTCTTCCCCTTAGGAAAGCGGCAAGCCAGTCATTTAGATGGCTTGTCGCTGAATATTCTTTTCAATATGGATGTAAGGTGTGGCCTATCAACTCATACCGCCACGTATTTCTATGTAGAGCTCTAGAAATAACCTTCCATCTTTTTCTTCTCCATCGAACCAGAACTATCGTGGTCGATCGCACGGCCCTGACGTTCAGAAGTCGTTGTTAGCAACATTTCCTGAATAATGTCCGGCAAAGTTGCCGCGTCAGATTCCACTGCACCCGTCAGCGGGTAGCAGCCAAGGGTACGGAAACGTACGCTCTTCATTTCTGGTACTTCGCCCTCTTCCAATGGCATACGCTCATCATCAACCATGATCAACATACCATCGCGCTCAACAACTGGGCGCTTAGCAGAGTAGTAAAGAGGAACGATAGAGATATTTTCTAGGTAGATGTACTGCCATATATCCAGCTCAGTCCAGTTAGACAGAGGGAATACACGAATACTTTCACCTTTATCTACACGTGTGTTGAACACGTTCCATAGTTCAGGGCGCTGACTCTTTGGATCCCAACGGTGATTCTGGTCACGGAAAGAGAATACACGCTCTTTGGCACGAGATTTTTCTTCGTCACGACGAGCACCACCAAATGCAGCATCAAACTGGTACTTATCCAGAGCCTGCTTCAGCGCTTGAGTCTTCATGATATCAGTGTGCTTTGAAGAACCATGAGTAAACGGCCCTACACCCATATCAACACCTTCTTGGTTGATATGAACTAGAAGTTCCATACCCGCTTCTTTCGCCATCTTGTCACGAAATTCAATCATCTCTCTGAATTTCCATGTAGTATCAACATGCAAAAGTGGGAAAGGAGGTTTACCTGGCGCAAACGCTTTACGTGCAAGATGAAGCATTACCGCAGAATCTTTACCTACAGAGTAAAGCATAACTGGGTTATCAAACTCAGCTGCCACTTCACGGATGATATGGATACTTTCAGCTTCAAGCTGCTTAAGGTGCGTTAAACGGTGTTCAGGCAAAGCACTCATTAGAAAATACTCTCTTTATGTAAACAGTTTGGATAGCAAGCATGACCACCTTCCGCAGAAATCCACTTAAAAGGTCGAATTAATATACCTAGCTATCCTATAATGCGGCGCATTATCGCAGCCCTCTCAATAAAACGCAAAAGAATATATAATTACTTTTTTATAGCGTTTAGCTATATATAAGAACCTATCTATTACTTTTCAAATTGTTACCTTTCGTTATCACCAAAAGAAATAACAAGATTCCCAATTATTATTTTGAGTTATAACAAACCTCCTTTATTATGCCGCCAGTTTATTCTTGGACAGGTCTATCTATGGAACTTGCGTACAGTTTTGCAGGATTAGTTGTTGGCTTTATTGTTGGCCTCACCGGTATAGGTGGTGGTGCCTTAATGACGCCTATCCTGATTGTTGTATTCGGAATTCCGCCAGTTACAGCTGTAAGCACCGATTTACTATATGCAGCGGTTACAAAATTCGGCGGTACTTTCTCTTATGCAAGAAAGAAACTTATCGAGTGGAAAGTAGTTCTTCTTTTATTGCTAGGCAGTATTCCTGGAAGTTTGCTAACCCTTAGCTATCTAAAAGGTCTAGATGGACTAGAACAAATAGAACACATAATGAACATGACCCTAGGCGTATCATTAGTGTTAACGTCCATCGCTGTGTTCTTGCGTAATAAAATTCGCAATCAAGCCATGAAATGGCAGCACACATCAGCAGCAAGCCATGCTAAAAAATGGCGCCCAGCTATTACGGTACTAATGGGTATTCTACTAGGAGGTCTGGTAACATTGTCGTCGGTTGGCGCAGGGGCCCTTGGTACAGCTATCTTAATTTTATTATATCCACGTATGAGTATGCCAACCATCGTGGGTTCCGACCTAGTTCATGCTGTTGTGCTTACATCAGTTGCAGGCGCAGGTCATTATGGAATGGGCAATGTCGATCTTAGCCTGCTTCTATACCTATTAATCGGCTCTTTGCCGGGTGTATTTGTCGGAAGCCATCTGGGCACACGATTATCACCAAAAATTATGCAGCCTATTATGGGCTCAATATTATTAGCCATCGGTCTGCGCTTCGTAATCGCAGGTTAAAACCCGAAAAGTGAGGTGTTGTACCCGATTAAGGGTCCAACAAGGGAAAAGTTATGTATCAGTATAACTCTGTCGACCAGAAACTGGTTGACGAACGTGTTGAGCAATTTAGAGATCAGACTCGTCGCTTCTTAGCTGGCGAACTGCCGGAAGATGACTTTCTAGCACTACGTCTGATGAATGGTCTGTATGTACAACGCCATGCACCAATGTTGCGTGTAGCGGGTCCATACAACATGTATAACTCAACTCAATTCCGTAAACTGGCTCATATCGCTCGTACTTATGACAAAGGCTATGCGCACTTTACTACGCGTACTAACCTACAGTTTAACTGGCCGAAACTTGAAGAAGTGCCTGATATCCTTGCGGAGCTTGCTGAAGTTCAGATGCACTCTATTCAAACATCAGGCAACTGCATCCGTAATACAACGACGGACCAGTTCGCAGGTGTAATTCCGAATGAAATCGAAGATTCACGTCCGTACTGTGAAATCATTCGCCAGTGGTCATCACTTCACCCTGAATTTGCGTATCTACCTCGTAAGTTCAAGATTGCGATCTCTTCTTGCGCAAATGACCGTGCTGCAACACAAGTACATGACATCGGCCTTCACATCGTTAAAAACGATGCTGGCGAAGTTGGATTTGAAGTACTTGTAGGCGGCGGCCTTGGCCGTACTCCTATGATCGCTAAGCAGATCAATCCATTCCTAGCGAAGGAAGATCTACTTTCTTACCTAGAAGCTATCATCCGTGTGTACAACATGAATGGTCGCCGCGACAACAAATACAAAGCACGTATCAAAATTTTGGTACAAGCTGTGGGTATAGATAAGTTCCGCGAGCAAGTTGAAGAAGAGTGGGCGCACATTCGTGACACTGATCTAAAACTACCAATGGAAGAGATCGAGCGCGTTAAAGCATTCTTCAAACCATTTGATTACGATGCATCAGCTGCTGCAGATACTTCACTTGAAGCTAAACTTGCAGAAAATGAAGATTTCAACACTTGGTATGAGCGTAACACTGTAGAGCATAAAGTGGATGGTTACCGCATTGCTTATGTATCTCTAAAGCCATACCTAAAACCTGCTGGCGATATCACTGCTGACCAACTAGATCTAGTTGCTGACCTTGCTGATAAGTACAGCTTTGGCGAAATTCGCGCTACTCATAACCAAAACTTAGTTTTGGCAGATGTTAAGAAAGCTGACCTATATGCAGTTTGGGAAGTACTAGCGAATGCAGACCTAGCACGTCCAAACATCGGCACCCTAACAGATATGACTGTTTGCCCTGGTGGTGACTTCTGTGCTTTAGCAAACGCAAAAACCCTAGGCGTAGCTGATCAGATTAATGAAAAGTTTGAAAATATGGACTTTGTCCATGACTTAGGCGATCTGAAACTAAATATGTCAGGCTGCATCAACGCTTGCTCACATCACCATGTTGGCCATATCGGTATTTTAGGCGTAGATAAAAAAGGCGAAGACTGGTACCAAATCACTCTTGGTGGTGATGATGGTTCTGAAGCCGCTTTAGGTAAAGTTATTGGAAAATCAGTTCCTGCTGACCAAGTAGCTAACACCCTAGAAAAAGTGCTGGAATTATACGTTCAACAGCGCTTTGAGAACGAACGTTTCATTGATACATTCCGTCGTATCGGTATTGCACCATTTAAGGAGTACGTATATGCCCCTGCTAATTAATCGTGAGGTTGTCGCAGACAACTGGACTCTGATCAACGAAGAATCACTTGATCAAACGGGTGACATTATCGTACCGCTGGCGTTGTACTTGGAAAACCAAGACGCACTGGCTAGCCGAGAAGGCCAAGTAGCCGTAAAAGTGAATGGTGACGACGATATCGACTTCCTAGTTGAGAACTTAGATAAGTTCCCACTAGTGGCGATCGACTTCCCTGCTTTCCGTGACGGTCGTGGTTTTAGTATTGCTCGCCTCCTTGTTCGCGCTGAGTACAAAGGCGAGATACGTGCAACTGGTGATATTGGCCAAGATCGTTTCGCTTATCTAGAGCGCTGTGGTTTCACAGCAATCGAAATTGCTGACGATGTATTTAAGCCAGAAATGCTTAAATCCTTCGATGAGATGAGCAACTATTACCAAAGCGCTGCCGATAAAGTACGTGCAGTTTATCACCAGTAATTAATAGTGACGGTGAGGTCCTATTTATGAGTGAGCAAATTACTGCAGAGCTACAAGCAAAGGTTGAAGCCGTTGCAGCTCTACTAAAAAAAGGCTATCAGGATCACGAGGGATCCCTAGTCTTCGCAAACAGCCTAGGTGCTGAGGACGTAGTTATTGCTGATCTGATCAGCAAATTCTGCCCTGAGATCAGCAACTTTGTATTGGACACAGGCCGTCTGCCAGAAGAAACACTTAAGCTTCTTGCGGACGTGCAAAAGCAATACGCTAATGTAACGTTTGACGTTTACTACCCTGAGGGTGCAGACGTTGAAGCTTATGTTGCAGAGAACGGTGTTAATGCGTTTTACGAATCACAAGAGCTACGTAAAGGTTGCTGCTTTGTTCGTAAGATTAAGCCACTAAAACGCGCCCTTTCTGGTAACAAAGCATGGATTACGGGCCTTCGCCGCGAACAATCTGTTACTCGTGATGAGATCCAGTTTGAAGAGTGGGATGAAGGCAACAATATGCACAAGCTAAACCCTTTGGCGGACTGGTCAGAGAAAGAAGTTTGGGCATATATCAAAGCGAATGATGTTCCATACAACGAACTACATGACAAACACTACCCAAGCATCGGCTGTGCACCATGCACACGTGCGATTTCTATGGGTGAAGATGTGCGTTCTGGCCGCTGGTGGTGGGAAAACCCAGAAAACCGCGAATGTGGCTTACACCCAGCAACGCCGCTGAACTTTAAAAAGTAATACCTAAGAGATAGCAGGAAGCTTTCTCTGACAGGAGATCCCCCTGCACCATTCAGCAAAACTGTTTGGTGCAGGATCATCTTAATTCTAAGATGCACCATTTTTAAGCACCGGATATACACGCGCCCCAATTCGGTGAATTAACTCCCTTTCTATACGCCCAAAACTTAAATCTACTGGTAAACTAATAGATATAAATACGGTTGGTTTCTGCTCTATACAGCTATGTACTTGGCTCTCAATAGAAAACGATTAAACCAATCATTCTTAGGCATATAGGTTGCATAACTTATTCATAAATAAAGACAACCGACCTATCAGGTAGATAAAACCTGAGTCATTTTCTGGAGAGATTTTGTGGATTACCTACCGCTATTTTTTAAGCTGACCCATCAGAAAGTCTTGCTTGTAGGTGGAGGAAACATAGCCTTACGTAAGGCTAAATTGCTGTGCAGAGCAGGTGCTCATGTGACCGTTATCTCTCATAAGGTATGTGACGATCTACAAGACCTTTTGGATGAAAACCAAGGAACGGCGATTGTTGGTGAATACCACGCAGCTCTACTCGATGACAAAATCTTAGTCATCGCTGCTACGGATGATAACCCGCTTAACGAGCGTGTTCACTTCGATGCAGTGGAAAAGAATATTCCGGTAAATGTTGTCGATAGCCCTAAGCTTTGCACCTTTGTATTCCCTGCCATTGTTGATCGATCCCCTGTTGTGATAGGTATATCTTCAGGCGGTAGCGCACCTGTTCTTGCTCGATTGCTACGAGCTCGACTAGAAACATGGATTCCAAAATCCTACGGTAAGCTTGCGAGTATCGCGAACCATTTCCGCGATCAGGTGAAAGAGACGTTCAGTACGGTTAACCATCGACGTGTTTTCTGGGAAAACGTGCTTCAAGGCCAAATAGCCGAGAAAGTTTTCGCTGGGCGGGATGAAGAAGCAGCGAAAATGATCACTGATAAACTCGCAAACGAAGATCCAGAACACCAGGTAGGCGAAGTTTACCTTGTCGGTGGCGGTCCAGGTGATCCTGAGTTATTAACATTCAAAGCATTACGTCTCATGCAACAAGCCGATGTCGTCCTCTACGATGCGCTTGTTTCCCCAGAAGTGTTAGATCTTTGCCGACGCGATGCCGATCTGATTTTTGTGGGCAAAAAGCGTGATAACCATGCAGTTCCGCAAGAAGGTATCAATGAGCTTCTAGTGAAACACGCAAAACTCGGGCAACGAGTTGTTCGTCTAAAAGGTGGCGATCCTTTTATCTTTGGTCGCGGTGGCGAAGAACTTCAAACCCTTAAAGAACATAATATCCCTTTCCAAGTGGTGCCAGGCATCACAGCGGCTAGTGCTTGTTCAACCTTTGCCGGCATTCCGCTGACGCACCGAAACTATGCACAGTCGGTTAAATTTGTAACTGGGCAGCTTAAAAACCGTACGACAGATCTGAACTTTAACGAGTTGGTTCACCCTAACCAAACTGTTGTCTTTTACATGGGTCTACATACCCTGCCTCAGCTCGCCGCTAAGATGATTGAGCATGGCAAACCAGCACCCACTCCTGCAGCGATCATCTCCCGTGGGACATCGGCAGATCAAAAAGTACTGACCGGTACTTTGGAAACGCTACCTAAGCTACAAGAGGAAGCTCAACTACCAGCCCCTGCACTGATCATTGTGGGTGAGGTAGTAGAGCTGCACGAAAACTTAAGCTGGTTTGGTGAAGAAGTATTAGCTCAAAACCTAACCCCGGTTAAAGCGGAACCTTAATTTTCTATAGAAAAGACGATCCAACCAGTTACCCCCAAATTCTGGGGGTAACTCTATTTACAACCCGTGGATATCTTTGGTTTAGATCGCTAGAGCCCTCGATATACCTAGCCTCAAAGCAAATGCTGATTTTCTAAACACTTTACAAACAACATCCCTTTCTTGACCAATATTCAGCCAGATTGCAGACAGTGTTACCAAGTTATAAACGTAAATCAGAACTGATGCTGAAAAAGAGATAAGCTTATCTCTTAGTAAAGATAGGCAAGGACGATTTAATATAAAAAAGGAAGAAAGTTTGATCACAGGTAGAATAACCTGCTTAGAGAACAGCGGTTGACCAATAGTATAACCAACCGCTCTGATTGATGTTAGCTACTTACTTTTGGCTATCCATCTGCTTTTTCTTGACCTTATCAAGCAACTCTTCGGTGATACGCTCTAGGCCTTGCTGACGAGCAGCCTTCTCTACCTTATGACGAATTAATTTACGTACAAAGAAAGGTGCCGCATCTACACGCTGTTTCGCATCTTCGTCCCACTCTAGTTTGCCTGACATTACTTTTTACCAATTAAGAATTAAAGGCAGACATTATACGCACTCTGCCCTGAACAGAAAACAGACAGTGCCCGTTGGGTTTTACTCAGCAATTTACTTTTCCACAGTTAGAAAATAACTATGCTGTAGATGTATCAATAGATCCGTACAGGGAAATGATCCTGCCTGTCACTAAGTGCAGAGATTACGTGGAGCTTTATATGTATCGCCCCATCTATAAAAGTGAACCCATTAGCAAAATGGATTGGGAACAAGTCCGAAACATTCTGCACCAAAGCGAGAAAAATAACGAAACAAATTAGATAACAGGTGTCTTACTGGCATCTCAGCATAACTTTCTTCAAGAAATCGAAGGACGCTATGAATCTGTTAATAAGCTTTTTATAACATTAGTGCACGATCCAAGGCATACGAACATTCAACTTATCTCTTTTGAACTCATCGACAGCCGGCTTTTTGCAGGGTGGGGGATGAAAGGCCTAGGTCTACTCGACTTTAATACCGATCAAGTCGAGCAACTAAAAGCAAAATACGGCGAAGATAAGGGAGATATTCGCTTCCCTCTCGAAGGCTGGAAAGCACTTGCTTTAATCGATGACCTTAAGATGATGCAAACGCTCCCCGAATGGAAACAAAGCTAATTATTTCTTAAATAACCCCGGTCTAATGGCACGTTTTGATGTGTCAGGTTGGTACGCTTCTACTTGTTCACGCTTAACTTGTTTTTTACCTTTTACCGACCGCTTTTTCATTGGTCGGTCTGCAAAATCTTCGATCTCGATTCGTTTACCATTCTCGATTCTTGGTACCGGTCTTAATCGGATCTTCTGCTTAATCAATTGCTCAATGCGCTTAAGAAAATCTCGCTCTGCCGGTGCAACTAGAGAGATCGCTTCGCCACTTTCCCCTGCTCGACCTGTTCGGCCAATACGATGCACATAGGCTTCAGGAACATTCGGCAAGTCGTAATTCACGACATATGGCAAAGCTTCGATATCTAAACCTCGTGCTGCTACATCAGTAGCAACCAAAACATGCAATTCGCCACTCAAAAACTCTTTGAACATGCGCTCACGCTCACGCTGAGTTTTATCGCCATGAATTGCAGCAGCATAGATATCCTCTTTATTCAAATACTGAACAAGTTCGTCAACGCGCTTTTTAGTTCGAGCAAATACTAGGGTTTGGCCCCACTTCTCTTCTTGAATCAGATAACTCAGGATCTCAGACTTATCGCTGTTATCCACTGCATAAGCGATCTGTTTGACCTGCTTTGCCGTCGAGTTACGAGGAGAGACTTTGATCTTCTGTGGATTATTGAGGTAAAAGTCGGCTAATACTTCGATGCTTTCATCTGCAGTCGCAGTAAACAAAAGTGTCTGACGAGGCTCTGCAGCATAATCCATGATCTTTTGAATGGGATCGATAAAGCCCAAATCAAGCATACGATCCGCCTCATCCAAGACTAAAAACTCTAGATGATCGAGGTTAATCACTTTTTGTTGCAATAGATCTAACAACCGCCCTGGGGTTGCTACTAGAATGTCTGCACCCCGTTTAAGTTTACGAATCTGGTTATCCAAACGTACGCCACCATAGATAGACATCACACGCATACCTAAAGGACGGCCATACTCCAATGTATTATCTGCCACTTGAATGGCCAGCTCACGCGTAGGCGCTAAAACCAGCGCTCTAACTTGACGGTAGTTTTGTTGCGGCGGTGTTTTACTTAACTTCTCAATGATAGGCAAAGCGAAGCTAGCCGTTTTACCTGTACCCGTCTGCGCTTCCGCTAGTAAATCTTCACCTTTTAAGACTAAAGGGATTGCTTTAGCTTGAATCGGAGTTGGCTGTGTATACCCGAGTTTTTCCAAACCAGACAGCAGTTCAGGGCATAAATTCAGATCAGAGAAAGCAGAGGTAGTCATCGCAACAAAGTACTCACAAGTTATAAGCTGCTCATTTTAACCTAACTTAGAGTTGCTCCGAACTTTTTTGTAATGTTTAGCTATAAGCTGAATACCTTGTCTAATCTGTTCTTCCGACTCAGCACAGTATCCGATTACTAAACCATTCAGTTTCGGCCCCTCTTGGGTATAGCCCGATAGTGCTCTTACACCCAACCCATCTTGTTTTAACTGCTCAACCAGTCGCTTGTCTTCTATCTCATCTGGCAACCCCAATACCAGATGCATTCCTCCTTCAGCACCCAAAATAGGCAAGCCTGACAAACAGCTAGCTTTGACCTCTTTAGATAGAACTTTAAGCCGTTTCTGATACAACCCACTCATCTTTTTGAGATGCCGTGCAAAAAAGCCTTGCTCCATAAACTCAGCCATGGCCACTTGAGTAACGCCGGATAAGCCACCATCCATATAGCGTCGCGCTCGACTAAATAAAGGCACTAAAAGCTCAGGTAGTATCACATAACCTAAACGTATTGCAGGAAACATCGATCGACTAAAAGTCCCGGTATAGATCACCCTCTGATAATCACTGATTGCAAACAGTGACGAAACTGGATGCCCTAGGGCAAACTCTGAATCGTAATCATCCTCTAGAATCCAAGCATCTTCTGCTTCAGCCCAACGAATAACCTCCAACCTTTCTGCAAGCGATATCGTATGCCCTAAAGGAAAGTTACGAGAAGGCGTCAAACTCAATAACGCAGCCTTCTGTTTTAGCGCATCAATTAGAGGAAACTGAACCGTATCAATCTTGCACCCCGCTGCTTTAAAAGCACCAGATATCCCTGGAAACCCCGGAGTTTCAACCACCACCCGATCACCTGAATTAGTGAGTAACTGAGCAACCATATAGATCGCTTGCTGGGAGCCGGAGGTCACCAAAATCTGATCGGCTTTTACCTCTATTCCTCGGTGTCGCAATAAATATTTTGAGATCTGCTCCCGCAGTCTTAAATCACCTGCCGGAGGCGATGACTCTAGTAACTTAAACGATGCGGCTCTCGCTAAACAGCGTTTCCATTGCTCTATCGGAAACTGATCGATTGCGGGTATTCCCGGTTGCAGTAACTTTCGCGTATCTGGATTTAAAGGCGTAAAACCTAAGAATTGCTTTGCATATTCCGAAACCGACAAACCGGGGTCTTGCTTCGTTTTCGAAGGCTTATTTCTCAACACTGACTCAGGTAAGTGAGCGACATAACTCCCTGAACCTGTCACCGTTTCAACATAACCCTCGGCAACTAACATTTCATAGGCCGTTTTAACTGTATTACGGGCAACACCAAGCGCACTCGATAACTCACGAGTTGCAGGTAAACGAGTACCACCCACCAGCGCCCCCTGCAAAATAGCCAACTGCAGACGTTTAAAAATAACCTGGTAACGAGCCCCCTCATCAACGCTTTCAGGGGACTTAAGAATGTTTAGCAGCTGCGCACTCAACAAAATTGGGCCCATTAAATATACAAATATTGGATCTCACATAGACCAATTATAACCATTACTCTTCCACCATCTAAACCAATCAACCCATAAATATGAGGAGGACAAGCAGATGAGTCACTTTACCCCTACACCAAAAACACAGGTTAAACGCGGGTTGAAAAAAGCGACCTATGATCAAGAAACAATCTATCAGATCATGGATGAAGCACTTGTCTGCCATGTTTCATGCAATTGGCGTGGTCAAACCATGATTCAACCGACACTCCACTGGCGCGAAGGCGATTACCTCTATATCCACGGTTCAAGTAAAAATGGTTTGTTCCAAGCATTACTCGCCGGAGAGGAAGCTGCAATAGGAATTACCTTGCTGGATGGATTAGTGTTTGCGCGCTCTGCTTTCCACCATTCAGTCAACTTTCGAAGTGTAATCATGTATGGCAAGGCTAAGCTAATCGAAGAAGAACAGGAAAAGCGTCGACAATTAGACTTGATGCTAGAAAAGGTCAAAACCGGAAGATCACAAGAAGCGAGACCCGCGAATGATGTCGAGCTCAAAGCCACTGCGGTTTTGGAATTTAAAATCGAGCAAGTCTCAGCAAAAGTTAGAACCGGAGCACCTGTGGATGAACCTGAAGATATGGAATTGGATGTTTGGGCGGGTGTTCAACCTATCCGCCAAGTATTCGATGAGATTATTTACGAATAGGTAGATCTATATGAAAGGTTTTACAGCGCTATGCTGTAAAACCTTCACTTACCTAGCCATTTGAATGGCTAGCTAGATAACGCGGTCTTAATATTGATCTCACCTTCCAAGGTTTTATGAACGGGGCATCGATCTGCAATATCAAGCAAACGTTGTCGCTCTTCCTCAGATAAGTCACCGATCAGCGTTATACGCCTCACAAACTGATCTACTTTGCCCCCTGATTGTTCACAGCTAGAACAATCCTCTGCATGGATTTTGTCATGGATAACATCCACCTGCACATGCTCCAGTGGCAACTGTTTATGACGCGCGTACATGCGAATCGTCATTGAGGTACAAGCCCCTAAACCAGCAGCAACTAATTGGTAAGGTGTGGAGCCTAGATAATTGCCACCGTAACTCACAGGCTCATCTGCAATTATATGGTGACCTGCTGCGCTGATATCCTGAGTAAAACTGTCCGGATCAGCTTCACTTACCCGAACAACACCTTCAGGGGCATTCATCTGTTTTGGTAACAGTTCAACGTCTATATAACGCTGCACCCAAGTTGAAATCACTTCAGCGGTATACTCTGCATCCTCGACACGCGTAAGCAAATGATCAGCATTATCTAGGGTGATAAAGCTCTTTGGGTGTTTAGCCATTTGGAATATCCGTGCGGCATTATCCAAACTCACGGTTTCATCCATTGGCGCATGCAGCACCAGTAGTGCTTTTTTCAGATGCTTAACCTTAGCCTCTAAGGATACATCTGAAATATCGTCGATAAATTCACGGCGAATGGTAAAAGCCCTACCACCCAGCTCCACTTCTGCCGAACCTTGGTTACAGATTGTATTTACATGATCACCAAAATTATGAATAACATGTTCCGGTTCAGCTGGAGCACCAATCGTAACTACAGCTTTCGCCTCTGCTATTCTATCTGCAGCTGCTAACACCGCCGCCCCACCTAACGAGTGACCGATTAAGAGTTGAGGAGCCCGATAGTTTTCACGTAAATAATCAGCAGCTAAGACTAAGTCAGCAACATTAGAGCTAAACCCGGTATTAGCAAATTCACCACCCGAATGGCCCAAGCCCGTAAAATCAAAACGAAGTACAGCTATCCCCAAAGATGCTAGACGTTGAGCTATTCGCCTAGCTGCTGGAATATCTTTGGAACAGGTAAAACAGTGCGCAAACAATGCATAAGCAGCGGGTTTGCCAACGGGTAGATCCAAACGAGCCGCAAGCACTGATCCCATCGTGACCCTTAAACTCTAAACGCTCTGTTTTCATGTTCATTCCTCACAAACTCAACCAATATAGAAACAGTATTCATCAAGCATCGAACAAGCTCCATTTACTTCTCTCTATAGCTTGGATAGGTAAGATTTATGACAAAGGGTATTAAAAAGAATACAGAATAGTTTGAGTAACTGACTAATCTTGGAGAAAGGAAGTTATGTTATGACCAACGATACCTGTACAGAGCCCGCATTGAATTGAAGTCGCAAACAAACTAATAAGGTAATACACAAGAGCCGATGAGTTCTTCAACTCTAATAATAGTTTGATCTACTAAGAAGCACATCCACCTAAATTAAAGTCTTTAGCTTACTCACAACAACCAAACATTAATTTGATCGTTTAGCTAAAGAAAATCTTAACCAACAAATGGAAGAAACATAAAACCTAGTGCGACAGCACCAACAAGCGCAATTACAGGAAATTCCAATACAGAATTATTCGCAGGGCTATTCATAACAATTCTCCTTATCAGTAATAGGAATCATTATTATCTAAGAAGAAATCAAATGCAAATAATTCTTATTAGTGAATAATCATTTCATTGGCATCATGTTCTTTATTTCGTAGCTCCCTGTATAATTCTTGCAATCAATACTGCTCGTCAAAGGCACATCTATTTAAGCCAGAGGATTTTTTATGCTGGAGCTTCCACAACTCGATTTAAAAAACAAAGTTTCCCCAGAGGAATGGCAGGTACGGGTAGATCTAGCTGCCTGCTACAGGCTAGTGGAAGATTTAGGCTGGGGAGATCTAATCTATACTCATATTTCAGCAAAAGTACCTGGAACAGATCACTATCTGGTAAATGCTTTTGGGCTTACATTTGATGAAGTTACTGCATCAAACTTAGTTAAGGTGGATCTAGAAGGAAATATCCTCGACGATACGCCTTTCAACATAAACCCTGCAGGATTTACGATTCATAGCGCCGTTCACTCTGTACGTAGTGATGCACACTGTGTTCTTCACTTACATACTAAAGAATCTATTGCGGTAGCTTCCCTTAAATGTGGGTTATTACCCCTTAGCCAATACTCCTGCTTCCAATTGGCTTCGTTAAGCTATCACCAGTATGAAGGCCTAGCAGTTAATCAGGATGAGAAAGCACGTTTAAAAGAAGATTTAGGTCGTAACAACCACCTTTTACTTCCAAACCATGGCGCTCTCACCGTTGGTCCGACCGTAGGTGACGCATTTATGCGCATGTATGACCTACAACGTGCTTGTGAGATTCAATTATTAATTCAATCAACAGGTCAAGATGCTATAGAAGTGGCTCCAGAAATCGTTGATGGCATATCTAAACAAGCAAATGTCGTTCATTCAGGAACTACCGGTGGACAGAAGTCATGGCCTGCAATGCTTCGTAAAGCCTACCGACTTGATCCAAGCTTTGCGCAATAATCTGAAAATTACCGAATAATAAGGCTGATTCATGAAAATAAATCGCGTAGAAATTTTTGATATTCACTGTCCGGATCGTCCTGTTTGGAATCCGGTATTTGTTCGAGTACACACAGATGAAGGCATCAGCGGTGTAGGTGAAGCGGGCTTAGCTTACGACCTAGGTCATAGTGCTGCTGCAAACATGATTAAAGAATTTGCAGAAGAGATGCTACTTGGTCGTGACCCATTCCAAACAGAAGATCTTTGGAACCTAATGCTACGCGGTAGCTTTTGGGGATTAGGCGGCGGTCCTATCATTTACGCTGCAATGAGTGCTATCGATACAGCTCTCTGGGATATTAAAGGTAAAGCTCTGGGCCTTCCTGTTTACCAACTGCTTGGCGGTAAAGTTAACGATAAACTACGCACTTATGCCAGCCAGCTTCAATTTGATTGGGATTCAGAATTTAAAGCCCTAACAGATCCTGAAGATTATGCAAAAGCGACAGAAAAAGCTCTGGCAGAAGGTTATGACGCTGTAAAAGTCGATCCGATCATGTATAACGAAAAAGGCGAAACCTTCTTCGATCGTACTAAGCTCTTTACTAACAAAGAGATGAAGATGTTCCGCGACCGCTTAATGGCTATCCGTGAAACCATGGGTGATGACGGTGATATCATTTTTGAATGTCACAGTTTGCCAGGCGCTTCAACCGCGATTCAATTGGGTGAGTTGGTCGAAGAAGCACGCTGCATGTACTTTGAAGAGCCAGTGAACTACTTAAACTCGGAGCTGCATAAACGCGTAGCCGACAAAGTAAATGTTCCAATTGCCGGTGGCGAACGTTTGTATAACCGCTGGGGTGTTCGTCCGTATCTTGAAGATCAAAGTCTAGATGTACTACAACCAGATATCGGTTTATGTGGTGGATTTACAGAAACGAAAAAGGTTTGTGATTACGCAGACGTATACGACGTTCGAATTCAAGCCCACGTTTGTGGTGGCCCAGTAGCAACAGCGGCCTCTTTGCATCTTGAAACAGCGATTCCAAACTTCTTAATCCATGAACATCACACCTATGCGATTAAGCAATGGAACCGTGAGCTTTGTATTCAAGATCCTCAACCAGTAGACGGCTTCTTCCAAGTTTCTGAAGAGCCTGGAATTGGTATTGAATTGAACGATGAGGTAGTAATGCGTTCACCGCGTATTGAAGTTAAGTAATTTTCTACTTCATATAAAAAGGGCGCTATCAGGCGCCCTTTTTTATTTTCTAATCACGCTAATCGATATCTAACTGGTATATTCGATTAGCGTTTTCAAATATCAGCATCTCTTTCTCAAAGCCCTTCCACTTCATCTCTTTGAGATACCTCTGCCATAAATCTTCATAACTACAAGCCAATTCAGAAACAGGGAAGTTACTCGCCAACATCACCCGAGTAAGTCCAAATTGCCTAACGGCAAAACTTATAATAGGTTTGGCCTGCTCCGAACTCCAATCACGATTAAACATCTCCCAACCAGAGCATTTAATAGAACATTCTGGATGATGTGCTAGCCGAGTAATCGAGTGCATCCACTCCTCATTCAGCTGTACAGGTGACCCGCAATGGTTAATCACAACCTTTAAATTTGGCAACTTTTGCATTACATCTGCAAGTGCACAAGACGCACCTGGATCAGATAAAGACAGCTGAGCTTCGAAAATTAGCTGGTTATCGGATAGTACCGCAAGACGTTTAAAGACATTTGGATTGGACAACACTTCCTGAGCGGCATTATCTAAGATGTATCTCACACCAACTAATGACTTAAATTCTTGTAGTTTTTCCAAATGCTCATCAAAGCTATCGGAAGTTAGATCAAGATAAGCTATTGAACGAAAAGGTAACTCACAATGACTTTCAAGCCACTCCAATTCACGCCACGGATGGGAATTATCAAAACCCGCTTCGATATGTACAAAACCTACAATATCTGCTGAGCCTGATTGGCTTAAATCACCTTCGCTATAACTGCGCCTAATCTTATTTTTATCAGACCATTCAGGCGTGTGCCCTTCTTTCAGCCAGTGATAATCCCCTTTTTCAAGATTAAACAGGTGCAGATGCGGGTCTATCACTCTACTCATATACCGCCTTTAGATCGCAAGTTTCACTTTTACAACTCAATTACTGGGCTGTATAACCACCATCAATTAACTGCAAACTACCGGTAATAAAACGAGCATCATCACCAATCAATAATGCAACAAGTGCAGCAACCTCCTCTGGCTGGCCTATACGCCCTAATGGCTGCAAAGCTGCTTCTTCTTGATGTACAACACTTTTTTCACTTCCGCTGCTCTCACAATAGCGGTCAATTGCATTGTGGTAAAGTGGTGTTTCTATGGTTCCGGGGCAAACAGCATTAGCTCGAATTCCTAAAGAAGCATAATCTAATGCTGTGGTCTTAGCCATTGAAGCAAGCGCCGCTTTACTCATGTTGTAAGCAAAAGAGTTTCTTTTAGCAATAACAGACTGATCCGAGCCTAACAAAACAATTGAGCCCGAGCCTTGCTGTCGCATGTGAGGTAGTACAGATTGTAAAAGGAAATAGGCCCCCTTTACATTAATCGCCATCACTCGATCAAAGTCCGCTTCTAAAGTGTCTTCTATAGTTGCAGAGAAATGAATTCCGGCATTGGATACAACACCATCAATCCTGCCAGATTCCTTGATGACATGATCAATAGCTTGTGTAACCTGAGTTGAATCAGTCATGTCACATTGAATAAATTCGCCGACCTCAGATTCACTCAGGTCTAAGTTATAAACCTTGTAACCGTCATCTAATAAACGCTCAACGACAGCTCGTCCTATACCAACAGAACCACCTGTAACGACACAAACCCTAGTCATAGAACTCTTCATCCCTCAGCAATAACAAACGCAACAATGTAATCTTTCTCATCACTGTAACTTAGATGCATACATGCAACTTCAAGCTTTTCGGCGCGCTCTGCAGCACCTCCTGATAGACTCACTTCGGGTCGACCATTCTTATCTTTCGTAATCTCAATATGCTTCCAACTAACGCCTCGCCCAATACCTGTGCCTAAAGCTTTAGATACCGCTTCTTTGGCACAAAAACGTTTAGCTAGAAACAGAGGTGGATTGGATACTTTGAGGAACTGTTCATATTCGGAAGTAGATAAGATACGTTGCGGCAAGGCAGGCGTTCTGTCCAACGCCTGCTCCATGCGGCTGATCTGAAGAATATCGGTCCCGATACCTCGAATCATCGCTTTAATGCATCTCTTTGCGGCTGAATTCGAGCTTGGGCCTGAAGCATCTGTTGCTTAATTTCAGATACCGCTTCTTTTAAACCAACAAATAAGGCACGCGCAATAATCCCGTGGCCAATATTAAGCTCATTCATCTCAGGAATTTCAGCGATCTGCTCAACATTATGATAATGCAAACCATGGCCGGCGTTTACAATCAGGCCTTTTTGGTAAGCATAGGTAGCTGCTTCACGGATACGTTTCAGCTCATCTGCCTGTTCTGCAGAAGATTCAGCTTCTGCGTAGGAACCTGTATGCAATTCAATCACTGGAGCCCCACAACGAATAGTTGCATCAATCTGTGCTGGCTCCGGATCAATAAATAGAGACACCTCGATACCTGCCGCAGCTAATCGATCACAAGCTTCTTTCACCCGCTCTTCTTGACCAGCGACATCCAAACCACCTTCGGTCGTCAACTCTTCACGCTTCTCTGGAACTAAACAGCAATGAGCAGGCTTTACATCTTCAGCAATGGCAATCATCTCTTCAGTCACAGCCATCTCGAAGTTCATACGTGTCTGTAATGTCTCTTTCAAAAGATAAACATCACGATCTTGGATATGGCGACGATCTTCTCGCAGATGAATTGTAATACCATCGGCACCAGCCTCTTCCGCTAGCGCAGCAGCCTGAACAGTATCCGGGTAGCGTGTACCACGCGCTTGGCGAATCGTAGCGACATGGTCAATATTGACCCCTAATAACAAACGGGATGGTTCAATCACACCACTTTCCTCACATTTTTTGAAATAGCTCTCGGCTACGCAAGGGCTTTTGCCCCAAAGCACGATCAATTAAATTTCGCATCAAGCGCTTAGCAGCTCTGCGAACTTGAATATCTGAATAATCATCAACAGCAATCGCAGACAACTGCCAACCATAAAAACAAGACGCCTTATTTTTATCTGTTACTGCGCCAACAGGAACAAAGCCATATTCAGGGTTAAAACAATATACTGAATCAGCAGATTCTTGTTCCAGCTCTGGCAATACACCAAGATCATCAAGTAAACGATGCTCAAAGGTGCGTAGCGCCCCCTCTATATCTTCACCAGATACTAACTCATTTAAAACATACTGATAATAAACATAGAGTTTCGGGTGACTATCAAATGGCTGGAGCAAACGTTCTAACAATTCATTTACATAAAGTCCACAAAGCAGCGCATCGCCATTCAGGAACAACATAGCAGCAACAGGCTCGGCTTGAGTTAATGTTTTGAGATCGTTACGTCCACGCCATGTAACCTGAATAGGTACAAAAGGTTGTACTGATGCACGTAATTTTGATTTGGGTCTGCGTGCGCCCTGAACAACAGCGGAAACTTTACCATGTTCTAGAGTGAAGAAATCAACGATAAAACTGGTATCGCGATAAGGGCGGCTATGGAGGACATAAGCCGCCTGCGGATCAGAATGACTCATGCTTTTTAGGTATTGTCATAACCCAAACTACGTAATGCCCTTTCATCATCCGCCCAACCACGACGAACTTTAACCCATAGGTTAAGCATTACTTTAGCATCAAACATACGCTCCATATCCATGCGAGCATCACGGCCAATTGTTTTGATTCGAGAACCTTTATCCCCAATAACAATTCGCTTCTGACCATCACGCTCTACCAGGATTAGCGCACTCACATGGAGAACACCATTTTTTGCGTATTTAAACTCTTCAATCTCTACAGTAGTACCGTAAGGGATCTCATCCCCTAAGTTACGCATCAACTTTTCCCGAACCATTTCCGCAGCCATGAAGCGTGAGCTTTTATCTGTTAGCTGATCTTCAGGAAAGTGATGCATACCCTCAGGAATATGCTTAGCGATTAACTCTTCAAGCTGCTCTACGTTATGGCCATCTTTAGCTGAAAGCGGAATCATTTCAGCAAAGTCCATACGCTCAGAATGTGTCTGCATCTGAGGTAATAAAGCCGTTTTGTCTTTCAGTTGATCGACTTTGTTTACAGCTAAGATAACCGGACAACGAGCATGCTTGACCTTGTCCAGTACCATCTGGTCTTCTTCAGTCCAAGCAGTACGGTCAACAATAAAAACAACAACATCAACATCACGTAATGCGTCTGATGCAGCTTTGTTCATATAACGGTTTAAAGCTTTTTTACCATCATCTTTATGTAAGCCTGGAGTATCTACATAAACGATCTGTAGATCATCTTCTGTTTTGATACCCATAATCTGATGACGAGTTGTCTGAGGCTTACGAGAAGTAATACTCAATTTCTGTCCTAAGATGTGGTTCATCAATGTCGATTTACCAACATTAGGGCGACCAACAATCGCTACGAAGCCACATTTTTGATCTGGATTACGAGGCTCCAGCAGGTGCATTAAATCTTCAGCCATAACTATTTCTCCACCTGCAACTCTATCAGCGCATGTTTTGCGGCTTCTTGTTCAGCCTGTCGGCGACTACTACCAATACCTTTTGCAGGCTTAGCTAAGCCTGCCACTGTACAATCGATATAAAAGGTTTGATCATGAGCTTCGCCTTCTACATTGATTAATTCATAAGTTGGCAAAGCTAAACGACGCGATTGCAGAAACTCCTGCAAGCGTGTTTTAGAGTCTTTCAATGTCTCATTTAAGTCTAATTTTTCTAAACGCGCTTGGAACCAAGAAAGAATAAATCCACGGGCTGTTTCCATATCGGAATCTAGATAGATCGCGCCGATAATAGCTTCTACAGCATCAGCTAGGATTGAATCTCTACGAAAACCGCCACTCTTAAGCTCTCCGCTACCTAAACGCAGGTAATCGCCTAAACCCAATTCACGAGCTACTTCAGACAAGGTAACTCCTTTAACCATACGCGCACGTAAACGACTTAATTCACCTTCTTTAGCTTGAGGGAATCGTGCAAACAGATCATCAGCGATAACAAAGTTCAAAATAGAATCGCCTAGAAACTCTAGACGTTCATTATTCTTCTTACCGCAACTACGATGCGTGAGTGCTAACTCAAATAAAGACTCATCGGCAAATGGATGCCCTATACGACGGGCCAAATCAGATACAGGTTTAATCAAGGGGCTTCTGCTTCATATTCGTTAGTGAAAAAAACAACCGCATCAACGTTCCCAAACATTGGAACACGTACCTCGTAATCAAGCGTTGCAGTAATAATGCCGTCATCTTCAACAATAGTTAAAGCATCTTTTTCTGGTAGCTTAATTTGATTTATCACCAACTTTTTTAAAATTCCAATTCTAATGCCCTTAGGTCCCTTCTCCACTTCATCTGAGTCATTCATTGCATCAGCAAGCACTGAATTTAAAGTTCTGTTATCTACATATGCAGGGAATAATTTAAATGCGATAGAAAACAAAAAACCTGCAACAATAAGCGCTAACAAAATAGAAAAAATTGACGCACCTGCTTGTTGCTTAAGACTAGATCTCATATGAGCCTCCATTACTTAATCACACGAACATCGCCAAATGACGGTACACTTAAAAAGGTAGGCCAATGCATCCAAACTGCAAATGCCTTACCTACTAGAAGATCTTCAGATACAAAGCCCCACCTGCGACTATCATTACTATTATCGCGATTATCTCCAACCATAAAGTAATGACCTTCAGGTACAGTCCACTCCATATTCTGAGCTGGTCTGCGAACATCTCTATACATTTGATGTTCAACACCATCTAAATTTTCATTAATTAACAAGCGCTGTGGATTTTGAGGTGGTAATTGAGCCAACAACTGTTGGGATTGCTCTTTTCCGTTTATAAACAACTTCTTGTTTTGATAACTAATTACATCCCCCGGAAGTCCAACTACTCTCTTAATATAGTTAATAGATGGTTTTTCAGGGAATTTAAATACAACCACATCACCACGTTCAGGATCATTAATCTCAATAAACTTGGTATTCAGAACAGGTAAACGCAACCCATAATGAAATTTATTGACCAAGATAAAGTCACCAATTTTCAACGTCGGTAACATTGAGCCGGATGGTATTTGAAAAGGCTCTACCAAGAAAGACCTTAATATCAATACGATGAAAAGCACCGGGAACATAGATCGACCAGTATCGACCCAACCAGATACACGATTAATCTGCTCAATCGCTTCATCAGGCAACTCTGCTCCCGCCTGAGCAAAAGCGGCTCTCAGCTTTTCATCCCTTTGTGGTTTCAAAGAGATTCGATCGTAAAACCAAACGATGCCAGAGATGAAAGTTAACGCAACCAGTACCAATGCGAAATCAAAATCCATCTAACAATGCCCTTCCTGATGATTAACTATCAACTTTAAGTACTGCAAGGAACGCATCCTGTGGGATCTCTACACTACCCACCTGCTTCATACGTTTCTTACCTTCTTTTTGCTTCTGTAGCAGTTTTTTCTTACGGCTTACGTCACCACCATAACACTTCGCTGTCACGTTCTTACGCAATGCTTTAACTGTTGTACGAGCAATGACCTTACCACCAAGCGCAGCCTGAATTGCCACATCAAACATCTGACGAGGAATAACTTCTTTCATCTTTTCACATAGCTGACGGCCACGGAATTGAGCATTATCACGATGAAGAATAACGGCCAAGGCATCAACCTTATCACCATTGATAAGAATATCCATTCGCACCAATTTAGCTGGATCAAAGCGTACGAAATTATATTCAAGAGAGGCATAACCACGACTTACAGACTTCAAACGGTCGAAGAAATCGAGAACGACTTCCGCCATCGGTAGTTCATAAGTAATCTGTACCTGATTACCTACGTAGTTCATCTGTTTTTGGATACCACGCTTCTCGACACATAGCCCAATAACCTGCCCTAGGTAATCTTGTGGAACAAGGATATTGGCTTCAACAATTGGCTCTCGCATCTCATTAATAGAGCCAGGATCCGGAAGCTTAGATGGGCTATCAATCTGAATAACATCACCATTGTTCATCTCCAACTCGTAAATTACAGTTGGAGCTGTTGTGATCAAATCAAGATTATATTCACGTTCAAGACGCTCTTGAATGATTTCCATATGCAGCATACCCAAGAAGCCACAACGGAAACCAAAACCAAGCGCATCAGATGTTTCAGGCTCGAAGAACAACGAAGCATCATTCAACGTCAGCTTATCCAATGCTTCACGGAAATCCTGGTAATCATCAGAACTTGTAGGGAATAGACCGGAGTAAACCTGCGGTTGTACTTTCTGGAAACCAGGAAGGCTTTCTACTTCTGGAGTTTTAACATGAGTTAGCGTATCACCTACAGGTGCACCATGAATGTCTTTAACGCCCGCAACCATGAAGCCTACTTCACCTGCGTGCAAAACACCGGTTTCTTTCTGCTTAGGTGTGAAAATACCTACAGATTCAGCCTGATAATTTTGACCTGTAGACTTAACTAGAATCTTGTCTTTCTTACGCAGCGTACCTTGAGTTACACGCACAAGAGAGACAACGCCTAAGTAATTATCAAACCAAGAATCAATAATTAGGGCTTGTAGCGGAGCATCAACATCACCTTCAGGTGGCGGTATTTCCTTAACTAATTGTTCGAGAACGTCTTCGACACCCATACCGCTCTTAGCTGAACAAGCAACAGCATCAGTGGCATCAATACCGATAACTTCTTCAATTTCAACTCGAACTCGCTCCGGCTCTGCCTGAGGCAAGTCCATTTTGTTTAGAATGGGTACTACTTCTAAACCTTGCTCGATTGCTGTATAGCAGTTAGCAACTGACTGAGCTTCTACACCCTGCGCAGCATCAACGATCAAAAGCGCACCTTCACAAGCGGCTAAAGAACGAGAAACCTCATAGGAGAAATCTACGTGACCCGGTGTATCGATAAAGTTAAGCTGGTAGGTTTCACCATCTTGCGCTTTATAGTTCAGAGTAACACTCTGCGCTTTAATGGTAATACCACGCTCACGTTCCAAATCCATGGAATCAAGAACCTGAGCTTCCATTTCACGGTCACTTAAGCCACCGCACATTTGGATGAAACGATCGGCCAAAGTCGACTTACCGTGGTCGATATGGGCAATAATAGAAAAATTTCGGATATTTTTAAGGTTGCTCACGTGCAGGCTACCGCTACTCTAATACTCGCTGGAAAGGCGCAAGTTTACAGCATTTGCTTAAACTGGGCTACGAAAAAGGGGGCCTTAGCCCCCTTAGAATTTTATACAACTTAATCCGATACTCGTAATGGAATAAATAACGGACTTCCCCGGCGAACAATCCGCATCGGAACCGACTTACCAGAAGCTATATCTGTAGACACTCGATTAAAGTCAGAAACACTGGCGATCTGTTCGCCATTTAGCATAGTGATGACATCGCCAACCATCAGACCTGCATCTGAACCTGACCCTTGTAAAACTTTACGAACAACAACACCTTTACTCACTTGCCATTTTTCTTTGCGTTTTTGGTCAAGCTCGGTCACCTGGATGTTTAGGCGATTACCTTTATCCTCTTTAGACTTGCGAACGTTAGTTTTAGCAAGCTCATTCTGGGTTGGTAATGCCTCGATTTCGACCTTGATAGTAATTTCACGACCCGCACGCATAACTGAAACTTTAGCTTTCTTACCGGGTTTTACGCGCCCGACATGATGGGGTAAGTCTGAAGATCGAATAATATCTACACCTTCAAATTTAAGGATAATATCGCCCTCTAAAAGGCCGAATTTTTCTGCCGGACTGTCAGGTAATACTTTGGCCACTAAAGCACCAGCAGGTTTATCTAATCCAAATGATTCAGCAAGATCCCGATTGACCTCTTGAATGACCACACCTAGCCACCCGCGGGTAACATAACCATGTTTCCTTAATTGATCCGCAACATCCATCGCGACATCAATAGGTATAGCAAAGGACAGCCCCATAAAACCACCGGAACGAGTGTAAATCTGAGAGTTAATCCCAACGACTTCACCATCCAGATTAAATAATGGACCTCCAGAATTACCAGGATTAATAGCTACATCAGTTTGAATAAAAGGAACATAAGTATCACCCGCTAATGCACGCTCTTTGGCACTGACAATACCCGCAGTCACACTATGATCGAAACCAAATGGTGAACCTATCGCAAGTACCCATTCACCAACATCAAGCGCTTTAGATTCTCCAAGCTCAACTGTCGGTAGGTCTTCAGCGTCAATTTTCAAAAGAGCAACATCAGAGCGCTCATCAGAACCGATGACCTCAGCTTCCAACTCCCTTCGGTCAGCTAATCGCACAATCACCTGATCAGCCTCAGCAATCACATGGTGGTTTGTTAATAGGTAACCATCTTCAGAAATAATGAAACCAGACCCTAAGGATTGAGGAGCTCTACGACGTGGGCGCTCACCCTGTTCAAATTCAGGCATACGGAAGAAATGACGGAAGATTTCCGGAATTTCTTCTCCATTTGGTCCCTGAAACGGGTGTGGTTGACCCTGTCGCGGACTAGTTTGAACAGTACTGATATTCACTACAGCAGGTGAAGCCTCTTTTACCAACGATTTAAAATCGGGCAAGTTTGCAGCATGAACCGACAAAGAAATAAGGAAAAAAGTTGCGACTATGAATTTTGATATAGATTTCATAAAAACACTCACCTATGTCTATCAAAAAACGGGGTTAGATAACTTTAATTAGCGTAGGTTGATATTGGCAGGAACTAAATAAAGCGGAACTACTAAAGCGAACAAAAACAAACCCAGCGATAAGAGAAATGAAAGCAGATGCGATAACGACCAGTTCATCGCCCCAGATAAAATTTCCGATTACAGCCCCAAGGAACAGCGCTAACAATGGCAACAAATACATAAAAACTGTTGCTTTGATAAACGCTCCCTCTTCTATACCTAAAAGCACACTATCGTCAGCTTTGACGTGAAGAGAGGTAGGATTATTAACGAGAAAAATAAAACGTTTCTCTTGCCCTGCCTGCACCAACAGCTTTTGGCCACAACCATTTCGAGCAGCACAACTAGCACAAGCGCTCTGGCGCATGGTTTCAACCCATACGCCTTGCTCATTGACCTCTATAACTTTCCCGCTTTCTTCAATCATTTACGTTCTACTGAAGCAGCAATACGTTCCGCAATCATTAGAGGAACATCTCCAACGACTGTTACAAATTGATCACCAATACGCTTACCCACAGTAACCATGCCGTCCAATTGAACAGCCCCTTCAGGAACGGACTGACGACCATACTTTTCAACACAAACGGTAAATGAATGACGTCCATTGCTAAACATTTGTACTTCAGCATGCGCCATCACATCTCTACGTTTACCCGAAAAACCTTCTGGTAACCATGTTGTTTCCCAACCAGATTCTTGGTGTGAAAGCATATGTTTATGTTGAGATACATAACGCTCTACACCTTCAGATAAGCGAATAATTTCAGGCTCTTGCCCCTGTGATGAAATCATCGAACGACTACCAAACTGCGCTCTAACCAGATCATCGGAAACTGAATTACCCGGAAGTACATAGTTCGGGCGATTATCAGCAATCGTGTCATTCTCAGGCTGATTGTAGGTTTGGGCACCCAAGATAACCATTGCCGTCACAGAAGCTGCTGCAGTCATGCTAGCAAGCGGTTTCCAAAAAAAACTTCCTTTAGCGTCGGACTTAACTTCTGGTGCAGCAGTATCAACTTCCAAATCAGGCTCTTGTTCCAGAGCCTGCATGACCTGACTACTGATATCAAAGCTGCTCAATTCAGCTTCTTCATTTTTCATAACTGAACGAACTAAATGATATCGCTGCCATTGCTCAGCCAATTCTGGCTCCTGCTCTATGCGATCAAGAGTACGTCGTAACTCAAAGTCTGCGACTTCACCATCCATCAATGCCGAAACAGATTCTGTAGATCGATCATCCATAGAATTTACCTCAATTTACCTTTGCAGGATCAGCTCGCTAAAAGCGGCATAATTTCTTTATCAATTGCTTCACGTGCTCGAAAGATACGTGACCTTACAGTTCCCACAGGGCAATCCATAACCCCAGCTATCTCTTCATAACTCATGCCTTCAAACTCTCTGAGCGTTAAAGCCACCCGTAAGTCTTCAGGGAGTTTATTCAGAGTTTTCCGAATCACTGCTTCAAGCTCGTCCTTGTACAATTTATTTTCTGGTGTCTCAATATCTTTCAAAGCATTATCACCTTCAAAGAACTGGGCATCGTCAACATCTACATCAGCAGGACGCCTACCACGAGCAACAAGATGATTTTTGGCTGTATTGATAGCTATTCTGTATAACCATGTATAGAAAGCACTATCACCGCGAAATTTTGGTATCGCTCTATAAGCCTTAATGAAAGTTTCTTGCGCCACGTCCAATGCTTCATGTTGGTCGTAAACATAACGACCAATCAACGCAACAATTTTATGTTGGTATTTTTTAACTAGAAGATCGAAAGCACGTTTATCGCCCGCTTTTACCCGTTCGACTAACTTTTGATCGACTGCTGTCTGACTTTCACTCGACACTCAATATTCCTTAAACTGTCCTTAATACCTGTCTCTATAAATATAGAAGCTAAAGCAGCAATAACTTTCAACTAATACAACATATTACCTCATCAGAGTGCCGGAACACTTCTATGAGCATTCAAAACTGCTTAAGTTCCCTAAGTCCAAAAAAAAATGCTAAATTGTGACTCAATACCGATGAAACACATTTAATTAGCTAGTTTTATCCTCGAACTTACCACTAAAATAAGCACTCAATTTTTCAAGCCAAGAACCCTCAAGTTGAGAAGAGCACAGCATGACGCAACACTATCACTACGACGCTTTAATTATTGGCAGTGGCGCTGCTGGACTTAGCATGGCCCTCCACTTAGCTCAAAATGCGCGTGTTGCAGTTCTTAGTAAAAGAGAACTTAAGAGTGGATCTACATGGCTGGCTCAAGGTGGTATCGCTGCAGTACTCGATACTGAAGATAGCACACAAGCACATATCGAAGACACCATGTCTGCTGGCGGGCACCTTAGTCATAAAGAGGCAGTGGAATTCACCGTCGAACACGGCAGAGAAAGCATTGACTGGCTGATTGAACAAGGCGTTCCTTTTACCCAAGATAGTGACGACTACCATCTAACCAAAGAAGGCGGACACTCTCATCGCCGAATCATCCATTCTGCAGATGCAACAGGAAAAGCGCTTCAGCAGACATTGATAGAGAAAGCCAAAGCCTCTGAAAATATCGATCTATTCGAACACCATATTGCGGTCGACCTAATTACACGAAAGAAACTAGGATTAGCACACAACCGTTGTGTCGGCGCATACATTCTTAATGACGAAACAGGACACGTAGAGGTATTTCAAGCTCCTCACGTTGTGTTGGCTACAGGTGGTGCATCAAAGGCCTATCTATATACAAGCAATTCAGATGGTGCCACGGGTGATGGTATCGCCATGGCCTGGCGTGCTGGCTGCCGAGTCGGCAACATGGAATTTAATCAGTTCCACCCTACCTGCCTCTATCACCCACAAGCAAAATCATTTTTGATTACAGAAGCCGTGCGTGGTGAAGGTGGAAAGCTTTTACTTCCTGATGGCAAGCCGTTCATGCATAACTTCGATGAGCGAGGCGAATTAGCCCCCCGAGATATCGTTGCTCGCGCAATCGACCATGAAATGAAAAGGCTAGGTAGCGACTGCTTATTTTTAGATATCAGCCACAAATCTAAAGAATTTATTAAGTCTCATTTCCCAACCATCTATAAGCGTTGCAAGAGCCTAGGCATCGACATCACAAAAGAACCAATTCCAGTTGTACCTGCTGCCCACTACACATGTGGTGGAGTCGTGACGGACGAAAAAGGACGCACCGATATTCCAGGGCTATATGCGATTGGTGAAACCTCGTTCACGGGGCTACATGGCGCTAATCGATTGGCTAGCAATTCCCTTCTAGAATGCCTTGTGTATGCAAAATCCGCTTCAGACGATGTCGTTCAATCTCTAACAGCACCTCTGGACGAATCAATCATTCCGGCATGGGATGAGTCTCAAGTAACCAATTCAGATGAAGATGTTATTATCTCTCACAACTGGGATGAGATACGTCGTTTCATGTGGGACTACGTGGGCATTGTGAGAACGACCAAACGACTACAACGAGCTAAGCATCGCATAGACCTTTTACAACAAGAGATTAGCGAATATTACAGCAACTACAAAATCAGCAACGACCTTCTAGAGCTTCGTAACTTAGCCGTCGTTGCAGATTTGATTATTCGCTCAGCAATGTTAAGGCAGGAAAGTCGCGGACTTCATTACACATTAGACTTCCCAGAACAGGGTCCTGAAGCACTAGACACAATCTTAACGCCAATCAATTTTCATTGGAATTAAGGCCATAAAGCGGACTATATAACAACAGAACCCGTAGCCGTCTAAATGCATTTTCGTTGATGCTCCGACGCATAATTACAACAGGTATGGTGTAAAAGCGGCTGTCGCTTTCGCACAACATGACGATCACAAAGGGAGTGATCACCTTTTGCTTAATACGGGTCACATCAATCCGTTGCTGGTTCCTCTGCAGCAATGAAATTACTCCCTCTTCTCCATTCCAAGTAATACCGACAATGGCTAGAGAGGACGTTAATAGCACCCTTTCATTTAAATAAAACAGAAAACTACATAGAAGTGCCACTGAAGCTAACACAGCTATGTGTAAAGGAATCGCAGAGTAAAAAAGAGCAAAGCACGCACTAAGATGTACCCCACTATATATAACAAGCAGGGTACAGGAAGGAGAGATAGGTTCGTTATTTAGGCTGAACACGCTCCAGAATAATCCTCACAATCCTTTGCAAGTCCGGATCAGCTGGCACTTCTCGCTCCATAAGCCACACAAATAGATCCTGATCTTCCTCATCTAATAACTTAACAAAGCGATCTTGATCAGCTTCATCTAGGTCTGCAAAAGCCTCTTCTACAAACGGAACAAAAAGAACATCAAGTTCCAACATACCACGTCGACTCTGCCACTTAAGGCGACGAATATCATCTTCAGTATACATCTATTAATTTTCCTTAGAGGTTTTGCATTGCGCGCTAAGCATACCAGAAATAAGGAAGAAGGCACTAGCGACAAGAGTCTATAGCAGTTGCTAGTTGCTAGTTGCTAGTTGCTAGTTGCTAGTTGCTAGTTGCTAGTTGCTAGTTGCTAGTTGCTGGAGAGTCTATGTGGATTAAGCCGAGTGTAAATAATTCGTTCAGTATTGCTTTGCTTTCTTTAGCCCAACACGAAAAAACCCCGATCACAGTGTGACCGGGGTTTTCTCTTAATTAAATGCTTGGCGATGACCTACTCTCACATGGGGAAGCCCCACACTACCATCGGCGATGTTGCGTTTCACGTCTGAGTTCGGGATGGATTCAGGTGGTTCCACAACTCTATGGTCGCCAAGCAAAACTGTTACAACTTAGATCTGATTCTTCTTTTATTTGATCTAGATAGTTCTTCGACTGTAGCTTAACTACGCGCTAATTCGTTACTCTCTATCGTCTTACGTATCTTACAAGTCACTTGCCAAACGCCTTGGGCGTTATATGGTCAAGCCTCACGGGCAATTAGTATTGGTTAGCTCAACGCCTCACAGCGCTTCCACACCCAACCTATCAACGTCGTAGTCTTCAACGGCCCTTTAGGGGAATCAAGTTCCCAGTGAGATCTCATCTTGAAGGAGGCTTCCCGCTTAGATGCTTTCAGCGGTTATCCCGTCCGAACGTAGCTACCCGGCAATGCAATTGGCATCACAACCGGTACACCAGAGGTTCGTTCACTCCGGTCCTCTCGTACTAGGAGCAACTCTTCTCAAATCTCAAACGCCCACGGCAGATAGGGACCGAACTGTCTCACGACGTTCTAAACCCAGCTCGCGTACCACTTTAAATGGCGAACAGCCATACCCTTGGGACCGGCTTCAGCCCCAGGATGTGATGAGCCGACATCGAGGTGCCAAACACCGCCGTCGATGTGAACTCTTGGGCGGTATCAGCCTGTTATCCCCGGAGTACCTTTTATCCGTTGAGCGATGGCCCTTCCATACAGAACCACCGGATCACTAGAACCTACTTTCGTACCTGCTCGACGTGTCTGTCTCGCAGTCAAGCACCCTTCTACTCTTGCGCTCATTGCATGATTTCCGACCATGCTGAGGGTACCTTCGTGCTCCTCCGTTACTCTTTGGGAGGAGACCGCCCCAGTCAAACTACCCACCACACAATGTCCCCGATCCCGCTTAGGGAACTGGGTTAGAACCTCAACATTACCAGGCTGGTATTTCAAAGGTGGCTCCACCCTATCTGGCGACAGGGTTTCAAAGCCTCCCAGCTATTCTACACAAGTAATGTCAAAGTCCACTGTGAAGCTGTAGTAAAGGTTCACGGGGTCTTTCCGTCTAGCCGCGGGTAAACTGCATCTTAACAGCTATTTCAATTTCACTGAGTCTCGGGTGGAGACAGTGTGGCCATCGTTACGCCATTCGTGCAGGTCGGAACTTACCCGACAAGGAATTTCGCTACCTTAGGACCGTTATAGTTACGGCCGCCGTTTACCGGGGCTTCGATCAAGAGCTTCGCGCAAGCGCTAACCCCATCAATTAACCTTCCGGCACCGGGCAGGCGTCACACCCTATACGTCCTCTTTCGAGTTTGCAGAGTGCTATGTTTTTAATAAACAGTCGCAGCCACCTGGTATCTTCGACCGGCCTCAGCTTAGGGAGCAAGTCCCATCACCAAAACCGGCGCACCTTCTCCCGAAGTTACGGTGCCATTTTGCCTAGTTCCTTCACCCGAGTTTTCTCATACGCCTTAGTATTCTCTACCTGACCACCTGTGTCGGTTTAGGGTACGGTTAGTCATAACCTGAAGCTTAGAGGATTTTCCTGGAAGCATGGCATCAACTACTTCAGTCCATAAAGGACCTCGTCATCGATTCTCGGTCTTAAAAGAGCCCGGATTTACCTAAGCTCTAAACCTACTATCTTAAACGCGGACAACCAACGCCGCGCTAGCCTAGCCTTCTCCGTCCCCCCATCGCAGTTATGAGCAGTACAGGAATATTAACCTGTTTCCCATCGGATACGCTCTTCAGCCTCTCCTTAGGGGCCGACTCACCCTACCTCGAATAGCGTTGGATAGGAACCCTTGGTCTTCCGGCGGGGAGGGTTTTCACCTCCCTTATCGTTACTCATGTCAGCATTCGCACTTCTGATACCTCCACGGTGCCTTACAGCTTCCGCTTCAACAGCTTACAGAACGCTCCTCTACCATGCACAAAGTGCATCCGTAGCTTCGGTGTTATGCTTAGCCCCGTTATATCTTCCGCGCGGGCCGACTCGACTAGTGAGCTATTACGCTTTCTTTAAAGGGTGGCTGCTTCTAAGCCAACCTCCTAGCTGTCTAAGCCTTCCCACATCGTTTCCCACTTAGCATAAACTTTGGGACCTTAGCTGACGGTCTGGGTTGTTTCCCTTTCCACGACGGACGTTAGCACCCGCCGTGTGTCTCCCGTGATTGAACTCATGGGTATTCGGAGTTTGCATCGGGTTGGTAAGTCGGGATGACCCCTAGCCGAAACAGTGCTCTACCCCCATGGTTAGACACGAGGCACTACCTAAATAGTTTTCGAGGAGAACCAGCTATCTCCGAGTTTGATTAGCCTTTCACTCCTATCCACAAGTCATCCGCTGGCTTTTCAACGACAGTCGGTTCGGTCCTCCAATGCATGTTACTGCATCTTCAACCTGCCCATGGATAGATCACTCGGTTTCGGGTCTACTCCTAGCGACTGGACGCCCTATTAAGACTCGGTTTCCCTACGGCTCCGCAAATGCTTAACCTTGCCACTAAAAGTAAGTCGCTGACCCATTATACAAAAGGTACGCAGTCACCGTCCGAAAACGGCTCCCACTGCTTGTACGTACACGGTTTCAGGGTCTATTTCACTCCCCTCACAGGGGTTCTTTTCGCCTTTCCCTCACGGTACTGGTTCACTATCGGTCAGTCAGGAGTATTTAGCCTTGGAGGATGGTCCCCCCATATTCAGACAGCGTTTCACGTGTGCCGTCCTACTCGATTTCACTTTAAAAGACCTTTCACATACGGGGCTATCACCCACTATGGCCACACTTTCCAGAGTGTTCTGTTAAATCTAATAAAGCTTAAGGGCTAGTCCCCGTTCGCTCGCCGCTACTTAGGGAATCTCGGTTGATTTCTTTTCCTCTGGGTACTTAGATGTTTCAGTTCCCCAGGTTCGCCTCTAATAACCTATGTATTCAGTTAAAAGATACCTATAAATAGGTGGGTTTCCCCATTCGGAAATGTCCGGATCAAAGGTTGTTTACCACCTCCCCGAACCTTATCGCAGGTTACAACGTCCTTCATCGCCTCTGACTGCCAAGGCATCCACCGTGCACGCTTAGTCACTTGACCATATAACCCGAAGGCGTCTGGAATCACAGTAACTTGTATTGCTAGTAACGATAGATTTCGCCGAATTGGCGCATGCAGTAAAACTACATGTCTTAAATCTAAATCAAATGAATCAAATCCAAATTGTTAAAGAGCGTTTAAAGCAAAAAAGCTTTAAAAGATAATGTCTTAAACGACAATATGTTTTAAAACTCTTCCTTCTCATCCAGAGGATGATGGTGGAGCTATGCGGGATCGAACCGCAGACCTCCTGCGTGCAAAGCAGGCGCTCTCCCAGCTGAGCTATAGCCCCAAGAAAAACAGTAAGGCTATTGATTGGTAGGCCTGAGTGGACTTGAACCACCGACCTCACCCTTATCAGGGGTGCGCTCTAACCAGCTGAGCTACAAGCCTACACCGTTGCTCTTAACTTCTCTGATCAGATAATTCGTGTGAACGCTTGCCGAGAATCGGCTTTCGTTTAAGGAGGTGATCCAGCCCCAGGTTCCCCTAGGGCTACCTTGTTACGACTTCACCCCAGTCATGAACCACACCGTGGTAACCGCCCTCCCGAAGGTTAAGCTAGCTACTTCTGGTGCAATCCACTCCCATGGTGTGACGGGCGGTGTGTACAAGGCCCGGGAACGTATTCACCGCGACATTCTGATTCGCGATTACTAGCGATTCCGACTTCATGGAGTCGAGTTGCAGACTCCAATCCGGACTACGACCGGTTTTCTGAGATTAGCTTACCCTCGCAGGTTCGCGGCCCTCTGTACCGGCCATTGTAGCACGTGTGTAGCCCAACTCGTAAGGGCCATGATGACTTGACGTCGTCCCCACCTTCCTCCGGTTTGTCACCGGCAGTCTCCTTAGAGTTCCCACCCGAAGTGCTGGCAAATAAGGACAAGGGTTGCGCTCGTTACGGGACTTAACCCAACATTTCACAACACGAGCTGACGACAGCCATGCAGCACCTGTCTCAGAGTTCCCGAAGGCACGAAACTATCTCTAGTAACTTCTCTGGATGTCAAGAGTTGGTAAGGTTCTTCGCGTTGCGTCGAATTAAACCACATGCTCCACCGCTTGTGCGGGCCCCCGTCAATTCATTTGAGTTTTAACCTTGCGGCCGTACTCCCCAGGCGGTCTACTTATCGCGTTAGCTGCGCCACTAAAAGATCAAGTCTCCCAACGGCTAGTAGACATCGTTTACGGCGTGGACTACCAGGGTATCTAATCCTGTTTGCTCCCCACGCTTTCGCACCTCAGTGTCAATATCGGTCCAGGTAGTCGCCTTCGCCACTGGTGTTCCTTCCTATATCTACGCATTTCACCGCTACACAGGAAATTCCACTACCCTCTACCGTATTCTAGATTGGCAGTATCAGGTGCAGTTCCAAGGTTGAGCCCTGGGCTTTCACATCTGACTGACCAATCCACCTACGCGCGCTTTACGCCCAGTAATTCCGATTAACGCTCGCACCCTCCGTATTACCGCGGCTGCTGGCACGGAGTTAGCCGGTGCTTCTTCTGCAGTTAACGTCACAGCTAGCAGGTATTAACTACTAACCTTTCCTCACTGCTGAAAGTGCTTTACAACCCTAGGGCCTTCTTCACACACGCGGCATGGCTGCATCAGGCTTGCGCCCATTGTGCAATATTCCCCACTGCTGCCTCCCGTAGGAGTCTGGACCGTGTCTCAGTTCCAGTGTGGCTGATCATCCTCTCAGACCAGCTAGAGATCGTCGCCTTGGTGAGCCATTACCTCACCAACTAGCTAATCTCACGCAGGCTCATCCAATAGTGCAAGGTCCGAAGATCCCCTGCTTTCCCCCGTAGGGCGTATGCGGTATTAGACCAAATTTCTCTGGCTTATCCCCCGCTACTGGGTAGATTCCTACGCGTTACTCACCCGTCCGCCACTCGTCATCAACTAGCAAGCTAGTCATGTTACCGTTCGACTTGCATGTGTTAGGCCTGCCGCCAGCGTTCAATCTGAGCCATGATCAAACTCTTCAGTTTAAATCATTTGTGTTACCAGGAATGTGGTAACGGGCTCTAGTACTAAACAACCGGATAACATTCTTAAGAACGTTAAACCTTTGTAAATCGCTTTAAATGAATTCACTTGGTTGCTTGTCTAGAAAAAGTTTGCTTCTTCTCAACAAGCGCCCACACGAATTATCTGATCAAATTGTTAAAGAGCGTTGCTTTCTTGACTCTCCGCTGAACCAGCGTTTCGTCTCAAGCGAGGCGCATATTCTACTTTGCGCTCATTCAAAGTCAACCGTTTATTTTGCAATTTCGTAAAAAGTTTTTACTCAGCAACCGGACTTTGAATCCTGCTCCGTAAGCAATCTCAAAAACCAATGTTTTCAACCACTTACTAAGCACCTCACTCAGCTCTGAAGCCCCTTAAAAAGCGGCCTCCCTAAGCAAGGACGGCGAATTCTACAGACATCTAAAAAAGGGTCAACACCCAATCTACAAAAAAGCGAAAAAAGTTGTAAAAAACTTACAAACCACCCTAAATTGATCAAGGGGCAATCAACAGCGTATAAATACTAGTCAATAGATACAAAAAAGGCGCAGAGTTTTTTACTTCAGCGCCTTTTATTTTTAGCTAATTCCTAATTTTTCAGAACTAACACCGAACATTTTGCCCTTTCGGTCACTTTTGCCGTTACAGAGCCTAACATCACTTTTTCTACTGCACCGTGCTTTTGTGCACTCATGATAATAAGATCTGCACCAATCTCCGATGCCCGCTTTATGATCTCTTTATGCGCCTTGCCTTCACGCACTTCGACATCAAAAGCAACATCGCCTAGTTCTTGTTCGGCAATATTTTCTAACTCTGACTTCATTGCAGCCAAAGCCTGTTCTATTGCTTCTTTTGGAAAGTAGGATGCAACCATTGGCATTTGAAAGCCCGGCAATATCGACATTAAATGAAGCTCAACACCTTCATCGATGTATTTTGCCACCGCATTCAACGTTGATATTGTTCCCTTACTATCTTGAAGGTCTACCGGCACTAGTATTTTTTTAAACATGACTAATGTGCTCCTTCTGATTCTCTGCGGCGTTTTTGCATTGTTGCCATAGCAAATAGGAGTAGTAATACAGGAATCCATACCAATTGTTTTGGCGGGCGATCAGCTTCCACTTCAATTGTTTTAATTTCCCAATCAAAATCCAACCCAACTTTTTGAGCATCACTATCGAATGTCACCATATCCACAATGATCTTACCTTCTTCCTCTCTAAGCATCAGACCTGCTGCTTCAATTTTCTCTGCACCAGTTCCTTTTTCAGTTAAAGGCAGCTCGACTGTTTTATTAACAAAGTCACCATCAATGGTTTCACCAGCCACACGCATTCTTAACGGTCTGCCCGCTGGGCTCCCTTCCGCTATCTGCTCTATTTGAACTGGTGATACATTATTAATTGGTGGATAAAACTCATCCCAAACAGCTCCCGGCCTAAACATTAAAAATGCAATCGCTAGCAATAGGATTGTTTCATACCACCGATTCTTAACCATCCAATAACCTTGCGTTGCTGCTGCAAATACCAACATCGCCACCAAAGCACCAAAGATAGTCATCAATAAATGAACAGGACCTTCAATCCCAATCAAAATCAACTCGGTATTGAAGATAAACATAAATGGCAGAACTGCTGTTCGAATATCGTATGTAAAACCTTGAATACCGGTACGAATTGGATCAGAGCGAGCAATTGCTGCTGCAGCAAATGCTGCCAAACCAACCGGCGGCGTATCATCAGCAAGTATCCCGAAATAGAATACAAATAGATGTACTGCAATAAGCGGCACGATCAAGCCATGTTCTGCACCTAGCGTAACAATAACCGGCGCCATCAAGGTTGAAACCACAATATAGTTAGCCGTTGTAGGCAACCCCATCCCCAAAATCAAACTAATGATCGCGGTGAACAACAACATTAAGAAAATACTGCCGCCGGAGATAAACTCAACAAACTCAGTCATTACTAGACCAATACCTGTTAAAGTCACAGTACCAACTACAATACCTGCAGCCGCAGTCGCAACACCAATACCAATCATGTTACGCGCGCCACTTACAAGACCGTTGAGCAAGTCTTCCACACCATGCAGTAGATAATCACCCCACGCCTCAGCCTCTCTAAACGCCGCCTTTAACGGTTTATGCGTCAATACAATAAAGACCATAAACAGGGTAGCCCAGAATGCCGAAAGCCCTGGCGAAAAACGCTCTACAGTTAAGCACCATACAAGCACAACTACCGGCAAAAGATAATACAGGCCCGATTTTACCGTTGACCCCGTTTCAGGAAGTATCACCACATCTGAATTTGGATCATCCATATGAAGATCCGGATAACGTGCTGAATAACCGACTAACCAGATATAGGAGACCAGAATAACCAAACCTGCAATCAGGTAAGACCAGTTCCCCATGTACTCTTTAGTCCATCCCAAACCGTAATACACGGCCATTGATACAACACAAGTCCCCAGAATAATCATTGCCCAAACAGACAATTTTTCTGCCAAGGTAGCTGTATTACGTGTTGGTAAACCTTTCATCCCTGCCTTCAGGGCTTCTAGGTGAACAATGTAGATAAGTGCGATATAAGAAATGAGAGCTGGCAATATGGCATGCTGGATAACCTCTATATAGGAAATACCTACATATTCAACCATCAAGAAGGCGGCAGCCCCCATGATCGGAGGTGTTAACTGCCCATTTGTAGAAGCTGCAACTTCCACCGCCCCCGCTTTATACCCAGGAAAACCAACCCGTTTCATTAGCGGTATTGTAAAAGTACCCGTTGTCACTACATTGGCGATAGACGAACCAGATACCAAACCGCTCAAACCAGAAGAAACAACTGCAGCTTTTGCTGGTCCACCACGCATATGCCCAAGCAATGAAAAGGCTACTTGCGTGAAATAATTACCGGCTCCTGCTTTATCCAATAGCGCACCAAACAGTACAAATAGGAATACAAAACTTGTAGAAACACCAAGTGCTACACCGAACACACCCTCTGAGGTTAACCACTGATGGGACATCGCTTTATTTAAGCTTGCCCCTTTGTGTGCAATGACCTCTGGCATGTAAGGCCCAGCAAATGTATACAGCAGAAAGATACCTGCGACGACCATAAGTGGTGGCCCTAATGCACGACGTGTTGCTTCAAGCAGCAAAACCATACCACTTACAGCAACCACGATATCCATAGTAATTGGCGCACCAGCCCTATCCGCCAATTCACTATGGAAGATCACGAGGTAACTTGCAGCAAACGCAGCCACTAGCGCAAATAACCAATCGTGCCACGGAACAACAGTTCGCGAAGAACGCTTAAATGCAGGAAATGCTGTATACGCCAAAAATACTGCGAAGCTAAGATGGATAGCTCGAGCCTGAGTATCATTAAAGACCCCAAAGTCGAACATGAAAGGTAAAGGCGATGCATACCAAAGCTGGAAAAGAGCCCAGCAAAGCGCTACACCCCACAACAATTTACCAGGCATCCCATCTGGAGCGCGCGCCCCAGAATCTGCCTGAGCCACCATTTCCTGTACTTCCTGGGAAATGCTAGCCGAAGAACTGTTCTGATTATCAGTCACACAACCACCGTTTTAAAACAGCTTGTAATAGTTATATTAAGCTAAACCTGAGTAAAAGCCGTAAAGCAAAACGGGGACATCATGTCCCCGTTGCCTATCAAGCCTACTCTTATAGAAGGCCTGCTTCTTTGTAGTATTTAACTGCACCCGGATGTAGTGGAGCAGATAAACCGTCTTTTACCATCTGTTCTTTCTTAAGATGAGCAAAAGCTGGGTGTAACTTACGGAAAGTATCGAAGTTTTCGAATACAGCTTTCACCACTTCGTAAACCACTTTTTCAGGTACTTTTGCTGAAGATACGAATGTTGCACCTACACCAAACGTTTGTGTATCCGCATCGTTACCACGGTACATACCACCAGGTACTGTTGCTGTACGGTAGTAGCTATTATCTGCAATAAGCTTCTGAACTGCATCGCCATTAACATTTACAAGCGTGCTATCACAAGAAGTTGTTGCTTCTTTTATCGCACCACTTGGGTGACCAACAACGTAAACCATTGCATCGATTTTGTTATCACATAGTGCGCTAGCTTGTTCAGATGCTTTTAACTCAGATGCAAGAGCAAAATCTTTCTTGGTCCAGCCTTTAGCTTCCATCAATACTTCAATAGTGCCACGCTGACCTGAACCTGGGTTACCGATGTTTACACGCTTACCTTTTAGGTCATCAAAAGTTTTGATACCTGAATCAGCACGCGCGACTACAGTGAAAGGCTCTGGGTGGACAGAGAATACTGCGCGTAAATCTTTATTCGCGCCAGTATCTTTGAATTTGCTAGTGCCGTTATATGCATGGAACTGCCAATCAGACTGAGCCACACCCATATCCAATTCGCCGGCACGGATAGTATTCAGGTTGTAAACAGAACCACCTGTAGATTCCACTGAACAGCGGATACCGTGGTCTTTACGGTTTTTATTCACCAAACGACAGATTGCACCACCTGTAGGGTAATAAACGCCGGTTACACCGCCTGTGCCGATAGTGATAAATTCTTGCGCTGACGCTGCTGTCGAACCACCCATGGCAGCCAAACCAACACCCATCGCTAACAAACTAGAAGTAACCGTCTTACGAAATGCCATAACAAACTCCATCTATTATCTTTTTATAATTAGAGCCATACTTCGGGCTCTTTTTTTGCCCATCTTCTTTGATACTAGTATTGCCTATCGAATGTTTCAAAGTTCTGAAACATCAATAAGATAAACTAACATAGGCTGGTGATAGATAACATGCTTACGAATAACGCATCAATATAATCACTTATATCTGTATCACTTCCCTTGATTTTCCTGTTTAGACCACTAAAAACGGTTGATTTCCCTATAGGGATAAACATCAATTAACTCTCCCTTTTTCACCTTAACTTGAACTCTTTCCCAAAACTCAACCGCTAACAAATCTCCATGCAACTGATCAAATATTTCTTTTACACGTCGATCACACGCCGTAAGCATAGAAAATTCTTCTGGAAACACATCATTGTCACCAATGGAATACCAAGGCTCAGCAGCCAACTCTTGTTCTGGGTATAACGGCTCTGGTATTTTTCGGAAGTTACATTCAGTCAAATATAAAATTTCATCATAATCGTAAAAAACAACACGCCCGTGTCGGGTTACACCAAAATTCTTAAACAACATATCCCCAGCGAAAATATTCGAAGCAGCGAGTTCTTTAATCGCCTTACCATATTCATCTATACCGTGAAATAACTGCTCTTGATCTTCATTTTCCAGCGCTTGATCGATATAGATATTTAAAGGCGTCATATACCGCTCAGTCCACAAGTGCTTAATCAATAACTGATCACCTTGCTCCTCAATAGAGCAGCCAGCAACTTTTTTCAGTTCTTCGATAAGCTCTTCAGAAAATTTATTAATCGGGAATAAAAAGTTAGTAAACTCCAACGTATCCGCCATTCGACCAACCCGATCATGACTCTTAACTAACTGATATTTATCAAGAACCACCTGTTTTGTAATTCTTTTAGAATGTGAAAAATTATCTTTAATAACCTTAAATACAACAGGAAAAGATGGCAGCCTAAAAACCGTCATTACCATCCCTTTAACACCTGGCGCTACTTCAAATTGATCATTTGCATCTCCCAAATGGTCAATAAAAGACCGGAAGAATTCCGCCTTACCTTGCTTATAAAAACCTATTGAACTGTAAAGCTCTGCTTTAGATTTCTGTGGGATCAGGGTTTGTAAAAAGTTAACTAACTCGGAAGGAACATCTACATCTACTAGGAAATAGGACCGAGTAAAACTAAATACTGTGGATATATCGCTTGCTTCACTCAATGCCGCATCAAAATAAATACCTTTACCATCATTAAGTATGGGCAACACAAATGGTTCGCTATGCTGTGAAAAGCGGATTCGCCCTACTACATAAGCTGCTTTATTACGAAAAAAAAGACTGCTAACAATATCAATCTCAGCCTTACTACTAGGCAACTGCTTTTGCTCAATCTGCTGCTGAATATAACGAACCAGATGACTAATATCTTGACGTTGATTTCTCCAAGGCACTTGAAAATTCAAATCAGATAATAGGCGACTGAGTAGTTGAACGAGCCCCGATTCAGTAAGCGAATAAGATTTATATACACTCTCGCCTGAAGATAACTCCTTCCCCTCCCGACTGGATCGAATAAAAATATGCCTGCTATCGATATTTCGATGTTTAAACAGACAACAATAAACAGAGTTGTAGAATGTTTCTGCCAATTCAGGATCCGTCCTTTGCCGAATCAACTTAGCGTAATATGGCTTCGCGCTTCCCCAGACCTCTGGTTTGTAAATATCTTCCCCTAAATGCGCTATAGCTTTTGCAGCATCAGATACCATCTGATCATATAACCCCAAACGCTCAGCCGATAATGCTTGCACGCCAATCCAATCAACTAGCTCAAACAACTCTTTCGCAGATTCAGTAATTTCTTGAAACTTAAGTCGATATTCTGCAAAAAAAGCCATTATTTGTGAGGCTAGTCGCTGATGTACTTGATGAGACATGCAATCTCCTAGAACAGAACTTCATATCTACATATTATTGAAATACCTTGGTCATTCAGTTTAGCTAAACTTATTTAAGACAATTAGCCAATTGGTTTGATGATATGTATACCCATACTTCGATCAACACGACTGAAGATAAACCTACCGCAATCGCTGTTTTAACCAGTGGCGGCGACTCCCCTGGAATGAATCCTGCTATCAGAGGGGTAGTCCGATCAGCTCTACATCAAGGCATCAAAGTATACGGTATCCATAAAGGGTATAGCGGCTTAATCATTGGGGACATGTGGAAGATGGACTCTGCTTCTGTAACCAACATAGTGCAGCGCGGAGGCACGCTGCTCAAAAGTGATCGCTGCCAAGCTTTTTTAGATCCAGCGGTTCGGCATCAAGCAGCCGAGGTTCTACTTAAAAAAGGGATTGATAGTCTGGTCGTGATTGGTGGTGATGGTTCGTTAACCGGAGCTCACATGCTAGCCTCGGAAAGCACGATACGTGTTATAGGCCTTCCCGGCACGATCGACAATGATATCTACGGCACCGATGACACCATCGGATTCGATACTGCAGTTAACACTGCTCTTGATGCTATCGATAAAATCCGTGATACGGCACTCTCTCATGAAAGTTTGTTTTTAGTCGAAGTTATGGGTCGAAACTCGGGCTTTATTGCAACTCATGTTGGGATAGCCTGCGGCGCAGAGTTGGTAGTTATCCCTGAGTACGAAGTTAAAGTTGAAGCCATTTCATTTCAACTTGCCAACAACCGGGTTCAAGGCAAAGGGTCTAGCGGGATTATTGTTGTAGCCGAAGGCCCTACTCCTGGCCTTACTTATAATTTGGCCAAACAATTAGAGCAGCATGGGCAACAGCCTAAAGTCTGTATTTTGGGGCATATACAAAGAGGAGGACGCCCAACAGGGCATGATCGAGTCCTTGCTTCCTGCCTTGGAGCAGCAGCTGTGGATTATCTTTGTGGGGGCTATAACGATGTGATGATCGGAATAAAAAACGGAGCCATCACCGAGACTCCGTTACAACATATTATCGACAAAAAGAAACAACTAGATGCTCAACTATTTGAGCATGTGCAACTTCTGCACAAATAACTGTTTTGGTTACCAACAATTATCGAACATAAGGGTTGCTTTGCATCTCTCGACCAAAGGTTGAGCCAGGTCCATGGCCTGGAATAAATTCGACCGACTGACCTAACGGGAACAGTTTTAACTTAATTGAATTAATCAATTCTTGGTGATTTCCTTGTGGAAAATCTGTACGGCCAATAGAACCGTTGAAGAGAACATCCCCCACCAGTGCCATCTCATCTTCTACATGATGGAAGACCACATGCCCTGGAGTATGACCTGGACAATGAATTACGTTTAGTATTGATTCGCCTACCTGAACAGTATCACCATCATCTAACCAGCGATCGGGAGTAAAAGTTTCGCAAGGAGGAAAATTAAACATATTGCACTGCTGTGCCATGCCTTCAATCCAAAATAGATCGCCTTTATGAGGCCCTTCGATTGGTAACTTCTTAGATGCAGCTAGCTCAGCCGTTCCACCAGCATGATCAATATGCGCATGAGTCAAAAGAATTTTCTCTAACTCAACACCCTCTTCCTCTGCTGCTGCTAGAATTCGATCAAGATCACCACCTGGATCAACAACCGCTGCTTTCATGGTTTTTTCACACCAGATAAGAGAACAATTCTGCTGAAATGGAGTAACCGGAATAATTCTGTATTTCATAGGATCGCCAATGGAATTAGATGTTGATAGGCCGCAAGTATATCAGGCCTGAGTTAAAGACAAAGCATTACGCACCAAAGCATTAGAACCACCGCTTGTCTTTTGGGATGTTTAGATTCAAAGTTACAAAATATGTATCTGTAAGGACTTAAAGGAACAGGCTATGAAAAAACATAAGCACGAAGCGGAGCTAGTAAAAGAAGCCCTTAAGATAGGTGCCATCTATTTTGAAAAGCGGGGCGCGGGCCATTTTGAAGCCACTGACAGTGCTTCAAATAAAATCAAAGCGATCTACCGCTTATTGGTGAATGACGGTCTTATTCAAGCCTTAGCAAAGGATCAAGTAACTGAACCCAATATGAAACATAAGCTGGCTTTGTGGGTAGAAAGGCAGTTACCGGAAGGCCATCCGTTGAAAAAATAGAAAATCTCTCTTTCGATAGCCCAGCCATCCACGTGGGATCTGTGACTTTGCGTCCCAGAATTGCTTCTGGTTTGCCTTTATCGAGAGAGGATCTATTCGCTGGAAACAGCTCAACTACCTACAAACCAATAAAATTGGTCGCGATACTATCAAGCTTAAGAGTAATAGTAGCAGCATTATCTGGTATTACTAAATATGTATTTGGAATTATGCACAAACAAACGCTCATTAATGTGCTTTTTCTTTGCTATTCCGGCGGATTCAGGCTTACTATTTAGGTTACGTATATTGATATCAAGGCTTACAATTCAATGAGTTCACAACAATCAGAGCTAACTTCAAACAATAAAACAGATTTCTTAGATTGTTTAAGATTAATAGAACGGTTACACCGTAGAATCCTTGATATTCTTAAATATCGTCTCGAAGCGTTAGGTTATACCGATATCAACAGCGTTCAAGCCCTACTCCTTCACAATATTGCTGATCGTGAAATGACCGCAAGTGAGCTAAAAACTCGAGGCTATTATCTTGGCTCTAATGTGTCATATAACTTAAAAAAAATGGTTGGCAATGGTTACATCAATCAAGAACGCTCGGAGCATGACCTTCGCTCTGTACGCATTAAACTCAGCCAAAAAGGTTTAGCTATCCACAATCTAATCGCGGAACTATTTGACCAACAATTGGAAGAGATCAGTGCAGAACGCCTAATGGAAGAAAGCGACATGTCGACTCTTAGGTCTAATCTTCGACAATTAGAGCGCTTTTGGGATCAGCAGATGAATACTTACTAAACCTTCCGCAGGCTTAACAAGCTAAGCGTTTTTTAGCGCAAGCAGTTTCAAAATCATCCACAGGTAGAGGTTTACCAAAGAAATAACCTTGATAATCAGTACAACCATGCTCTGCTAAGAACATACACTGCGCTTCGGTTTCGACACCTTCTGCAATCACGTTTAATCCAAGGTTATGACCCATTGCAATAATGGCTTGGACAATTTCAGCATCATCTTTATCTTCAATGACATCACGAATAAAGGAACGGTCAATTTTAATTTGATCAAGTGGCAAACGCTTCAGATGCAATAAAGAAGAATAACCTGTCCCAAAATCATCTAAAGAAAAGCGAATACCTAACTTACGTATCTGATGCATTTTATCAATCGTATCTTCGATATCTTGTAAAACAAGGCTCTCCGTTAACTCCAATTTCAATAGATCAGGCTGAATGTCATAGCGGTTTATACAATCAGCTACTTCAGCGACGTAGTGCTCCTGCATAAACTGACGTGCGCTCACATTTACCGCAATGCTCAAGCTTGGCATATTCGGGTCAGATTGCCATTTTTTAAGTTGTTGGCAGGCCTGAGATAATATCCAGTCCCCTATCGGCACTATTAGGCCCGTATCTTCAGCAAGAGGTATAAATTCTGCTGGCGATACTAAGCCCCTCTCTGGATGGAACCAACGCACTAACGCCTCCGCGCCGACTAACTCATCTTTGCGATACTGTGCCTGATAGTGCAGTTCTAATTCCTTACCTGATAAAGCCTTACGCAAATCTGACTCAAGTGCAGCCATGCTGCAGAGCGTTTTTTCTGCTTCCGGGTCGTAAAATTTATAAGTATTTTTTCCTGATTCTTTTGCCTGATACATCGCCATATCAGAACGTTTCATCACACTATCTACAACATCATCACTATCAAACAGCGTTACACCTACACTACAAGCCGTATGGTATTGAACTCCATCAAGGGACACTTGCTGTTGGACCGCAACAATTAACTTTTCAACAATGTCACTAACTTGAGTTAAGGCGATACTTTCTTCTACACCCAAATTTTCTAATACAATAATAAATTCATCGCCACCTAAACGAGCGACCATATCCGCATTACGAACACAAGTACTAAGCCTGTTCGCAACCTCGATCAACAACAGATCACCTTGATCATGACCTTGGGTATCATTTAAATTTTTAAAATTATCCAGATCAATAAATAAAACTGCACCAAACTGACTTGTTAGATAACAAGATTGAATAGCACAGCTCAGGCGCTCTTGCAGTGAACGACGATTAGGTAAGCCGGTAAGGACATCATAAAAAGCAAGTTTGTGGATATTTGCCTCATCCTTTTTACGTTGAGTAATGTCAGTAAAGGCCCCCACATAGTTGGTAATCTCACCACCATCCCCTTGTACAGCTGTAATCGTCAGATACTGTGGATAAATTTCTCCTGACTTACGCTTATTCCATATCTCACCCTGCCAATACTTTTCAGCCTGTAACCGTGTCATCATCTCTTTATAAAAAGATTTACCATGCTGGCCTGATTGCAAAATAGCCGGATTTTCCCCAATCACCTCTTCAGGCTCATACCCGGTCACTCGTGTAAAAGCACTATTCACTCGTAAAATAGCGTGGTCTGAATCGGTAATTAACATCCCCTCTTGAGAATCAAAAGCCGTGGCTGCTATATGCAGCTCTTTTTCTACGCGTTTACGATCAGTTATATCTCGAGAAAGAACAATAAAGTGAGGAAGATCATAATCACGACCTTCTTTGAGCGAGACAGACAGCTCAAACACCCTTTCCCCTTGTTTAAGCGGCAAACGTATTTGGTGACCTCTCGATAGCCCTTGCTTCTTTGCTTCACCAAGCGCCTCAACCACAGTAGTTGCCGCGTCAAAAGGCATTACATCAAATACCGTTTTACCGATTAACTGAGCTTCAGGCGCTATCAATTCATCTTTTTTAGCACTATGACAAGCGTAGTAACGCCCCTGACTATCCATTTCAAATAACAGGTCGGGAATCGCCGCAAAAATAGCTTCTAATTTTTGCCGGGAAAGATCACTTTCATATTCACTCTGTTTCAGCGCTAACTCAGCTTTACGGCGTTCTATCTGATGCGTTAATAAAATCCCTAGCAATACCGTCACTATAGGGAACATCAGCATAATCGGTAATGCTAACTCGCTCAGTAACAGATCCACCGTCGAAAACGGAAGAACCAGCAGTGAAAACAACATCATGATGTGGACAACTACGCCCAACAAATACAACTGCCACCAAGCGACCGCTCTACTCTCATTCAAGTTCACCCGCCAATAGTGGCACAACAACCCTAGGCCTGAAGAACTGACAATAATGAGAAATCCAGCAAAGATGCCTTGTCCACCTTCGAACAATCGAAAAGCAACGGTAATCACTACAGCAATAACTGTGGGGATAAAACCAAAAAATAAGCCGGTTACAGAGAGGAGAATGGAGCGCGCATCAATCAACACACCACTCACAATAGAAAGCGGCATCGACATAATTGCGATCCCGATTACACCTATTAGAATTCCACTAATAACTTTCTTAAGAACAGATAACCGTTTGTGCTCAAAAGAAAAAATATCATACAACGCCCCCATCGCTAGCAACAAAGCAACGTTATTGATCAATGGAATAAAAATACCGTCATTCATCAGTCAAAAGAACCGACCAGACAGTTTGCATTCTTTACCCCAAAATGCGTAAAACGATTAAACATAGAGCGAAATCACATTATTAATGGTAAACGGGATAAATGCTAACCACTAGAAAACGTATACGCCATAGGATATTTGGGGAGAACGGCCTGCAATTATTGATATACATCAAGAAAATTAGCATCAAAATTTTAGGCCGTGCGATATAGGTAAAACTAGGCATTACAAACCTGCTTGTCACCTAGTTTGATAAGAATTGACATCAATTCTATTTTTTAGATTTTTTCTCTTCCTGTGCCTTAGAATACTCTTCATCTAACTTCCCATATTGGCGCTGATATGCCTCCGGGTCAGAACGCCATAATCGATACAGTTTACGATCATTCGCTGCCATGGGCGGTGGGTTTTCGCGAGATCGACGAATCGCATTTAAGGTGACAGGAATAAAAGCAAACAGAACTAATAATCCCACCAACAGATATTTAAGTAGTTCATCACTCATCAGTGATTCCTCTATATACAAAAAAAGCCGCACGCGCGGCTTTTTTATAAACTCAGTGACTAGACCTTATGATAGATCTCAGCACCTGTTTCTTTAAACTCAGCTGATTTTTCCTGCATCCCTTGATCAGCTTTCGCATTAATTGCTGCTACTTCCTCATCGTCCAACTCACGAACCTCTTGCGAGATTTTCATAGAGCAGAATTTAGGTCCACACATAGAGCAGAAATGCGCCACTTTTGCAGATTCTTTTGGAAGAGTTTCATCATGGTAAGCACGCGCCGTATCTGGGTCCAAACCAATATTAAACTGGTCTTCCCAACGGAATTCGAAGCGAGCTTTAGACATCGCATTATCACGAATCTGAGCGCCTGGATGGCCTTTCGCTAAATCGGCAGCATGAGCAGCAATCTTATATGTGATGATACCTTCTTTTACATCAGCCTTGTTTGGTAGACCAAGATGTTCTTTAGGCGTCACATAACATAGCATGGCACATCCGTACCAACCGATCATCGCAGCACCAATACCCGATGTGATGTGGTCGTAACCTGGTGCAATATCGGTCGTCAATGGACCCAGTGTGTAGAAAGGTGCTTCGTGACACTCTTTCAACTGCTTATCCATATTCTCTTTGATCATATGCATAGGTACGTGACCTGGGCCTTCGATCATTACCTGAACATCATACTCCCAAGCGATCTTAGTAAGTTCGCCTAAGGTTTCTAACTCTGCAAATTGCGCTTCATCGTTCGCATCATAAACTGAACCTGGACGTAGACCATCTCCCAAAGAGAAGGACACATCGTATGCCTGACAAATTTCACAGATCTCACGGAAGTGCGTGTATAAGAAGTTTTCTTCGTGATGCGCCAAACACCACTTCGCCATAATAGAGCCACCGCGAGATACGATACCAGTCATACGCTTAGCAGTCATAGGTACATAGCGTAGTAGTACGCCCGCATGGATCGTGAAGTAATCCACACCCTGCTCTGCTTGTTCAATTAGCGTATCTTTAAATACTTCCCAGTTTAGGTCTTCAGCTACGCCATTAACTTTTTCAAGCGCCTGATAGATTGGTACCGTACCAATTGGGACTGGCGAGTTACGCATGATCCACTCTCGTGTTTCATGAATATTCTTACCAGTGGACAGATCCATGATGGTATCTGCACCCCAACGTGTGCCCCAGGTCATTTTCTCTACCTCTTCTTCGATAGAAGAAGTTACAGCAGAGTTACCAATGTTACCGTTGATTTTAACTAAGAAGTTACGACCGATAATCATCGGTTCAACTTCAGGGTGGTTAATATTAGCAGGGATAATCGCACGGCCTTCAGCTACTTCCTGACGTACAAATTCAGGCGTAATCTCTTCTGGAAGGTTGGCACCAAAATTAAAACCAGGGTGCTGTTCAGCAACCACATTACCTTCCGCTTTTGCTTTCGCTAACTTCATGTTTTCGCGAATAGCAATGTATTCCATTTCCGGAGTAATAATGCCTTTACGAGCATAGTGTAGTTGCGTCACATTTTTACCCGCTTGGGCGCGGCGCGGCTTACGCGTTAGTTCAAAGCGCAGTTCATCTAGGCGCAGATCAGCTTCACGCACACGACCATATTCAGAAGTCAGTTTGTCCAACTGCTCAGTATCTTCACGCTCTAGAATCCAAGCCTCACGAACAGGCTGTAAACCTTTACGCACATCGATAGATACTTCTGGATCGGTGTATGGGCCTGATGTGTCGTAAACATAAAGTGGATCATTCTTCTCACCACCAAAACCTGTTGGTGTGTCATCTAAGCTAATTTCGCGCATTGGAACACGAATATCAGGTCTAGAACCTTCAACATAAACTTTACGTGATTTTGGAAACGGCTGTACAGAATCTGTATCCACCTTCGCCGTCTGGCTCAATGCCTGATTTTGCTCTGAATTATTATCTACCATCGTTCAACCTGTTCTTATATTGCTTTCATCAGCGTCGATACAACTACGACCAATACGCATGAAAATGATTAACTGGGCCATGACCTGCACCCACGTTCAGTTTGTCCGCCCCTCGCAAAGCAGATGTAATATAGTCTTTAGCCAATCTAACCGCCGTTGCAGGCGACTCCCCTTTGGCTAGGTAAGCGGTAATAGCCGCTGCCAATGTGCACCCTGTACCATGGGTGTTTTTTGTATTTACCCGAGGACTAAGGAACTCGATGAACTCCTGCCCATCATAGTAAATGTCCGGACACTCTTCACCCTGCAAATGGCCGCCTTTCAACAGCACCTGCTTAGCACCTAACTCCAGCAATCCAGCAGCCATATCAGCCATATCCATGCGATCTTTAGGTTCAGATTGTCCTAGCATCGCAGCAGCTTCTGGCAAATTTGGAGTAATTATGTCCGCTATAGGAATCAAGTGTTTAACTAGACAATCAATGCCATCATCGCTCAGAAGCTTGCTCCCACTAGTCGATACCATCACAGGATCAATAACCAGCGAAACATTTTTACTTTTCAAAAACGACGCAACAGTCAAAACCATGTCGGTATTACCCAACATCCCCGTCTTAACTGCATTGATTTCAATATCATCAAATACGGCATCTAACTGCTGTAATAAAAATTCAGCCGAAACAGGATAGATACTTTTAACTGACTGAGTATTTTGTGCAGTTAAAACGGTAATAGCAGATGCGCCGTAAGCTCCTATTGCTGAGAACGTTTTTAAATCTGCTTGAATACCAGCACCACCACCGGAATCAGACCCAGCAATGGTAAGCACATTAGGGATAGCGGAAGAGGTATTAGCCATCATAACCCCTTACAACAGGAGCTAAATAAGCCAAAGTTAAAATACATAAATTCATAGAAATGAAATCTCGATTTCCTACGCCGGAACAAACCGGATCAGGTTCAACGGGTTTACTCTCAGCCCCACAGGGCACCCCGACCAAGACAAAATCCAAGTTTAAAGACTCACCTGTATTCTGTCCAGAAAAGCACCTGAAACTCCTTCATCTAGGCAAGAATCAGAGAAAAAAAACCTAAAATAAGAAAAATTAGGAATTTTTCTTATTTTTTTTACCTTATATACGTCCATAATGAGTGACATGGATCTCCTGTTCATGGAAAGAATACAAGGAAGGCCTCGATAAGCGGAACGGATGGCATGATGCCCTAGGACAAAGACCGCAAGGATTATGGAAGCCAAAGAAAAGGGCGCCTCAATGGAAGAGGCGCCCTTTTCGTATCTACCCTACACAAAACAAGTATTTGTCCCATCCAATACAGAACTCTTTAAATTAAGAATTTTTCTTATTTCTTTTGCCATATTTCCAGCCATACTTGATGACATGGATCTCCTGTTCACGGAAAGAATACAAGGAAGGCCTCGAACAGCGGAATGGATGGCATTGATGCCCTAGGACAAAGACCGCAAGGATTATGGAAGCCATAGAAAAGGGCGCCTCAATGGATGAGGCGCCCTTTTTGTTTATAAACACTTATCCCGCTACTCATATGATTCCTGCGACCCGGGAATTATTCCCGCAATTCTCGGGACGGTAGAAATTAAGAATAATTCTTATTTTTTTTTACGTATTTCCAGCCATAATTAGCTTCATGGATCTCCTGTTCACGGAATGAATATAAAGGAAGGCCTCGATAAGCGGAAAGGATGGCATGATGCCCTAGGACAAAGACCGCAAGGATTATGGAGCCAAAGAAAAGGGCGCCTCATGGATGAGGCGCCCTTTTTGTTTATTTAGTGACCATTCCTGCGGGCATATTGCCCGAGTTAGACCTGACAAATGAAATTAAGAATTTTTCTTATTTCCTTTCCGGTAGCAGAAGGCATAATTAGAAATGTGGATCTCCTGTTCATGGAACGAATACAAAGGACGGCCTCGATAAGCGGAAAGGATGGCATTGATGCCCTAGGACAAAGACCGCAAGGATTAAGGAAGCCAGCAAGGGGGTTGCTTCACGGAAGGAGCAGCCCCTTATTTTTTAACCTACAAATATTCCAGCTCTAGCCTCTCAATACCTTATGCTGTTACGTAACTCGATTTTGCTAACCATGCTTCTTCAATTAGATTCTTAATAGATACATTACAACCCGCTTTAATCCATTTAGCTAACGGAGTCGCAACATCAGGAATGTAGAATGGTTCTGGTTGTGGTGATTCAAGCCAAGCTCCTATCTTTTGACAGTCTAAAGCGGCCACAACTCTACCTAAACCAAGGATTTCCAATACCTCAGCATTGGACTCTTGCTCAGCCTGACCTTTTTGCGGCAAGGTCATTATCTTTTTTCCATATTGCAAAGCTTCACTTAACAAGCCAAAACCTGAGTTACAAATCACCCCTTCACAATCAGATAGATCTTGCTGAAAACCCATTCGCGAAAAAGGCCTGATATGGCAGTTTCCTTGATCCAAGGGCTGGTCAACTAAAGAATAGATAAAGAAGTGAGCCTGACTGCATTGTTTAAAGATAGGCATCATGGTCTCTAGATCATCATGAGGCAGGTAGACCACCACTTTATTCTCAATAAGGCTTGGACTAAACAAAGGCTTTTGAATTAGTGGTGGGCAGATATCTTGATCAAAACGATCCCAATGCAACCCGATAGGTATGTCAGCTGGGGCAAATGACTTTACTTGGGCCTTGAGCAAAGGCCCTGATTTCTTATCGGGTAAGTCATGCAAAAAAGCATATTGATGAGCAATACCTACACTGTTGACGCCTTTTAACTTCGCCGCCCACGCAGTTACCGGTTCGAAATCAGTGATCACAAGGTCATATCCCGTAAGGTCGAGCGCTCTAATATCTCTCAACAGTTGAAAAACATTATTTTTCGTAAATGTTTTCCAATGATCAACCTTACTTCCTTGCATATAAAAGGTTAAACCTCTTCGGCATTGGTAATCACCAAAGGGCTCCATATTAAATAACTTCTCAGGCTCTCGACCACTAAACAGATAATCAACTTCGCCCCCCTCCTTCTCCAAAGCAGGCGCCATCACGCGTGCGCGAGTGATATGGCCATTCCCGGTAGCTTGCACACCGTAAAGAATACGCATCAGTTCATACCATCATAGATAAGAAAGGAAGAAGCGAAATCGCAATAGCTGCAGAGCTTAAGCCCAGCACAGCACCCGCTAAAATATCTGTTGGATAGTGAACACCAAGAAGAACCCGAGACATACCTATAGCAACAGCTAAAACATAGGATACAGCCGAAAATTCAGGATAAAAGTGTGCGACTAGGGCAGCAAATACAAACGCAGCCGCAGAGTGGCCAGATGGGAAGCTAAATTTATCGGAAGGGACTATATAAGCTTCAAAAGGCAACGAATCACAAGGCCGGTCACGCTTTATAGTATTTTTAAGGATAAGGTAGAGTGGCAGTTCTATGGCATAAGCAAATAAACCCACCAGCAAAAACAAAAGCCCAAACTGTTGCTCAAAAAGAGCAAGAGCAAAACCAATGAATAGGTATAAAACACCGTCACCCAATCGAGAAACTTGCCGACTTACCGAAGCAATTTGAGCCGCTTTAGGAAGGCCCAAACACCAATTAAAAGTGAGTAAATCAAATGCTGTTACTAATCGAATAGCACTCATTGTCAGTATCTCCCAATACTTTCATCATGCTTTTAGATGATGGAAGTACTAGGTGACAGCTCAATGAATACTTTTTGACAGTTCAATTACAAAACGGCAGCAGCCATCTCTTTAGAAAATTCCTGCTCAAACCATTGCGCAGCCATGGTCACAACTAGGTCAGGCTGCAATAAAGGCACCATATGACCTTGGCGCTTCATTACCAACAACTCCATGGGCTGCTCACAATAATTCATCACTCGCTGAGAATAACTCACGGGTAATACCTCATCTTTATCTCCATGCAAAATAGCAGCAGAGAAACGATGCACCCTATTTACAATATTACAACGATGATTAAACAGGCTAGATAAAGTTTTAAGAGGGTAATCAAATACAATTAATGGATCATTATTAATTGCAGCACCTGCCGGATGTCCCTTTAACAGCTGCTCAAAATCAACGAAAGATTTTAGTGGAACTTTATACCCTGGAAGCATCAAGGAAGATGCCCATGTCCAGTTCCAGCCCATTCTATAGGTTAAATCAGGAGCTAAATCAGGCACCAACAACGTCCCGCACAGGACTGTAGATAGGCGCTCATCCTTTTCAGCTGCAGCAACAGCAAGCAATGCACCTATTGAATATCCGTAAACACCAAATGGGCCCTTAAATCGCTGCTGTAATACATCTAAAACGTCCGATACAGCATTACACATCTCATCTACAGTGTAATGACCTCGAGAGCCGCCTGAGTAGCCATGTCCAAGAGGATCAACACCAATAACATTAAACCCTTGCTGAGATAGCTTACACAGTAGTTCTGCATAGAGTTCACAGTACGTACCGATTCCCGGCAAAAAGATAATTGTTGGTGCATCTGGCGCGTATTCATATAACTCACAATGAACTGCACTTTCACCAACACAAAAAGCAGTACGATGCTTTAAAAACTGCTCTAAGTTAAGCTTGTCACGCAAATCAACACGTAAACTACAACCTTCTTGGGACAAAATAGGCGGTCTGATTTGAACACTCATAATCAACTCAACTTATCGCTGGCAGTGTTTACAAAACACTGTGGAGCGCTGCCCCAAGCGTACTTCTGTTAATGGAGCCATACACTGTACACAAGGCTCCCCTTTTCGCCCATAAACATTGAGCTTTTGCTTAAAGTAGCCCGGTTTACCATCGCCACCTACAAAATCTTTCAGCGTTGTACCGCCTTGTTCAATCGCAGCAGCCAACACTTTTTTAATATTCTCAACTAAACAGGCTAAGCGTTCATAAGAGATATTACCGGCTGCTCGCCTCGGATCTATACCTGACAGAAAGAGCGCTTCGGTGGCATAGATATTCCCAACCCCAACCACGACTTTACTATCCATAATCACTTGTTTGATAGCCGCTTTACGTCCAGCGCAGATTGCATGAAGATGCTTAGCATCAAAGTGCTCACAAAGTGGCTCTGGACCTAACTTATATAGCAGTTCATGGTGTTCATTAAGAGGCTGCCACAAAACAGAGCCAAAGCGACGCGGATCTGTCAGCCTCAAAGCTTTGCCATTCCCGAAACAGAAATCCACATGGTCATGTTTAAGCACGGGTTCATCTTGCTCAACAATTCTTAAGCTACCTGACATCCCAAGATGCACCATCACTTCACCGGTAGATATTTTAAGAAGAATATATTTTCCGCGGCGACCAACAGATTCGATCACCTGTCCTTCGACCTCATCAGCAAGAAAATCAGGAATAGGCCAACGAAGATTAGGATTGCGAATCAACAAGCGGGTTACTTTCTGCTGATTAACATGAGGGCTAATGCCTCTACAGGTCGTTTCTACTTCTGGCAATTCAGGCATGAATTTCAACTGTAATACAACATTGAAATCTTAGACTAACATAAAATCAATGAATTAAGGGCCTATCTCAATGCCGACGTTAGTCAAGCTATGCTACATTCTAGGTCTAATTTAGTAAGGTGATTTGTACTCAATGGATTTTATCTGGATCTTATTTGCATTCGTCTGCGGTTATACACTGCGATTGATTGAGATGCCCCCTCTTATAGGGTACCTATTTGCAGGCTTCTTCCTGCATTTTATTGGTGTTGAACCAGTAGATAGCTTACAAACCTTGGCTGACTTGGGTATCACTTTGATGCTTTTCACCATCGGCCTTAAGTTAAATGTAAAAGACCTATTAAAAACAGAAGTATGGGCCAGTACTCTGTCCCATATGACGCTCTGGACACTTTTAGCCGGTTCCGCTTTTTTACTGCTCGCAACCCTATCCATTCCGTACTTTTCAGATCTAGATCTTAAATCTGCCGCATTGATAGGGTTCGCCCTTAGCTTCAGCAGTACCGTATGTATCGTGAAGCTTTTAGAAGAAAGCGGCGAGATGAAAACCCGACATGGTCAACTCGCCATTGGCGTCTTGGTTATGCAAGATATTGTAGCCGTTCTGTTCCTTGTCGCTGCCACCGGGAAGATTCCATCGATATGGGCCCTAGGCCTGTTCGGTTTAGTCTTCATTCGCCCTCTACTTAATCATTTGCTGATGCGTGCAGGTCACGGTGAGTTGCTACCCTTGGCTGGTTTTTTCCTAGCACTAGGCGGTTATGAACTCTTTTCCCTAGTAGGCGTAAAAGGTGATTTAGGTGCACTTGTATTTGGCATGTTACTGAGCACTCACCCTAAAGCCGGCGAATTAACCAAGTCCCTCTTAAGTTTTAAAGATCTTTTCCTGATTGGCTTCTTCCTATCCATCGGCTTCACCGCTTTACCAGATTGGTCAATGCTAGGCATGGCTGCCATCCTTGCGGTTCTAATTCCATTGAAATACATCATGTTCTTTGGAATTTTCACGCGCTTGAATCTGCGCGGTCGTACCTCGTATCTATGCGCCTTAGCATTGAGTAATTTCAGTGAATTCGGGCTTATAGTAGCTTACCTATGCGTTGATAGTGGATGGCTAAGTAAAGAGTGGCTAGTCATTTTAGCTCTTGCTGTTTCACTCTCATTTATCCTAACCAGTGTGGTCTACCGTTCTGCGCACTCCTTTTATTTACGCCATAAAGAGAAGATCAAAAGTTACGAATCAGGCACACCACTTCCAAGCGATATCTTCGTTCAGCCGAAAGACTCTGAAATTTTAGTAATCGGACTTGGTCGTGTAGGAAAAGGCGCTTTCAATGCATTACACAGCATTGTTGGGGATAAAGTTTGGGGAATGGATGCAGACCGCAATCGTATTCAGAAATTCCAAAACAAAGGATTACACGTCTTCTATGGTGATGGTGAGGATGCCGATCTTTGGTGCAATATGGATGTCAAAAACATCAAACTAGTATTACTTGCACTGCCTTCGATAGAGGATAGCCTTAACATTGCTGAACAGCTGCACAGCGCTAACTACCCTGGGGAGATTGCAGCAATTGCCCGCTTCCCAGATGAACATAAACAACTCGTTGATGGCGGCATTCATACTGTTTTCAACTTCTATACAGAAGCAGGCTTCGGTTTCGCTGAAGAGAGTTTACAATTAATAAACCATCCGAAAGCAGCCGCAGATTAATCTGCGGCTGCTAAATAGCAGACAATAAAAAACCCAGCCTAGGCTGGGTTTTTTAGTAGAAAATAAGATCTTATTTAATCTTAGATTCTTTGTATTCAACGTGCTTACGAACTACTGGATCGTACTTTTTGAACACCATCTTTTCAGGAGTGTTACGCTTGTTTTTGTCAGTAGTGTAAAAGTGACCTGTGCCAGCAGAAGAAACTAGCTTGATCTTTTCGCGTGCGCCTTTAGCCATGATTCAGCTCCTTAAACTTTGATGCCGTTAGCACGAACTTCAGCTAGAACTGTGTCGATGCCTTTTTTGTCGATAATACGCATACCTTTAGAGGAAACACGTAGACGTACGAATTTGTTTTCGCTTTCTACCCAAAAACGGTGCCAGTGCAGGTTTGGAAGAAAACGACGGCGTGTTTTACGCTGTGAGTGGGAAACATTGTTTCCTGTAACTGGACGCTTGCCAGTTACCATGCAAACTTTAGACATATTATAAAGCCTTTAAAATTAAGGGTTACGAATCTATCCTTTATTCTCTTTTTTTATTGAAACGATATAAGGAAAAACCTCTGTACTCTCCAGAGTCCAAACCGTTTCTCAGGCGGAGCGTCCCGTAACTAGACAAGATACCGTACCGGAGTATGGATAGAAGGCCGCGAATTATACACAAGTGCTTACGCATTCACCAGCACTAAGATAACTTTTATAGCAATCCCCGTTCAGCAAACGAAACGACCTCTAGATCTCCAACAATCATGTGATCTAACACCCTCACTTCGATCATCTCTAATGCAGCTTTTAGTCTCACAGTTATCTGCTGATCGGCCATACTTGGCTCCGCTACTCCCGATGGGTGATTATGAGCAAGGATTACCGCAGCAGCATTATGACCCAACGCTTTCGCCACCACTTCTCTGGGATATACAGCCGCGGCGTTGATAGTGCCAAAAAATAACGGTTCATATTTAAGTACGCGGTGCTTGTTGTCCAGAAAGAGGCAAGCAAACACCTCTCGTTGGTGATGTCGCAGTTGCGAAGCAAAATAATTTTTCACCTGCTCTGGCCTCTCCATCGCATCCCCTTTTTCTATAGAGGCTTGCAGATGCCTGCGACTCATTTCCAATACGGCCTGCAATTGCACAAATTTTGCAGAACCTAAACCATGCGCTGCACAGAAGGCTTTTTGATCGCTATCTAGAAGCGCCCGCAAAGAACCAAATGTAGTTAATAGATCACGGGCCAGATCAACTGCACTTTTACCTTTTACCCCTGTGCGTAAAAAGATGGCTAAGAGTTCAGCATCTGAAAGCGAAGTCGCGCCTTGAAGCAAAAGCTTTTCCCGAGGTCGTTCGGCTTCCGGCCAATGAGAAATAGACATAAGAGGTCTCCATTATATCTCTTCTCTATTTGCCACTTACAAAGTAATGGCTTTCAAACCTTGAGAAGAGTCATCATCCTTGATGAATTGCATAAATTTAGCACCATACAATCTACGAAACTTTACTCGAAAATGGTATGGTATCGATCCTTTTTATTTCAGCGTCATTTGTATTTACGACGCTATAAACGTAAAGATTACAGTAGTTAGCCAGTATGCAGAGACTTACTAACAAACAAATTATTCTTGGAATCACCGGCGGTATTGCAGCTTATAAAAGCGCAGAGTTAACTCGAATCCTAAGAGGAGCCGGTGCTGAAGTTCGCGTTGTGATGACCGCCTCTGCAACCGAGTTTATTACTCCCCTGACTTTACAAGCTCTTTCAGGCAATCCCGTCCACCAGCACCTTCTTGATGCCGAAGCGGAAGCGGGTATGGGGCATATTGAGCTAGCTAAATGGGCCGATTTGATCTTGATTGCGCCAGCGAGTGCGAACTTTATGGCTCGGTTAGCATCAGGCCAAGGCGATGATTTGCTAACAACGATCTGCCTAGCAACTGATGCACCTATCTGCTTGGCTCCTGCGATGAATCAAGCGATGTGGCGCGACGAAGGCACACAAAAGAATGCTGGAACACTGAAATCTCGCGATATAAAAATGTTTGGACCGGGTGTAGGCGAGCAAGCCTGTGGTGATACTGGCCCAGGCCGCATGCTGGAACCAACAGAGATAGCGGAATTAACAGCGGCTCAATTTGACCGTGGTAGCCTGACAGGAAAAACCGTCTTTATTACCGCTGGCCCCACCCGAGAACCATTAGACCCTGTGCGCTATATATCTAATCATAGCTCTGGAAAAATGGGCTACGCCCTTGCAGAAGCAGCAATGGAAGCTGGCGCTAAGGTCAAACTGATCAGCGGCCCGGTAAATCTTCCAGCACCTGCCCGCATAGGCAGAACATCAGTAGAAAGTGCAGAAGATATGCTAAAGGCCTCTTTGGAAGATTTAGCACTGTGCGACATTTTCATCGCAGCAGCAGCGGTAGCTGACTACCGCCCTACTGCTATAGCTGAGCACAAAATAAAAAAAGGCTCAGAAGAGATTATGGAACTTCATCTGGTTAAGAATCCAGATATTGTTGCCACTGTAGCGAATAATTCACCAAAACCGTTTACGGTTGGTTTTGCTGCAGAAACACGTGATGTTATCAGCTACGCCAAAAGTAAACTTGAGCGTAAAAATCTTGACCTCATCATCGCAAATGATGTTTCTCGTTCAGATATTGGTTTTAACAGCGACGAAAATGCGGTTATGGTAATTTCAGCAACAACAACTGAAACCTTACCCCAAGCATCTAAGCGTCAATTAGCCAGTAAGCTGATCGAAAAGATCGCAGTTCAATATCATGGAAATGCAGTAACGCAAAAAGAGACTGAAACTGCATAACATTTTTTTTGGATTCAAACTTTGTGAATATTAAAGGATTAACATGCGTTACCCTCTAAACTCTCTAAATCACGCAATTTTCCGTGCTTACGACGTCCGAGGCATTGTAGGTTCAGCCTTAACAGATGACACGGTCTACCACCTAGGCAGAGCTTTTGCTGCCGAAGCAAAATCACAAGGTGTTGAAAATGTAAATGTTGCAGCCGACGGCCGTTTATCCAGCCCACATCTTAAAAAGCTATTTAGTGAAGGCTTAATAGATGGCGGCTGCCAAGTCATAGATACAGGCTATGTACCAACACCTACACTCTATTACGCAGCGCATCAGGATAATCAGTGCACAGGCGTAATGATTACCGGTAGTCACAATCCTGCCGATTACAACGGCTTTAAGATGATGATCGACGGCCACACATTATCCGGTGATGAGATTCAAGCTCTGAAAACACGCATCATCGAGCAAAACTACTCAGAAGGTGAAGGCGCTAAACGCGATGTAGATATCCGTGAAAACTACCTTGAACGCATCCTTTCGGATATCAAACTAGATAAAAAGCTAAAAGTCGTTGTCGATTGCGGTAACGGCATCCCAGCTGAGCTAGCGCCTAAGTTAATTGAACAATTAGGTTGCGAAATCATCCCGCTTTACTGTGAAGTCGATGGCACTTTCCCGAACCATCACCCAGACCCAGGTAAACCGAAAAACTTGATCGATGCTATCGCGAAGGTAAAAGAAACAGGTGCGGATTTGGGTCTAGCGTTTGATGGTGATGGCGATCGCGTAGGTGTAATTACTAACAAAGGTAATATCGTATATCCAGATCGCATCATGATGCTATTCTCCGAAGAGATACTTAAGCGCAACCCAGGCGCAGAAATCATCTTCGACGTAAAATGCTCACGTCTACTTGCCAAAGTGATTACCGAAGCTGGCGGAAAAGCGACTATGTGGCGTACAGGCCACTCTTTGATCAAACAAAAGATCAAAGAAACCGGCGCACTGCTTGGCGGCGAAATGAGTGGTCACATCTTCTTTAAAGAACGCTGGTACGGTTTTGACGATGCGCTATACAGTGCAGCACGTCTGCTTGAAATTTTAGCAAATACAGATCAAACCGTTGAAGAACTATTCGCTCAATACCCTGAAGATGTAAGCACACCAGAACTAAACATCACAGTTACCGATGAAAACAAATTCGATATCGTCGCAGCCCTCCAGGAAAAGCATTTTAAAGGCGGCACAGCCAACCATATCGATGGTGTACGCGTAGACTACCCTGATGGCTGGGGCTTAGTTCGCGCATCCAATACAACACCTGTGCTTGTTCTTCGTTTTGAAGCTGAAACAAACGATGCGTTAATGCGCATCCGAAACGATTTCGAGCAAAAGCTACATGAAGTGGATAACAGTCTCGTTATCCCTCACGAATAAAGCCCAAACGGCAGGAGTGTACCGATTAAATCGTATGCACTCATATAATAATTTTAAGGAAAGACTATGCCTCTAACACGTAAAGATGCCATGACTACCGCTCATGTATTGAGCGAGGCTATGCCATATATTCAGCGCTTTGTCGGCAAAACAATTGTCATCAAATATGGCGGTAACGCGATGATTGATGAAAAGCTGCAAAACAGCTTTGCCCGCGACATTGTGATGATGAAGCTGATTGGTATTAATCCAATCGTTGTACACGGAGGCGGCCCACAGATTGGACAACTTTTAGAAGATCTGAAAATCGAATCACACTTTATCAACGGTATGCGAGTAACCGATTCCAAAACAATGGATGTTGCCGAAATGGTATTGGGCGGCGCGGTAAACAAGCAGATCGTAGGCCTGATCAATAATAATGGCGGCCAAGCTATCGGCTTAACAGGTAAAGATGGTCAGCTTCTACGTGCTAAAAAACTTCGTGTTGAACACAAGACCCCTGAGATGGAAGCACCGGAAATCATCGATATTGGCCACGTAGGCGAAGTCGAAAGCGTTAACGTTAAGGTGCTAGATATGTTGGTTAACTCCGACATCATTCCTGTGATTGCACCGATTGGTGTGGGTGCCGACGGCGCATCTTACAACATCAATGCTGACTTAGTTGCCGGTAAAGTTGCTGAAGTACTGCAGGCTGAAAAGCTGATTCTATTGACCAATATTGAAGGTCTTATGGATAAAGACGGCAATATACTAACTGGCCTAACAACCAAACAAGTAGATGATCTAATTGAAAATGGCACTATCTACGGCGGTATGCTGCCTAAAATCGGCTGTGCACTAAGCGCAGTTAAAAGCGGCGTAAACAGTGCTCATATTATTGATGGCCGTGTAGAACACTCCTGCATGCTAGAAATCTTTACCGATGAAGGTGTTGGTACTCTGATCACCAACCGCGGATAAGGACTAAACATGAGCGAAACAGTCAAAGTATCCCGCCGCGAGCAAATCTTACAAAGCCTTGCTCGCATGTTGGAAAACCCAGGGCAAAAAATTACGACCGCTGCCCTTGCTAAAGAAGTGGGTGTATCCGAAGCAGCGCTTTATCGCCACTTCCCAAGTAAAGCACGTATGTTTGAAGGCCTTATCGGCTTTATTGAAGATACAGTGTTTAGCCGTGTTACTGCGATCACTCAAGTCGAACCGAGCGCAATCAAGCAATGCGAGCAAGTACTTACTCTATTGCTAGCTTTTGTAGAACGTAATCCAGGTATGGCCCGACTACTTACAGGTGATGCCCTTACCGGCGAGACAGATCGCTTAAGACAGCGTATCAACCAATTCTTCGAACGTTTAGAAACGCAAATCAAACAGATCCTACGCGAAGCAGAAGTCAAAGAAGGCTTACGTACCGAAACTACTGCTGGCGCAACTGCCAACCTAATGCTGGCATGTTGCGAAGGCCGTATCCGCCAATTTGTGCGAACTGAGTTTCGTAGAACACCGACAGAGCAGTGGAGCGAGCAATGGCCGCGTGTTGCTGCCGGCGCTTTCCGTCCAGCCTGATTGACATTTGGGCATAATGACTCTTTAAGGGGAAGCTAGCTTCCCCTTTTTTATTTCCACGGGACCACCAGCACAGCTATGGATCAACTTATTGAAAACGGCGGATTATTTGTTCTCTCATTTTTCGCCAATGCCCTATCAGCAATGGCTGGAGGTGGAGCAGGCTTACTGCAACTCCCCGTACTGCTATTCCTTGGCTTAAGTTTCAATACAGCACTGACCACCCATAAAATCGCCAGTGTTGCCTTAGGTATAGGTGCAACTATTAGACACCTCCGTGAAGGCAAGCTGGACTATAAATTCTGTGGATTTATTTTACTCTGTGGCCTGCCAGGCGTAGTCATCGGGGCTGATATCATCATCGACATCCCCGAAGGCTGGACCATACTCAGTTTAGGCTTATTAACAGCTGGATTGGGTATCTATTCGTTTCGTAAGAAGGCGCTTGGACTTACCGCAGAACCTCGTAACAGAGATCGGTTAGGATTTATCGTTGGGGGTGGTGTACTGTTCGTTATTGGCGCCTTAAACGGCTCTTTGACTTCAGGCACTGGCTTATTTGTAACACTCTGGCTCGTTCGCTGGTTCGGTCTAGACTACAAAACGGCCGTCACCTATGTCTTGATTCTGGTAGGTTTGTTCTGGAACTCCACCGGCGCTATTACCGTAGCACTACAAGTAGATCCTCGTTGGGAATGGTTACCTGCACTGTTGATCGGCGCCACTATCGGCTCATATACAGGTGCACACTTAGCCATTACTCAAGGTAATCAGCTGATCAAAAGAGCATTCGAAACGCTCACAGTTCTAGTAGGAATAAAACTGACGGGGGATGGGATATCTATCTTAATGGCTATATAAAAGCCTTATTTTTTAACGACGACCGGCAAGGCTTGGCAATGCCCTTCACTATGATCACAAGACTCAATTTTGGGCTGAGCCACCAGCAACTGAGTACGAGATCGAATATTAAGCAACTCAGACGCCGACACTAAGCGGATACCTAATTGCTCGAGAATAGGCAGTGCTTCTGATAAATACTCCACTGTTGCTGGATAAGGGTGCCCTATTACGACAGCATGCCCCTGAGTCACTGCTAAACTTAAAGCTTGTTTGAACTGGTTGTGGATATAATTCCAATTCTGCTTATTATCTAAAAAAACATCCCTTACTAGGTAGGGAATCTGGTGTTCATGGGCTACCTTCCAAGCCACACTTCGCCCGGTTGTCACACTATCGATAAAGAAGATATTACGCTGTTTTGCCACAGCCATAATCTCTTTCATCTTTTGACGGTTTTCAGTCAAAAGGCTCCCCATATGATTGTTCATTCCAACCACATGAGGAATCGAATCAAGGCTATTATGCAGTACCTGCTGAATCTCCTGCTTAGATAACTGCTCAGTTAACGCGCCAGGCCCTAGACGAAGTCCCGCTTTATTTTGCATTGGCGCATGCAATATAACCTCTTTTCCCTGCTTGTAAGCTATTTCAGCTAAATCATAGGAGTGTGGCGTATGGGGCAGAAATGCATAGGTAATCGCACCAGGTAGGTTGATCGCAGCCAAACCTTTTTTTCGGTTATCACCAATATCATCAATAACAATTGCCATCACCGGCTGGTTATCTGTGAATACTGGGTCAGCATAACTCGGGCTAACTAAAGCACCAAGAGTAATAACCGCTGAGAAAACCCGTCTAAAAAGTTGCATATCACTTACGCACGATCGCCAGAGCTTTTAGCAAGTTTAAAGCTTCATATAACTGATAATCTCTTGCTGCAAGATTATCTTTTTTCGCTTCTTCAGCAGCCTTCTTCTCACCATTTTCGAGATGACCACTTAGATCTTTTTCTTTCAAATATTCAGGGCCGCCTTCGCGTAGGGTTAACTCAGCATCATTAACCTCAATATCTGGTTTGATGCCTTGTGCCTGAATAGAACGACCATTAGGAGTGTAATATCTAGCCGTAGTGATTTTCAGCGCACGCTCTTTTGTTAAAGGCAGAACCGTTTGAACCGAGCCTTTACCAAAACTATCGACTCCCATAATAACCGCACGCTCTTGATCCTGAAGCGCACCTGCTACGATCTCAGAAGCCGATGCCGAACCTCCATTGATCAAGACAACAAGTGGAAGCTCTGGAAGCAAGGTATCGCTAGTCGCACTAAAGCGCTGCTCAGATTCGGCTAAACGACCTTTGGTATATACGATCAATCCATCCTTTAGGAAGGTATCGCTGATATCAACAGCGGCCTGTAACACACCACCTGGGTTATTACGCAGATCCAACACCACACCTTTCAGCTCATTTTTCATCAAGCGCTTAAGGTGCTTGTTAACCTCTTTGCCTGAATCCACTTGGAATTGGGATACACGCAAGTAGCCGAAACCCTCATCCAACATGCGACTCTTAACACTCGCTACTTGGATGATGTCTCGTATAACTTCAATTTCTAGCGGCTTTTCTTCGCCTTCACGCACAATCGTTAGAATGAGTTTACTGCCAGGCTTACCACGCATCAGCTCTACAGCCTCACTGAGAGGCATGCCTTGTACTGGTGTATCATCCAGCTTGGTAATCAAGTCCCCCGCTTTAACCCCAGCACGCTGAGCGGGCGTATCATCAATTGGCGTGATAACACGAATAAAGCCATCTTCAGAGCCTACTTCGATTCCTAAACCACCAAATTCACCACTGGTATTGGCTTGCAGGCTCTCAAATTCATCGGGTTCTAAATATGCAGAATGGGGATCTAACCCTGCGATCATACCTCGCAGAGCATCTTCAAGCAGACGCGCATCATCAACTGGCTCAACATAGGAGGATTTTATACGCTGGAACACTTCGGTGAATAATCGAAGTTCATCTAGGGGCAATAATTTTTCGTCTGTGACAGCAGAAGTATCTGCAGGCTTGGGATCAGCAGCATAAAGCGGGAAAGATACAAGCGAACTAACAACTATACCAAGCAAGGTACGTTTGAACCCGCCCGAACATAAAACTGACTTCATAATTTCTTCCCTAGTAACGTTAGCGCTTCAACCAACCTTTTGGATTACTCGGCTTACCTTTATAACGAACCGCAAAATAAAGACCTGTTTGAGTACGGCCCCCACTCTGCCCTGCCGTTGCGATCGTATCACCTGCGGCAACCCAATCGCCTGTTTCTAATAACAAGCTTTGATTATAACCATACAAACTGAGATAACCGGAGCCATGATCAATAATCAATACTAAACCATAGCCTCTAAGCCAATCTGAAAATACTACACGCCCATGATGAACCGCTTTTACAGGCTGAGCTTCAGAAGCCTGAATCCAAATTCCATCATAGCGGATATTATTTCTGACAGTACCATAATTCTGCTTCACCTTACCTTTTAACGGCCAAGGCAGCTTACCTTTTAGTTGTTTAAAGGTTTTATCGTCTTTGACGAGAGTCGCGAAGTTTAAGCTTTTCTCAATTTCAGTCAGTACTGCACGCAAACGTTTTTGGTCCAGCTTGAGCTGCTTAAGTTTCGTTTTGTCTGTGGAAAGGGCTTTTGTAAGCCGAGCAAGGGTATCTTTTCGCTTCGCTTGAGAAGCCCTTAGAGCATTGACCTCTTGACGCAACTCTTCGCGCTTGAGGACCATTTTTTGCTCGGTATCGGTTAGCTCTAATTCAGTTCCAGAAAGATCCGCCAGTTTGGTTTTGAAAAGAATTAGGTCCTGGCGTAACTCTTCATTTACGAAGTCATAATAGCGAATAGCACGATCTAATGTTTCAGGATCTCGTTGTGTGAGTAGTAGCTGCAGACGCGCTTGGTTGCCCATTTTATACTGTTGAGCTATCTGCTTAGCGATTAGTTCAGAACGTTTCTTAAGCTCGATTTTTAAGGCATCTCGCTTCTTTTCAAGGGAATCTGCGTGAGAGCCAAGGCCACTCAATTGCTTATCCAGTGATTGGATTTGGCGCGCTAACTTGCCAATTTTAACTTCACTGTCACGGAGCTCTTTACTTAATTCACGAGACTCACCCTCTTGCGAGCGCATGTTTTTTTGCAAGGAGGCTATACGTGAATTAAGCTGCTTTATCTGCTTTTCAGTTAATGCTTGTTTGTCCTCTGCTAACACCACAGATGACATAAGCAAGCTAAACAGTAAGAAAATAAAGACAGGTAAAGATCGCACCATAATTTTTTTGCACAAAATAAAAAGGGATAAACGAGTTATCCCTTTTTAAAGCCTCTTTAGAAAGATGCTAAAGATCTGCCTGTCATTTCAGCAGGCACTTCAATGTCCATCAAGGACAGCAGAGTTGGTGCTAAATCACAAAGCGCACCGTCTTCTAGCTTGAGATTTTCTGCACGTGGACCATCGTAAATCAACGCCACTGGCCAGATAGTGTGAGAAGTATGAGGCTGCCCTGTTTCTGGGTTAACCATCAACTCAACATTGCCGTGATCAGCTGTAATCAATGCTTCACCACCGACTTCACGCAGCGCTTCTAGCACCTGTTTAACGCTATCATCAACTACTTCACAGGCTTTCACAGCCGCATCAAATTTACCGGTATGGCCAACCATATCACCGTTCGCATAGTTACAAACGATCAGGTCATACTTACCACTCTTAATCGCTTCAACTAACTTTTCAGTCACTTCTGGCGCACTCATCTCAGGCTGCAAATCATAAGTCGCAACATCTGGAGAAGGCACCAAAATACGATCTTCACCTTCGTAAACTTCTTCCTGTCCACCATTGAAGAAGAAAGTCACATGAGCATACTTTTCTGTTTCAGCAATACGCAATTGAGTTTTGCCCAAACCAGACAGGTACTCACCTAGATCGTTTCGAATCGCTTGCGGAGGATAAGCGCAGACGGCATCGATATCAGATGCATACTGAGTCATCATTACATAAGCAGCTAGCTTTGGTGCTTTTTCACGTAAAAACCCTTCAAAGCTGCTACCTTCAGTGAATGCACGAGTAATCTCACGAGCGCGATCAGGTCGGAAGTTCGCACAGATTAGCGCATCACCGTCAGCAACCAAGCCTTTCGCTTCGCCAGCAGCATCCGTAATTACTGTTGCTTGAACAAATTCATCGTTCTCGTCACGCGCATAAGCTTCATTTAGGGCTTGAATGGCAGATGCAGCTTTGCAAGGCGCTTGACCAATAGTCATTGCATCGTAACCGTTCTGCACACGATCCCAACGGTTATCACGATCCATGGTAAAATAACGGCCCGCAACAGAAGCAATGGAACCCACACCGAGTTCGGCTAGCTTCTCTTCGGTGCGTTGAATCGATGGTTCAGCAGAACAAGGCGGCATATCACGACCATCCAGAATGGCATGAACATAAAGCTTTTTCGCACCACGCTTAACTGCCATCTCTAACAGCGCAAAGATATGTTCTTCATGGCTATGAACACCACCTGGAGATAACAAGCCCAAAATATGGACCGCTTTATCTTCTGCAATAGCGGCATCCATCGCATTTACTAGCGTTTCGTTTTCGAAGAAATCACCATCTTCAATCGCTTTGGAGATACGCGTGAAGTTTTGATAAACCGTGCGCCCTGCACCAATGTTCATATGGCCAACTTCTGAGTTACCCATCTGTCCATCCGGCAAGCCAACAGCCATACCTGAAGTTTCGATTCGAGCATTTGGATTATCAGCAAGTAGTGCATCCCATACAGGAGTATTAGCTGCCTGAATTGCTGAAGATTCTGAACTTTCTACACCGTAACCATCAAGGATGATCAAAGCTTTGGTCGCGCGCATTTGTGTCATATCTGTAGGATTCTGTTGCAACGGTTATAAAATTGGCGCCAATTTTACTTGGAAAGCCCCTTTAAGGCTAACGATTGAAGGCCCGAAGCAGAATAATTGCCACTAAATAATCATTTTCACCGTATCTTCCCCTTATACCGTCAAAAATCGCGAGGTATACTATTGCTCCTCAATCGTCGATCAACAGTTTTTAATGGTCTTCAGGCAAGGCCTTATTTGGATTAGAAATGGATCAATTTATCGAATTTATCGGCAACCACCCATTCTTGGTTGGTGCTTGGCTTTTAACTCTAGTGATGTTCGTTCTTTATGAACGTAGTAAAGCAGGCAAAGCCGTTACTCCGGCGCAAGCAACAAACCTAATCAACAAAGAAGACGCGGTCATCGTTGATATCCGCCCTAAAAAAGAGTGGGCAACAGGCCATATCACCAATGCAAAGCACATCCCTCTTTCTGATTTAGATCGCCGTATGGACGAGCTAACTAAGTACAAACAACGCCCGATTATCGTTGTATGTAATTTAGGTCAGGCAGCGAGCGCAGCTACTCGCAAACTTAAGGCTGAAGGCTTTGAAAATGCAGTGCGCCTATCTGGCGGCATGACCGAATGGAAAGGCCAAAGCCTTCCAATTGTTAAGTAATAATCGCAATGAAAGAAGTTACCATCTATACAACCGCGTGGTGCCCCTTCTGTATCCGAGCAAAAATGCTATTGGATCATAAGAGCGTTCCTTACTCTGAGATCAAAGTCGACGGCGATACTGAAAAGCGTCGCGAGATGACCCAACTCAGCGGAGGTCACACAGTGCCGCAAATTTTTATCGGCGAAACACCTATTGGCGGTTGCGATGATATGTTTGCCCTTGAACGCCAAGGCGAACTCGACACCCTACTTAGTGCAAACTAATTTTAAAAAATAAGGATAAATCATGGCTGAGAACGATCAGAACACAGCGTCCCAAGAAGAACAGCAGGGACCTCAGTTTGCGGTACAACGCGTATACATTAAAGATGCCTCTTTTGAATCTCCAAACGCTCCTGAAATTTTCATGAGCCCTTGGCAGCCAGAAGTTGGCCTAGAGATGAACACTCAAACTGCTCAGCTAGGTGACAACGCTTTTGAAGTAACTCTAACGCTAACAGTTACTGTTAAAAACGAAGACAAGACTGCATTCCTAGTTGAACTGCAACAAGCAGGTATCTTCTCTATTGCTGGTCTAGGCGAGCAAGAGATGCACCACACACTAGGTGCATTCTGCCCAAGCATCCTATTCCCATATGCACGTGAAGCAATTGACGCAATGGTTGTTAAAGCTAGCTTCCCAGCGCTAATGCTTGCTCCAGTTAATTTCGATGCTCTTTACGCTCAGCAGATGGCTCAAGCTCAGCAAGAAGCAGCACAAGGTGAAGCTCAGCACTAAGCTGAACGTTATCGCATAAAAAACGGAGCTTTACGCTCCGTTTTTTTGTTTATGAATCTCTCTATTTAGATGATTCAGAGGCAGCCAACTCACTGCGGTTACGTTTCGATTTATACTTCAACCAACCCACCAAGTCTGTCCACATCTTATCAATATCCTTTTTCGGCGGCATAATCCCGGCATATGGAAGCTCAATGGTTACTACAGGAATATTCTTAACAAACCAGCCATAGTTGCCTAAAGAACCTGGATAAGTACCTAGCTGACGTAAGTGCAGCGGCCCAAGTTTACGCGGCGGTTGAATACCGCCATCAAAATCCAAAATTCCGTGCGGCGCATGTACAGAGACGATCACCGTCGGTTTGTATTCATCAATCAAATTGTGGATAACACGACTTTCAGGCTCACTCAAAGGAGCGTGCCCAGGGAAATAGCGCAAACGCTTTTTTGCACTTTTTTGCCAATGCGCTAAAGGCTCAGGAAATTCAGGCGCGGGGGTAAAATTCCGATTTAAATCCACTTTATTAGCATTAACTCGGCTCGACTTACGCTGGAGTAGACCATCTGGATTCACAACCGGTAAAAAATACCAATCATAAGCACCACTATGATGTTTACGTAAAGTATTAAGCCACTTAAAAGTTACGCTGACACTAGAGTACTCATCACCATGGATACCACCAATAAATAAAACCCTTGGTGCATCTTTATTTTCTTCTGAAGCCTGAAAGTGCGCCTCTAAAATTGCACGACCTTGAACTGAATAAAAACGAGGAGGGAGATAAGGATTACTTAAACACTCATTAACCGAAACACTAGCCAGCTTTTTACCAACCTGTTTACAAACACTAGTCACCTCTTCTGGATAATTCGATCCATGAGCCAAAGAAGAGATCAAAACAAAAAAACTCCCAAGAAAAAGGGAGCTATATTTTTTCCACATATGCTTACCGAACAACACTCTTAACTGTACATATATTAATCAAAAGCGCATTCTAGCACGATTTTAACGAAAGGCTTTGCAGTATTTCGTCTGCTCGTCCCAACTCCAATACCTGCTGTAGCGATGTCGCAGGTAGAGGGACAATACTTACAAGCGAGCTAGCAGGTATAAGAAACTGACCTTCGCTACCTGACTCCAATTGATCAGAAATCAGGACTACCGGAAGCTGTTGGTTTTTAAGTGTTTGAATATTCACTTGTTGATCTAGTCGACCTAACAGCCATACCGCACGCTCCCTATAATCGGTGACATGCAGTTTAAAAACCTCGCCCGCCTGTTCAGTTAGGTAGGCTTCTATCTTCGTCACTATAAAAGCATGCTGCATAGAGTTACTGGCCGTCATGTAGTTCCTTTCACTATAGTCGCTATACCAACAATTAAGTATCTATATGTAGAACAGCACTTAAACTAACCATCGCTCGAACCTTCAAAACCCAACTGCCGCCAAGCCTCATAAACAACCACAGCACTAGCATTAGAAAGGTTCATACTACGGCTTGCTTCTTTCATCGGCATTCGCAACCACTGCTCACTAGGGAAGCTCTCTCTCACCTCAACAGGCAAACCTCGAGTCTCCGGACCCAACAACAAAACATCGCCTGCTTGGTAATCTGCTTTGGTGTAGCAGGTTTTACCTTTTGTCGTTAACGCCCAAACCTTTCTAGGCTCTATTTCGGCCAGGCAGGTTTCTAAATCAGGGTGTATTTTAACTGCAGCAAATTCATGATAATCCAAGCCTGCACGACGCAACCGCTTATCATCAAAGTCAAAACCTAAAGGCTCAACAAGATGAAGATGAAAACCTGTATTAGCACAAAGCCTAATAATATTACCGGTATTTGGCGGTATTTCAGGTTCGAATAGGACAACATGAAGCATAAAAAAATCCCCGCAGTTTAAAAGCTGCAGGGATTATATATGAATTCAAAAAACGTGGTTATGGCTGTAAAGGAATAACTTAGGCAACCTCCTGATCATCGCCTTTATCTTCGTCCATACCCAGCTCTTTAATTTTCCGCGTTAGAGTATTACGCCCCCAACCCAGAAGTTCTGCAGCATCGCGTCGACGTCCTGCTGTATGCTTGAGCGCAGTCTCAATCATAATTTTTTCAAAAGCAGGCACTGCAGTATCCAATAGATTGCGATGACCAAGCCCCAACTGCTGATCAGCCCAATTGCGCAATGACAATTCCCAATCACCCGCCACAGCTGTTTCTGATTCACTACTTTGCATAAGCTCTGGCGGCAAATCATCAATGAGCACTTCTCGGCCAGTCGCCATTACCGTCAACCAGCGACAAGTGTTTTCCAACTGCCTAACGTTACCTTGCCATGCCAAATTACACATATAACTTTCCGTGTCAGTAGCAAGTATCTTTGGCTCCACATCTAGCTCTTCAGCAGCCATACTCAAGAAATGGCGCGCTAAACGCGGTATATCTTCACGTCGCTCAGCTAACTTAGGCAGGTGAACACGGATAACGTTAAGACGATGGAATAAATCTTCACGGAAACGACCTTCAGCCACCAACTTTTCTAAATCCTGATGGGTAGCCGCGATAATACGAACATCAACCTTCACAGCGGTATGACCGCCAACACGATAGAATTCACTATCAGCCAACACCCTCAACAAACGCGTTTGAGCATCAGCAGGCATATCACCAATTTCATCTAGAAAAAGCGTACCGCCATCTGCCTGCTCAAATCGACCACGTCGAGCCGCTGCTGCCCCCGTAAAGGCACCTTTCTCATGACCAAACAATTCTGACTCAATCAGATCATGAGGGATCGCCGCCATATTCAGAGGAATGAAAGACCTATCTCTACGCGGGCTATGCTTATGCAGCGCGTGCGCGACAAGCTCTTTACCCGTACCAGATTCACCATTAATTAGAACCGTAATATTTGATTGAGATAGACGACCAATCGCACGAAAAACCTCCTGCATAGCAGGCGCTTCACCAATAATCTCTGTACCTTCTTCAGCAGCTTGCTCTGCTACCTGCTCTCGTTGCTCAATCGCATGCGCCAAGGCGCGCTTAGTTAAAGCAACAGCATCATCTACATCAAATGGTTTAGGTAAATACTCAAATGCACCACCCTGATAAGAAGCCACAGCAGAATCTAAATCGGAGTGTGCCGTCATAATAATGATCGGAACTTGCGGGTGAGTTTCTTGAATTTTCTCCAGCAACTGCAGACCGTCTGTTCCAGGCATGCGAATATCACTAATGATGGCATCTGGTACTTCACGTTCTAGCTGAGCCAATAAAGCATCTGCACTATCAAAAACTTCGGTTTGAAGCCCTTCTACTGCCATTGCTTTTTCAAGCACCCAACGAATTGAACGATCATCATCGACAATCCAGATTTTACCTGACAGGTTCATGACTTATCTCCAAAGGTATGAATAGTTGAAATTTGGTTTCCCCTGGCTGAGTTTCACACTCAATCAATCCTTGATGCTGATTGATAATCGATTGCGCAATCGACAAGCCAAGGCCGGTTCCTTCTGCACGCCCACTTACCATAGGGTAGAAAATCTTACTGAGTATCTCTTCTGGAATTCCTGGGCCGTTATCCACAATTTCGACACTACACACCAAACGGTGTTTTTCTGCGCCCAATGTAATTTGACGGAAAGCCCGAGTCTTAATTTGTATAGTTGGATCGACGGTCCCTGCCCCTTGCATTGCCTGCATACTATTACGCAGGATATTCAATACCGCTTGGATAAGCTGCTCTGAATCACCAGTAAACTCAGGAATGCTCGGATCATAATCTCGCAACAAAGACACAGAACCTTTTGTTTCAGCTTCGATTAGCTGACAAACTCGCTCGAGGATCGCATGAATATTTACATCTTCCAACTTAGGTAACTTCCGCGGACCTAAAAGACGATCCACTAAGTTCCTTAAACGATCAGCTTCTTCAATGATAACGCGGGTATAATCATGCAACGCAGGATCTGGGAGTTCTCGTTCTAGTAATTGCGCAGCACCACGAATTCCACCCAAAGGATTCTTAATTTCATGCGCCATGCCACGCACTAGGGATCTGGCAGTATCGTGTTGAGTTAAAAGGTCTTCCTCACGCTCAATTCTCATCAAGCGGTCTCTCGCTTCTATCTCAATCAGGAGCTGTCGACCGCTCAACCAGAACAATGGATTAATTGAATAATCAACCGTTAGTACACTGCCACTCTGAGTCACCAATTTAGCTTCACGGCGAGTGTATGGATGACCCGTTTCAATACAAGCGCGTAGATCTTCAATGCCATGTTCCTCTGGTGAGAACCACTCCGCTACAGACACTTGAGACAAACGACGCAAACTCGCCTCTAACAGCATCTCAGCCGCAGGATTGGCATATTCCACATTGAGGTTGCCATCCAGCAAAACCACCGCTGTAGAAAGGTTTTCTATTATCTGTTTATGAAAATCTATTACTGGCATCGACCTACACTCTTTTACTTAAGTTTACTTCTGCAAAAAGTAAACCAAGTTTCACCACTGCCCTAAATTGCTCTCAGGCAGCACCATTACTGACTATTCTAATATTGAGTGTAGCTGCTTAAAAATGATAGCGCACCATCTTAGTGCATTGAATGTTATTTAGATTTTAATCGACACTAAATAAGTGCATAAGGGTAAGATTTAAAAACAAAAAAGCCTCCACAAGGGAGGCTTTTTTTCAGAAGAATTAAGACTTATACAGAGTAGTACAGGTCAAATTCAACTGGGTGAGTAGTCATGTTCACTTTCTCAACTTCTTCACGCTTAAGCGCGATGAATGCATCAAGCATGTCGTCAGTGAATACGCCACCTTGAGTCAAGAACTCACGATCTTCTTCAAGAGCGTTTAGAGCTTCTTCTAGAGATGAAGCAACCTGTGGGATCTCAGCAGCTTCTTCAGCTGGTAGATCGTAAAGGTCTTTGTCTGCAGCATCGCCAGGGTGGATCTTGTTCTTGATACCGTCAAGACCAGCCATCATTAGTGCAGAGAAACATAGGTATGGGTTCGCAGATGGATCTGGGAAACGCGCTTCTACACGACGTGCTTTAGGGCTAGTCACGTATGGGATACGGATTGAAGCAGAACGGTTACGTGCAGAGTAAGCAAGCATAACTGGAGCTTCGAAACCTGGTACTAGACGCTTGTAAGCGTTAGTAGAAGAGTTAGTCAAAGCGTTAAGCGCTTTAGCGTGCTTGATGATACCGCCAATGTAGTAAAGAGCAGTTTCAGACATACCCGCGTATGCATCGCCAGCAAACAGGTTAACACCGTCTTTAGATAGAGACATGTGAACGTGCATACCAGAACCGTTGTCACCAACTAGTGGCTTAGGCATGAATGTAGCTGTTTTGCCGTAAGCGTGTGCAACGTTGTGTACACAGTACTTAAGAACCTGAACTTCGTCCGCTTTAGCAGTCAAAGTGTTCGCACCAACACCGATTTCACACTGACCAGCAGTTGCTACTTCGTGGTGGTGTACTTCAATTTCAAGATCCATCGCTTCCATCGCGTCACACATAGCGCCACGTAGGTCGTGAAGAGAATCAATTGGTGGTACTGGGAAGTAACCGCCTTTAACACGTGGACGGTGACCAGTGTTACCACCTTCGATCTTGTGGCTAGACGCCCAAGACGCTTCTTCAGAAGCAATTGTGTAACCACAACCAGAGATGTCTGCGTGCCATTTCACTTCGTCAAATACGAAGAATTCTGGCTCAGGACCAAACATAGCTGTGTCAGCAATACCTGTAGACTTAAGGTACTCTTCTGCACGCTTAGCTACAGAACGTGGGTCACGCTCGTAACCTTGACCAGTAGCTGGCTCAACGATGTTACAACGAACGATTACAGTAGTAGCTTCAGAGAATGGATCCAGCAGAGAAGCGCTGTCGTCCGGCATCAGGATCATGTCGGAATCGTTAATACCTTTCCAACCTGAGATGGATGAACCATCGAACATTTTACCTTCTTCAAAGAAGTCATCGCCCATGTCGGAAACTGGGATAGTTACGTGCTGCTCTTTACCGTGAGAGTCGGTGAAACGTAGGTCAATCCACTTAGCATTGCTTTCTTTGATCAGATTCAGAGTCTTCTCTGACATGAGACTTTCTCCACTTAGTAATTACCAGGCTGAACATTGTCAGCCTAAAGAAATCAGAATTAATTATCGGCTTAGGACAAAGCAACAAGTGTGCCAGAAAAGAAAAACCAGCATTCCTCCGTAATTAGAGGCACTTGCAGCATAAATGCACCAAAAGCGCCGCACCAAAATTGAACACAAGCAATTTTAATGCACCATAATAGTGCAAATCTTGTTAAATCAATTTTTACGCACCGTTATGGGCCTATAATATACTCCAACCTTATTAAAAACGCCCACTTATAATGAGCCTGTTTTTAACTTAATTCCTACTCAGATCAATCTACTTATCTGGTTAGAATTAAGAAAAACAAAAACTCTGCAGATTTGATTAAGAAATATGCAGTAATTTATCTATAAACACGTATAATTCCGCATTCGCAAAAATATCTCACAGGTATACACACGTGATCGAAAAGCTAAGAAACATCGCTATCATCGCGCACGTTGACCACGGTAAAACAACCTTGGTTGATAAGCTGCTTGCACAATCTGGCACACTAGGCCGTCGTGATGAAGGCACTGAGCGCATCATGGACTCCAACGACCAGGAGAAAGAGCGCGGCATTACCATTTTGGCAAAAAACACAGCCATTAAATGGAACGACTACCGCATCAACATTGTGGACACTCCTGGACACGCCGACTTCGGTGGTGAAGTAGAGCGCGTACTGTCTATGGTTGACTGTGTATGCCTACTAGTTGACGCTGTTGACGGCCCAATGCCACAAACACGCTTCGTTACTCAGAAAGCATTTGACCAAGGCCTGCGCCCAATCGTTGTAATCAACAAGATTGACCGCCCAGGAGCACGTCCTGATTGGGTTATCGATCAAGTATTTGATCTATTCGATAGCCTAGGCGCTACTGATGAGCAACTGGACTTCCCAATTGTTTACGCATCTGCACTAAACGGTATTGCAGGTCTAGAGCCAGACGATATGTCTGATGATATGACGCCGCTTTTCGAAGCAATCGTTGAGCATGTGGATCCACCAAAAGTAGACGTTGATGGCCCACTCCAGATGCAAGTATCTGCACTGGACTACAACAGCTACCTTGGCGTTATCGGTGTTGGCCGAGTTACTCGCGGTACTATCAACACAAATACTCAAGTTAAAGTTATTGATCGTGAAGGCGCTGTTCGTAGCGGACGCATCCTTAAGATCATGGGCTATCACGGCCTAGAACGTGTAGAAGTAGAAAGCGCAACTGCTGGTGACATTATCTGTGTTACTGGTATTGACGCTCTAAACATCTCTGACACTATCTGTGACCCTGATAAAGTTGAAGCTCTACCAGCGCTAAGCGTAGATGAGCCAACAGTATCTATGACGTTCCAGGTTAACGACTCTCCGTTCGCAGGTCAGGATGGTAAGTTTGTAACTAGCCGTAACATCAAAGAGCGTCTAGATCGTGAACTTATCCACAACGTTGCCCTACGCGTAGAAGATGGTGAAACCCCAGAGAAATTCAAAGTTTCTGGACGTGGTGAACTTCACCTGTCCGTATTGATTGAAACAATGCGTCGTGAAGGCTTCGAACTTGGTGTATCTCGTCCAGAAGTAATTCAGAAAGAAGTCGATGGTGAAATCCACGAACCATACGAAATGGTTATGATCGACGTTGAAGACGAGCACCAAGGTTCTGTTATTGAAGAACTAGGCAAGCGTAAAGGCGACATGACAAACATGGAAGTAGACGGCAAAGGCCGTGTACGTCTAACGTTCATGATTCCATCTCGCGGCCTTATCGGCTTCCGCTCTCTGTTCCTGACAATGACTTCAGGTACAGGCATCATGACTTCTATCTTCGATCACTACGGTCCAGTTAAAGAAGGTGAAGTTGTTAGCCGTATCAATGGCGTGCTTGTATCTATGGTTACTGGTAAAGCTCTTGGCTATGCACTATGGAACCTACAAGACCGCGGTCGTCTATGTATCGAGCCAAACGTTGAAGTTTACGAAGGTATGCTACTAGGCATCCACAGTCGTAATAACGATCTAGCTGTAAACCCAACTAAAGGTAAGCAGCTAACTAACGTTCGTGCTTCTGGTTCTGATGAAAACATTCAGCTGACACCTCCTGTAAAATTCACACTGGAGCAAGCGCTAGATTTCATCGAAGATGACGAATTGGTAGAAGTTACACCTAACTTCATCCGCCTACGTAAAAAGCTTCTTAAAGAGAACGAACGTAAGCGCGCGAAGAACAAGTAAGAGATTTTCTCTATGATAAAAAGGCAGCCTTGAGCTGCCTTTTTTATTTTCCAATACCGTAGCTCTGACACAACTAGCTCACTATACTTAAAAACTAGGACGTCGATCTGTGCCGGAGGCTATATGCGCATTCCCTACCCTGAAATACATCCCTATAACGAATTTCAGCTAAAGGTTTCTGATACCCACAACCTTTATGTAGAGGAAAGTGGCAACCCCCAAGGTATTCCAGCACTATTTGTTCACGGAGGCCCTGGCGGCGGGACTGCACCAGCACATCGAAGCTTTTTTGATCCCGAGAAATATCGAATCATTTTGTTTGATCAGCGCGGTTGCGGCAACTCTGCACCCCATTCAGATCTCACAAACAATACGACCACTGACCTAATAGCAGACATGGAAGTAATCAGAAAACACCTAAATGTGGATAAATGGTTACTATTCGGCGGCTCCTGGGGCTCTACGCTCAGCCTTCTATACGCTCAAGCACATCCAGACCGTGTATCCGGTATGATTCTTAGAGGAATTTTCCTCTGTCGTGATCAGGATATCCATTGGTTTTATCAACGGGGTGCAAGTGCAATTTTCCCCGACTATTGGAAAGAGTACGAGCAGGTCATTCCTAGCACTGAGCGTAAGGACATGCTCAAAGCCTATTACAAGCGCTTAACCTCATCCAATGAGATCGCTCGAATGTCTGCAGCAAAAGCATGGTCTATTTGGGAAGGTCGCTGCTCCACTCTGGACCCAAACAACGATATCATTGATCATTTTGCAGACCCTCACGTAGCGCTTGCAATGGCGAGAATAGAAGCACATTTCTTTATAAATAAAGCCTTTATCGAGCCTAACCAAATCATTAATAATTGCTCCAAAATAGAAGAAATCAAAACAGTAATCGTACATGGCCGCTACGATATGGTGTGCCCCATCGAACAAGCTCAAGCCCTTTATGACGCTTTACCTCAGTCAGAGTTTCACATCGTAAGAGATGCAGGCCACTCAGCTTTCGAACCTGGAATTACTGACAATCTAATTCGTGCAACAGATAACTTCGCCATCTCATTGGCATAAGACATGCGGACACAATAAAACCTAAATATGAAAGCACTAATCCAACGAGTCAAATCTGCAAGCGTTGAAGTAGACGCTGAAACCGTAGGGAAGATCAACCAAGGCATTCTATTACTACTTGGTGTTGAGAAAGATGACACCGAAGCAGATGCGAACAAACTACTTAAGAAAATACTTGGTTACCGGATTTTTTCTGACGAAGAAGGAAAAATGAATCTCAACCTACAACAAATCAATGGTGGACTGCTCGTTGTCTCTCAATTCACGATTGTTGCAGACACTAAAAAAGGGCTTCGCCCCAGCTTCTCTTCCGGCGCATCGCCAGAGCATGGTGAAAAGCTATACAACTATTTTGTAAAGCAAGCCGAACAACAGCACAAGGACGTTGAAACAGGCATCTTCGCTGCAGACATGGCCGTGTCATTAGTCAATGATGGACCAGTTACCTTCTGGTTAGAAAGCTAAATCCTAGACCTATCAAACCTTCAGAGCGAGCTGATAGGTCTTTAAACGCTTCTTCTCTTCTGCATCATCGTCAAGCGGTCGATTTAAACGTGCCGCCCGATAATGGCTATTAAAGACTGAAAAATAATCTGACATTATTTCAGCCCCTTTTTGATCCCCGGCTAGTTTTAACATTTCAACAGCGACTTCAGCCGTACACAATTGACCAACAACAGGCGCCTTACGCAACTTATACTGAGAGGTAGAAGTTACTTGGGGTTGGATAACAGGGAGGTGGTCTAAATAACGGCTATGCCTAAACATACGCCTAGCTTGACGCCAAGTACCATCAAGGATGATGAAAACCGGCTTTTTTCCGGGCTTGAGCTCAAAATCTACCATCCTACCCTGATAGTCATCGCCCTCAGGAAAAACAATATAAGGGTCTATAGCCTCATGATTTATTGCCTCAAGCAACCGCTGGCTAGGCTCAGTCCTTGACCATTTAAATCGCTGCGTGTCGGCAATACAGTCCTCAATAAGACGACCCGTATTCGTAGGCTTAAATGTTTCGTCATGATGCATAAGCAAGTAAAAACTCGCTAAAGCATCGTACTGAAGTTTGTAGTCACAAATGCAAGCGCGAACAGACAAAAGACAAGACTGACAACGCTGAGTTTTAGACCCACGCGCAATGAAAGGTTTTGATTCGATCATTGTAGAGTTTGAGGCTGATTAGAGGATTGAAACAATTCTGCTGAAACACCCCAGTCTAGACCTACAGCACCACGATGTAATAGGTGAAAGATCTGATGAAGTTCCTGATAGTTTAAAACACTAACGGCAATAGGTTCATCGCTGCCAGAAAAGAACAACAATTTATATTGCCCCTCATGATGACTAATATCCAAACGACTAAGTAGAAATGCACTTTCGGCAATAACTTTTGTATTTTCACGCTGAACCTGGAGCGCTTGCTGAGCATCTTCGTGATGAAACTGAGCCATATGCATTTTTTGCTGTACTGGGGCATCAACAATTTCGCTAACAGTCTTTTCTAGCAAGCCCTGAGCAGCGTCAAGCAAGCGCAAGACGAGTTTTCGAGTTAGCCAGAAATCAATTCTTTGCTGACCATTACTTAGATTGCCTACCAGTAAAATGCGATCTTCAAGCTGATCGTAGTTAAAAGTAAAAGCAGCAATATTTAACATCTAACGACCTATTTGATCTGCAAGACTAAAAGTTAATTATATAATCCTAGCCAGATAATTTGTCTAAGCTAAGCTTTTGAATACAATTAAAAATTGTCAGCTACCATTGAATAAAGTAAGTTGTATTTTAACAACTATTTGAGAAGGACTGTATGCCTCCTGTTTCTGAACAATCAACGAGCTATGTCATTCCAGCACGCCCTGAAGTACTCATCGGTATTACTGAGGCCTTGAGACAGCCGGATCCCGACATAAAAGGGATATGTAATTTAATTAAACAGGATGTAGCTTTATATAGCTCTGTTATAGCAACAGTTAATTCATCTTATTTCGGTATACGTACCGAGATATCTTCTGTAGAACGTGCTGTAGCACTTTTAGGCATTAAGCGTGTATTCAATATTGTACAACTTGCTGCATTAAAAAATAGCCTTTCAGCAATAGGCCCAATGGAACGCTTTTGGGACACTGCAACAGAAGTAGCCCGAATTACTGCAGCTTTGGCAAATCAGTTTACAAATCTAGATCCAGATGAAACATATACACTAGGCATGTTACATGACAGCGGTATCCCTCTGTTAATGCAAGCTAAACCAGAGTTCAAAGACAAACTAAGAGAGCTGAATGGCGCAAGTTTGACAGAGCTTAATGAGCAAGAGATTGCTCTATATGGCGTGAGCCATTATCAATTAAGCGCTGAGCTGGCTAGAAAATGGAATATAGGCGAATCTACTGCCGAAGCTATCAGCAGACAGCCTTATTACGAACAAACCTTCAGAGAACCAGCTGACGAGAAAGAAGAGATGCGCCTAAAATTATGCATGCTTCTTTTAGCACGAGATATCAGCGATGCTTACCGCCATTTCTGGCGTATACCAGATCCAAAAGAAGATACTCTCAAGATAATGCCCATCTTAAACTTTCTTGGAATTAGCGATTTCGACTATGCAGATCTCAAAGAAGACATAGTTAATACACTAAGCCTGCAGCAATAAAGGACAGCTAAGGACAGCTAAGGACAGCTAAGGACAGCTAAGGACAGCTAAGGACAGCTAAGGACAGCATTCAGTTTAATATTAGGATTAATTAAGACAACTCATCCTTACCAAGCTGCCTGGTTTTATCCGCTTCAAGCCGGTCCTATCTGCTCTTAACCGTATTTTTAGCCCAACACGAAAAAACCCCGATCACAGCGTGACCGGGGTTTTCTCTTAATTAAATGCTTGGCGATGACCTACTCTCACATGGGGAAGCCCCACACTACCATCGGCGATGTTGCGTTTCACGTCTGAGTTCGGGATGGATTCAGGTGGTTCCACAACTCTATGGTCGCCAAGCAAAACTGTTACAACTTAGATCTGATTCTTCTTTTATTTGATCTAGATAGTTCTTCGACTGTAGCTTAACTACGCGCTAATTCGTTACTCTCTATCGTCTTACATATCTTACAAGTCACTTGCCAAACGCCTTGGGCGTTATATGGTCAAGCCTCACGGGCAATTAGTATTGGTTAGCTCAACGCCTCACAGCGCTTCCACACCCAACCTATCAACGTCGTAGTCTTCAACGGCCCTTTAGGGGAATCAAGTTCCCAGTGAGATCTCATCTTGAAGGAGGCTTCCCGCTTAGATGCTTTCAGCGGTTATCCCGTCCGAACGTAGCTACCCGGCAATGCAATTGGCATCACAACCGGTACACCAGAGGTTCGTTCACTCCGGTCCTCTCGTACTAGGAGCAACTCTTCTCAAATCTCAAACGCCCACGGCAGATAGGGACCGAACTGTCTCACGACGTTCTAAACCCAGCTCGCGTACCACTTTAAATGGCGAACAGCCATACCCTTGGGACCGGCTTCAGCCCCAGGATGTGATGAGCCGACATCGAGGTGCCAAACACCGCCGTCGATGTGAACTCTTGGGCGGTATCAGCCTGTTATCCCCGGAGTACCTTTTATCCGTTGAGCGATGGCCCTTCCATACAGAACCACCGGATCACTAGAACCTACTTTCGTACCTGCTCGACGTGTCTGTCTCGCAGTCAAGCACCCTTCTACTCTTGCGCTCATTGCATGATTTCCGACCATGCTGAGGGTACCTTCGTGCTCCTCCGTTACTCTTTGGGAGGAGACCGCCCCAGTCAAACTACCCACCACACAATGTCCCCGATCCCGCTTAGGGAACTGGGTTAGAACCTCAACATTACCAGGCTGGTATTTCAAAGGTGGCTCCACCCTATCTGGCGACAGGGTTTCAAAGCCTCCCAGCTATTCTACACAAGTAATGTCAAAGTCCACTGTGAAGCTGTAGTAAAGGTTCACGGGGTCTTTCCGTCTAGCCGCGGGTAAACTGCATCTTAACAGCTATTTCAATTTCACTGAGTCTCGGGTGGAGACAGTGTGGCCATCGTTACGCCATTCGTGCAGGTCGGAACTTACCCGACAAGGAATTTCGCTACCTTAGGACCGTTATAGTTACGGCCGCCGTTTACCGGGGCTTCGATCAAGAGCTTCGCGCAAGCGCTAACCCCATCAATTAACCTTCCGGCACCGGGCAGGCGTCACACCCTATACGTCCTCTTTCGAGTTTGCAGAGTGCTATGTTTTTAATAAACAGTCGCAGCCACCTGGTATCTTCGACCGGCCTCAGCTTAGGGAGCAAGTCCCATCACCAAAACCGGCGCACCTTCTCCCGAAGTTACGGTGCCATTTTGCCTAGTTCCTTCACCCGAGTTTTCTCATACGCCTTAGTATTCTCTACCTGACCACCTGTGTCGGTTTAGGGTACGGTTAGTCATAACCTGAAGCTTAGAGGATTTTCCTGGAAGCATGGCATCAACTACTTCAGTCCATAAAGGACCTCGTCATCGATTCTCGGTCTTAAAAGAGCCCGGATTTACCTAAGCTCTAAACCTACTATCTTAAACGCGGACAACCAACGCCGCGCTAGCCTAGCCTTCTCCGTCCCCCCATCGCAGTTATGAGCAGTACAGGAATATTAACCTGTTTCCCATCGGATACGCTCTTCAGCCTCTCCTTAGGGGCCGACTCACCCTACCTCGAATAGCGTTGGATAGGAACCCTTGGTCTTCCGGCGGGGAGGGTTTTCACCTCCCTTATCGTTACTCATGTCAGCATTCGCACTTCTGATACCTCCACGGTGCCTTACAGCTTCCGCTTCAACAGCTTACAGAACGCTCCTCTACCATGCACAAAGTGCATCCGTAGCTTCGGTGTTATGCTTAGCCCCGTTATATCTTCCGCGCGGGCCGACTCGACTAGTGAGCTATTACGCTTTCTTTAAAGGGTGGCTGCTTCTAAGCCAACCTCCTAGCTGTCTAAGCCTTCCCACATCGTTTCCCACTTAGCATAAACTTTGGGACCTTAGCTGACGGTCTGGGTTGTTTCCCTTTCCACGACGGACGTTAGCACCCGCCGTGTGTCTCCCGTGATTGAACTCATGGGTATTCGGAGTTTGCATCGGGTTGGTAAGTCGGGATGACCCCTAGCCGAAACAGTGCTCTACCCCCCATGGTTAGACACGAGGCACTACCTAAATAGTTTTCGAGGAGAACCAGCTATCTCCGAGTTTGATTAGCCTTTCACTCCTATCCACAAGTCATCCGCTGGCTTTTCAACGACAGTCGGTTCGGTCCTCCAATGCATGTTACTGCATCTTCAACCTGCCCATGGATAGATCACTCGGTTTCGGGTCTACTCCTAGCGACTGGACGCCCTATTAAGACTCGGTTTCCCTACGGCTCCGCAAATGCTTAACCTTGCCACTAAAAGTAAGTCGCTGACCCATTATACAAAAGGTACGCAGTCACCGTCCGAAAACGGCTCCCACTGCTTGTACGTACACGGTTTCAGGGTCTATTTCACTCCCCTCACAGGGGTTCTTTTCGCCTTTCCCTCACGGTACTGGTTCACTATCGGTCAGTCAGGAGTATTTAGCCTTGGAGGATGGTCCCCCCATATTCAGACAGCGTTTCACGTGTGCCGTCCTACTCGATTTCACTTTAAAAGACCTTTCACATACGGGGCTATCACCCACTATGGCCACACTTTCCAGAGTGTTCTGTTAAATCTAATAAAGCTTAAGGGCTAGTCCCCGTTCGCTCGCCGCTACTTAGGGAATCTCGGTTGATTTCTTTTCCTCTGGGTACTTAGATGTTTCAGTTCCCCAGGTTCGCCTCTAATAACCTATGTATTCAGTTAAAAGATACCTATAAATAGGTGGGTTTCCCCATTCGGAAATGTCCGGATCAAAGGTTGTTTACCACCTCCCCGAACCTTATCGCAGGTTACAACGTCCTTCATCGCCTCTGACTGCCAAGGCATCCACCGTGCACGCTTAGTCACTTGACCATATAACCCGAAGGCGTCTGGAATCACAGTAACTTGTATTGCTAGTAACGATAGATTTCGCCGAATTGGCGCATGCAGTAAAACTACATGTCTTAAATCTAAATCAAATGAATCAAATCCAAATTGTTAAAGAGCGTTTAAAGCAAAAAAGCTTTAAAAGATAATGTCTTAAACGACAATATGTTTTAAAACTCTTCCTTCTCATCCAGAGGATGATGGTGGAGCTATGCGGGATCGAACCGCAGACCTCCTGCGTGCAAAGCAGGCGCTCTCCCAGCTGAGCTATAGCCCCAAGAAAAACAGTAAGGCTATTGATTGGTAGGCCTGAGTGGACTTGAACCACCGACCTCACCCTTATCAGGGGTGCGCTCTAACCAGCTGAGCTACAAGCCTACACCGTTGCTCTTAACTTCTCTGATCAGATAATTCGTGTGAACGCTTGCCGAGAATCGGCTTTCGTTTAAGGAGGTGATCCAGCCCCAGGTTCCCCTAGGGCTACCTTGTTACGACTTCACCCCAGTCATGAACCACACCGTGGTAACCGCCCTCCCGAAGGTTAAGCTAGCTACTTCTGGTGCAATCCACTCCCATGGTGTGACGGGCGGTGTGTACAAGGCCCGGGAACGTATTCACCGCGACATTCTGATTCGCGATTACTAGCGATTCCGACTTCATGGAGTCGAGTTGCAGACTCCAATCCGGACTACGACCGGTTTTCTGAGATTAGCTTACCCTCGCAGGTTCGCGGCCCTCTGTACCGGCCATTGTAGCACGTGTGTAGCCCAACTCGTAAGGGCCATGATGACTTGACGTCGTCCCCACCTTCCTCCGGTTTGTCACCGGCAGTCTCCTTAGAGTTCCCACCCGAAGTGCTGGCAAATAAGGACAAGGGTTGCGCTCGTTACGGGACTTAACCCAACATTTCACAACACGAGCTGACGACAGCCATGCAGCACCTGTCTCAGAGTTCCCGAAGGCACGAAACTATCTCTAGTAACTTCTCTGGATGTCAAGAGTTGGTAAGGTTCTTCGCGTTGCGTCGAATTAAACCACATGCTCCACCGCTTGTGCGGGCCCCCGTCAATTCATTTGAGTTTTAACCTTGCGGCCGTACTCCCCAGGCGGTCTACTTATCGCGTTAGCTGCGCCACTAAAAGATCAAGTCTCCCAACGGCTAGTAGACATCGTTTACGGCGTGGACTACCAGGGTATCTAATCCTGTTTGCTCCCCACGCTTTCGCACCTCAGTGTCAATATCGGTCCAGGTAGTCGCCTTCGCCACTGGTGTTCCTTCCTATATCTACGCATTTCACCGCTACACAGGAAATTCCACTACCCTCTACCGTATTCTAGATTGGCAGTATCAGGTGCAGTTCCAAGGTTGAGCCCTGGGCTTTCACATCTGACTGACCAATCCACCTACGCGCGCTTTACGCCCAGTAATTCCGATTAACGCTCGCACCCTCCGTATTACCGCGGCTGCTGGCACGGAGTTAGCCGGTGCTTCTTCTGCAGTTAACGTCACAGCTAGCAGGTATTAACTACTAACCTTTCCTCACTGCTGAAAGTGCTTTACAACCCTAGGGCCTTCTTCACACACGCGGCATGGCTGCATCAGGCTTGCGCCCATTGTGCAATATTCCCCACTGCTGCCTCCCGTAGGAGTCTGGACCGTGTCTCAGTTCCAGTGTGGCTGATCATCCTCTCAGACCAGCTAGAGATCGTCGCCTTGGTGAGCCATTACCTCACCAACTAGCTAATCTCACGCAGGCTCATCCAATAGTGCAAGGTCCGAAGATCCCCTGCTTTCCCCCGTAGGGCGTATGCGGTATTAGACCAAATTTCTCTGGCTTATCCCCCGCTACTGGGTAGATTCCTACGCGTTACTCACCCGTCCGCCACTCGTCATCAACTAGCAAGCTAGTCATGTTACCGTTCGACTTGCATGTGTTAGGCCTGCCGCCAGCGTTCAATCTGAGCCATGATCAAACTCTTCAGTTTAAATCATTTGTGTTACCAGGAATGTGGTAACGGGCTCTAGTACTAAACAACCGGATAACATTCTTAAGAACGTTAAACCTTTGTAAATCGCTTTAAATGAATTCACTTGGTTGCTTGTCTAGAAAAAGTTTGCTTCTTCTCAACAAGCGCCCACACGAATTATCTGATCAAATTGTTAAAGAGCGTTGCTTTCTTGACTCTCCGCTGAACCAGCGTTTCGTCTCAAGCGAGGCGCATATTCTACTTTGCGCTCATTCAAAGTCAACCGTTTATTTTGCAATTTTGTAAAAAGTTTTTACTCAGCAACCGGACTTTGAATCCTGCTCTGTAAGCGATCTTAAAAACCAATGTTTTCAATCACTTACTAAGCACCTCACTCAGCTCTGAAGCCCCTTAAAAAGCGGCCTCCCTAAGCAAGGACGGCGAATTCTACAGACATCTAAAAATGCGTCAACAGCTAATCTTCAAAAAACTGAAAAAAGTTATAAAAAACTTACAAAACGCTACCAATCGATTAAGGACTAATCAGCGGTGTATAAATACTAGTCAACAGATACAAAAAAGGCGCTGAGTTTTTACTTCCGCGCCTTCTGTTTAGTACATTTAGTCTGGTGTACTGAAATGCTGAATATCTACCTGCTGTATTTCGCCAACATCAATACTTTCAGAAAAAAAGTTAGTCGCAACTCGAGCAAACCTTAAAGGATCATCTGTAACTAAAAACTCAACTTCGCCTTTTTTCGATGAGACATTTAGCAATCTTGATTTTTCTAATGTTTTCTCAACGGCATTTGCCGTAGTTTCTGCAGAATCAACTAAAGTAACCTCTTCACCCATCACAGCAGAAATACTCGATTTTAAAGCTGGAAAATGGGTACAGCCTAAAACAAGAGTATCAATTTTACCTAAGCCTCTATGTTTAAGTGGTTGAAGGCACTTACCCACAATCTGCTCAACTAACTCACCTTCGTGCCATCCTTCTTCCGCCAAAGCTACAAATAAGGAGCAAGCTTCTGCAGAAACAGACGCTTCAGGATTTAGTTTAAGAATTGCGTTTTGATAGGCCTGATTATTAACCGTACTCTCGGTTGCGATAATACCTATATTGTTATTACGCGTTACTTCACAACCGGCCTCAGCCCCTGGACCTACCACACCCATAACAGCTAGCTGCGGATAAATTGCTTGTAAAGGCTCAACAGCAACCGCTGAAGCAGTATTACAAGCAATCACTAATAGTTTTATTTTACGCTCTACCAACGCAGTTGCTGCTTGCTCTGCATATCGGGTCACTGATGCAGCACTTTTAGTGCCGTAAGGAACCCGAGCGGTATCACCTAGATAAAGAAGGTTCTCTGAAGGCAAACGTTGCCTAAGCGCATTTAGTACAGTCAGTCCACCTACACCTGAATCAAATACGCCTATAGGAAGGCTAGAACTGTCGCTCATTTTTTGTACTTAGCTTTTTTCTTTTTATTAGCTTTTTTCAACTGCCTTACGTGATCACGGAAACGCTCTTTTTTAGCCAATTGCCGACTACTCAGCAGATTCTGCTTTCCTTCAAAGGGGTTTTCACTCGACTTGAATTCAAAACGAATAGGCGTGCCTTTAATACCCAAAACTTGGATGAATTTATTTTCTAAGTATCGCTTATAAGAACCTGGTAGAGATTTTGTCTGATTACCGTGAATTACGATCACTGGTGGGTTAGAGCCACCTTGGTGCGCATAACGCAATTTAATGCGGCGACCTTTAACCATTGGAGGTTGATGGTCAGCTACCACATCTTCTAGTAGTCGAGTTAACTTACTCGTTGACCACTTCGCCATTGCATATTCGTATGCTTCATCGACTGAGTCGTACATATTGCCGACATTACTTCCGTGCAATGCTGAGATAAAATGCATTTCCGCAAAATCTGCAAACTCTAGCTTTCTTTCAATTTGCTCTTTTACTTTTGCTTTCTCTTCACCTGTCATGCCATCCCACTTGTTAAGTGCGATAACCATAGAACGACCGCTATCGATGACAAAGCTGAGCATGTGCATATCTTGCTCAGTAACCCCTTCTCGAGCATCAATCACAAACACAACGACATGAGCATCATTAACCGCTTGCAGTGTCTTAACGATAGAGAACTTCTCTGCCGCCTCTGTAATATTTTTACGGCGACGCACACCTGCCGTATCAATTAGTGTGTAGTTTTTGTCATCCCTTATATATGGGATATAAACACTATCACGTGTTGTACCAGCCTTATCAAACACGACAACACGATCTTCACCAAGCATACGGTTTACCAAAGTAGATTTACCTACATTTGGACGACCAACTACCGCGATCTTAATACTCTTATCAACTTCATCCATGGTTTCTTGCGTTTCTTCCTCTACTTCAGGAAGCTCTTCAAGAACCATCTCAATCAATTGAGTTACACCACGACCATGCGATGCAGCTATAGGGAATGGCTGACCAAAACCCAATTCATAGAAATCAGCAACAACTACATCGGGGTTTAAACCATCAGTTTTATTAACTACAAGATAGAATGGCTTATTACTGCGACGTAGGTAATTCGCAATCATTTCATCAGCAGGGTTAATACCAGCTCGGCCATCTACGATAAATAGCACCACATCCGCTTCTTCGACTGCCTGAAGCGACTGTTTTGCCATTTCATAATCAATACCTTGTTCATCACCGGTAATACCACCGGTGTCCACAACAATGTAATCCTGTTCTTCATTTGCCAATCGACCTTCACCGTATTTTCTATCGCGGGTCAAACCTGGCAAATCAGCAACCAAGGCATCTCGAGAACGAGTAAGACGATTAAACAATGTAGATTTGCCGACATTTGGTCGACCAACTAGCGCAATTACCGGTAGCATTTTACTCACTCCTGCTTTAAGTGCAGGTAAAAACAAAAACGGCGGCTATCTGCTCAGCAAATAGCCGCCTGAAAATTTATAATCTAATTACTGCAAACTTAGGGCAGCTAATCGACCACCATTAGTCAGCACGTAAAGGACATCATCTTTCACGACCATATCACCATAGACACCTGACGAGTCTAGTTTATGACGCGCAATAAAGCGGCCATCGATCTGTGATAGGAAGTGGATGTACCCTTGACGATCAGCCACTGCAATTTCAGAACCTAAAGAAACAGGTGCTGTGATGCTTCGATATTGAAGCTTAGTTTGACGCCATACACTAGCGCTACTTCCTCTATCAAAGGCCTGTACAGAATCATCAGCTTCACTTACGTAGATATTACCAAAGCCTTCAGCCATTGAACGGTAGCTTGATACGTCCTGCGCCCATACAACCTGAGCTCTATATGGATTAATAGCTACTAAACGTCCCTGATAACTCGTAACGTATAACACGCCATCAACAAGCAATGGACGACCATCAATATCGACCATACGTTCTAATTCAGAACGGCCTTGCGGAAGCGCGACACGGTTTTCCCAAATAGGGATACCTTTTTGGTTATCTAATGCAACCAGCTTACCACTCGCCAAACCAGCAAAAGTCACATCGCTAGCTACGATTGGCGTACTAGTACCACGTAGAGTAAGCCTTGGCACTTGGCTATCGTAAACCCAACGCTTTTCGCCAGTACTCGCCTCAAACGCTACGATTTTACCGTTGATCAGCTGAATAACTGCTAGCTCAGCATTAAACTGAGTCGCTGATGTTGCTTCCGAACTAACTTTACCACGCCATAGCTCATTACCATTATCCGTAGCAAGAACGATCACCTCGCCCTCTTCAGTAGTAACAGCCACTTTACCGAATCCAGCACCTACGCCACCAACAATCGACTGCTCTAGTTCAACGGTCCAGCGTTTTTTACCTGTTTCTAAATCAAAGGCTATAACAGAACCATCTGCATCCGCTGCAAAAATAGCATCATGATCGATAGCTGGTTTAAATTGATGGAATTTCCCCTTCATACCGGAGCCAGCAGAAGTGGACCAAAGTACCGTTACTTTTTTCTCTGCGTCAAATGACTCTAATGGCGTCGGTTGAACCTCTTCCCCGTCATCACCCCAGAAACCGCAACCGCTTACAACAGCTGCTAACAGACCAACAGCCGTTACACGAACAAGGCTCTTCATTTAGCTATCCTCAGATGCCAAGTCATTAAGTTTCATTTCCAGAATAGGTCGAGAACCTTCTTGACCCGCCGCTGTAACTGCAATTTTGTATGCTGCACGAGCTTTATCTGCATCACCTTGTTGCAAATACAGATCACCTTTCAGTTCTTCAATTGCAACTTTGTAACCACCCACTGGCACACTACCAATAAGCGTCAGTGCTTTATCTACTTCACCTTGAGCAGCAAGAATGCGTGCTTTACGTAAGTTAGCCAAAATAAACATAGATTCCGTTGGCTGGTTTTTAAGCAACCACTCCAACTCTTCTAGTGCTTTTCGTAGCTCATTATTATCTGCAGCTACACGGGCCATTATTAACGCTGCATAATTAGCATATGCCGTGCCTTCATAATCATCTTTTAGCTGCTGACTCAAGTGAGTAGCAGTAGCTAGTTGAGCTTCATCTTGTTGAGGTCCAACTGCACCTACAACGGCTTCTAGAAGGTTTTGATACAGAATAGATGCATTTTCAGCTTTAGCTGCCTGTTGATCTTGCCAGCCTTTCCATCCCAATACAGCAGCCAATGCCACAGCAACGCCTAAAATTAGGGATTTGCCGTTTTCATTCCACCAGTTTTTAAGTGCCTGGACCTGCTCTTCTTCGGTGCGTAACTCTGCCACCATTAACTCCTGTATCTAATAGACTTTTACGTTCGTATTTTACTAATCAGACTTATCGTAGACCGCTGATCTTATCGACAATTTGTTCTTCATTAAGATCAAATGAAGGCTCTTTGTCATGCCAAATTGTGCCAGAAAGTTGCTGATTATCGTTTGCTTTAAGCAACAGGACAATAGGCGCACCCGTTTGCTGTGCTTTTTGACTGATATTTTTTAAACCGCCGCAGTGAATACGAACCCTTAGACCTGGGAATTGATCACGTAACTTATCTGCGAATAATACGATTCGCGATTGAATACCTTTCTCTTCAGCTGCCACATAAAGATCAAAAGGCTGCTTCACACTCTCAGGAATCAGATCTAATGTTTCCAACATTAGAATCAGGCGTTCAACACCCATTGCAAAACCTACTGCAGGTGTTGGACGTCCACCAAGCTGTTTAACCAAGCCATCATATCGACCACCTGCACATACTGTTCCTTGAGCACCTAATTTCTCAGTCACCCACTCAAAAACTGTTTTGCAGTAATAATCGAGACCACGTACTAGACGGGGATTAATCTCATAGGCGATACCAGCCTCATCTAACATTGCAGTCAATTCAGCAAAGTGCGTTTTCGACTCTTCATCAAGATAATCAGTTAGCACTGGGGCTTCATCAAGTAACGCCTGTGTATTCTGTTCTTTACTATCTAGAATACGTAGAGGATTGGAATCAAGACGACGCAGACTGTCTTCATCTAACTGATCCTTTCTCTTCTCTAAGTATTCTACAAGTGCAGCTTTGTATTCCGCTCTTGCCTCATTACTACCTAGAGAATTTAACTGGAGCGTTACCGAATCGAGAAGACCTAAACGTTTCCATAAACGAGCACTTAGCATGATCACTTCGGCATCAATATCAGATGACGCCATACCAAAGGTCTCTACGCCAATTTGATGAAATTGACGATAACGGCCTTTCTGCGGGCGCTCATAACGGAACATTGGTCCTTGATACCAAAAGCGCTGCATCTGATTGAACAACAAGCCATGCTCTTCTGCTGCGCGGACACAACTCGCAGTACCTTCTGGGCGCAAAGTTAAGCTTTCACCATTGCGATCATCAAAGGTATACATCTCTTTTTCTACGATATCAGTCACTTCTCCGATAGAGCGTTTAAAAAGATTTGTTTGTTCAACCACAGGCATACGAATTTCACTATATCCGTATGCTGATAAAACATCTTTAACTGTCTTTTCTAGGTACTGCCACACTGGCGTTTGTTCAGGCAGGATGTCATTCATCCCGCGAATGGCTTTAATCTTGGCCAAAACGAAAACCTTAATTCAAAATTATTCTGCTACCGGAAGGGTCAAGCGGACAATATTCTTACGTGTGTGAGGGTCAAGATTAAGTGCTTTACCGTTATAGCTCACACTAGACACAGCATCTGCAGCGCCAATCAAAACATTCAACGGAGGCTTACCTGTCACATTAAGACTTTGCCCTTTACCTCTTAAGTTATTAAACAGAGTTTTGCCATTAGCATCTTTGATAGTCACCCAACACTCTGCGATAAAAGAAGCGCTAAAATCAACCTCATTTAGGTCAGCCACAGAAGGAGCAGGAGCAGGTTCTGAGTCAGGCGCAGCTTCAGCCTCTTCTGTTTGTGCTTCAGTTTGCTCAATCGTCATTTGCAATTGTTTTATCTCCGCATCAGTCAGATACTGAGGCTCGGCTTCAGACTGACTCTCAGGAGACACTTCTTTCAGTGATTCAGATACAGGCTGGTCATCTATCTTTGGCAACACGAGCTGTGCTGTACCACCTTCTATTGCTACTACCGCATCTTCTGTCTGTGTAGCTAATGATTCTACTTGAGCGGCCTCTTCTTCAGTAACAGCTAAATCTATAGATCCACCATGCTGAGTCTGCCACCACCAAACGGCCAATCCTATTAAAGCAGCTACGATTATCCAGGTTGAGACTTTCATCACGGGGTGATTCATTTCAACTTGCTGACGAACGCGGCTGACTGGACGAATTTGGCCTTTACCTCCTTCACCATGAATCGATTCAAACTCAGAAACAAGTTGATCATCATCTAGGTGAAGTAGTTTTGCATATGCACGAATATAGCCTTTAGCAAAAACCAGGCTTGGTAAGCCTTCTAAACTACAAGCTTCTAATTGATTGATATAGTGTGCAGGCAAATTCAGATCTGTCGCTACCTGCTCAATACTTAAGGATAGATTTTCACGTGCTGTGGTTAAACGTGCACCCCACTCTTCTGCCAATACTTCGGGCAAACATTCTTGCTGTTCTATGCTCAACGAGTGGACTCCTTATATTCCTGATACTCTTTAGATTCAGGAAATAAATTTTTCAATATCAAAGCGTATGTTGCTGCTCTGGATGCATTACGCTCTTCTCTTGCTAAACGAATACCAACCCAAAGGCTTTTAGCGTAATGTTCAACTCTACGGCTTTCAACAAGTACTAAGAATTTTTGAAACTGCTTATCCGCTTCTGGATAGTTACCTTCAGCAAGCAATATTTCAGATAACTCAACCATAGACACCGGTCTATTAGCCGTCACCTGAAGAGCACGCTGGAAAGCATGCTTAGCCGCATCTTCTCGATTTAGATGCCGATAACAACGACCTAAATTTTCAAATGCTTGGGAGCGACGATTATAAAAAGGATCTTCTGTCGCTCGCGCTAAGGCTTTACACGCTTCTTCGTAACGCCCTTTTGCAAACAAAAACGCGCCAAAATTATTGTGCATCATTGCGGATGAAGGCTCAAGTGCCGCTGCTCTACGAAAATATTTTTCTGCTAAAGCATCATCACCTTCAATTTGGAACGCCAATGCTATGCCATTATGAGCTTCAGCATAACTTGACTGTATTTCGATAGCTCTTTGAAAAGAAGTTTTCGCATTTGAAGTATCGCCTGATTGAAGGTATTGAAACCCTAAGCGAGTATAAGCTTCATGAGCCTGATTTTTTTCACTATTATTTGAGGAGCCTTTTGTTGCACACCCTGCAATGACTAGCACCATAAAAAAAGCGAGTACCAGTTTGATTCCTCTCACGCGCTATCCCTCTTATTGCGTATTTTGCGGCACCTGCTGTTCTTCTTGGACAACAGGAATATATTTTTGACTGCGTCGGGTTTTATCTGCTACTTGCCCCACTAACTGACCGCAGGCTGCATCGATCTCATCCCCACGTGTACGTCGTACTGTCGTTACAATTCCACCATGAACGATTACTTCTTTAAATGCCAGAATTCTTTCTTCCGATGGACGCTCATAACCCGAATTTGGGAATGGATTAAATGGAATCAGGTTTAGCTTAGATGGCATCTTACGCAGAATTTTTAATAACTGCTTTGCGTGCTCTGGCTTATCATTCACACCGTTGATCAAAGTATATTCAACAGTAATAACACGCTTATCATTTAAGTTTTCAAGATATCGGTTACACGCAGCCACCAATTCTTTAATTGGATAACGACGGTTAATCGGCACCAAAATATCTCGCAGATCATCATTTGGAGCATGAAGGGATACAGCCAAGGAAACATCCGTTACATCTTTTAACTTATCAATAGCCGGCACAACGCCCGCGGTTGATAACGTTACTCGACGCTTAGAAAGGCAGTATGCATTGTCTTCCATCATTAATGTCATCGCATCGACAACATTTTCAAAATTCATTAAGGGCTCGCCCATACCCATCATTACAACATTGGACACCACGCGCTGTGAGGTCGTGTTGTAATCGCCATAAGAGCGAATCGCAATCCTAAGCTGACCAATAATCTCAGCCGCTGTTAGGTTGCTGTTAAAACCTTGCTTGCCGGTGGAGCAGAAACTGCAATCAAGAGAACAGCCTACTTGCGAGGAAACACAAAGAGTTTTGCGCTCACCATCAGGTATAAGTACGGCCTCAACACTTGAACCACCATCCGTACGGATAACCCACTTACGGGTTCCATCTTTAGAAGTCTTTTCCATGATGACTTCAGGCTCACGGATTTCAGCAACCTCCGCCAATTTTTGGCGCAAAGATTTGCTGATATTTGTCATCTCTTCAAAATCAGAAGCACCTAGCTGATGAATCCATTTCAGTACTTGAGTTGCTCGGAATTTCTTTTCCCCAATTTCCTCAAAGAAAGCTTCCATCTTTGTTGGAGATAAACCGAGTAAATTTACTTTTTTAATGGATTCAGTCATGGATGACAGGTACTCATATTTTGTAACAAAGGCAGGCTGCCTATAAAAAGTCTAGATTACAGACAGCCCAAACGGTAATTACTTACCGAAGAAGTATGCGATTTCGCGCTCAGCAGAAGCTGGAGAGTCAGAACCGTGTACAGCGTTAGCGTCGATAGACTGTGCAAAATCACGACGAATAGTGCCTTCAGCTGCTTCTTGTGGGTTAGTTGCACCCATAAGTTCGCGGTTAAGAGCGATTGCATTTTCACCTTCTAGAACCTGAACAACTACAGGACCAGAAGTCATGAATTCAACTAGATCACCGAAGAATGGACGCTCTTTGTGCTCAGCGTAGAAACCTTCAGCTTCTTCTTTAGAAAGCTGTTTCAGTTGCATTTCAACGATTTTAAGGCCGTTAGACTCGAAACGAGAAACGATTTTACCGATTACATTTTTAGCAACAGCATCAGGCTTGATGATAGAGAACGTACGTTCTAGAGCCATTGTTTTAACTCCCAAAATTAAAATAAAAGAAATATCTAAAAACCAGCACAGCAATATCTAAGCACAATTAAACAGAAATCATGCATAAACTTAGATAGCTGAAAATAGGCTTTTAGATAGCCCCTCGAAATCAGCGCGCAATTATACGCCACTCTTATGACAGAAGACAGTAGCTAATATTAGCCTCCATAACCAAACAAACCCGGCAAGCCGGGTTTGTTTAAAGGACTAATGGAATTAATCCATTTCCTCTATCCAAGCCATTTGAATCCCTTCCAGAATTTTCTCGCCACAACGATCTGGATCATCATCAAATTCTTCTAGATCCATAACTTTCTGGTACAGATCCGGGAAGCTAATTACCATTGGGTCCTGATCTGGATATTTTTCAGATAACTCAATAGCGATATCTAGAACATCTGTCCATCTAAGACTCACAACCAGCTCCTTAGTGTCGCTCCGACACTTGGTTAATTGTGTATTTTGGAATTTCAACAACCAAATCTTCTTCAGCAACTACAGCCTGACAGCTTAAACGGGACTCAGGCTCTAAACCCCAAGCCTTATCAAGCATATCATCTTCAAGCTCATCGGATTCTTCCATAGAATCAAAGCCTTCACGCACAACAACGTGACAGGTAGTACACGCGCAAGATTTTTCGCACGCATGCTCAATATGGATGCCATTCGCAAGCGCCGCATCGCAAACCGTTACGCCTGGTTCAGCCTCGATCACTTTACCCTCTGGACATAACTCATCATGTGGCAGAAAAATAATCTGCGGCATTACTCACTCTCCCCAAGTTCATCAACACTATGCCCCTGCAGCGCCTGTTGAATATTATAATCCATACGGCGTGCGGCATATTCATCAGATGCTTTTGATAAAGCAGAGATTCCCTGCTCAATCGCACTTACATCACTACCCTGGCGAATTTTTACCAGCGTTTCTATTTCATTTTCTAACTGAGATCGCTCACCTTCACTCAGTAACTTGTCACCATCTGCAGCTAGCGCATCTTTCAAAGACACTATCAATCGATCAGCTTCCACCTGCTGCTCTCTCAATGCACGCGCATCTTTATCTTCCGCCGCATTGAGATAAGATGATTTCAGCATCTCGGCAATTTCACTGTCACCAAGACCATAAGAAGGTTTTACCTGAATACTACTTTCCACACCTGAGGTTAGCTCTTTCGCTTCAACACCGAGCAAACCATCAGCATCAACCTGGAATGTCACGCGAATTTTAGCCGCACCCGCCGCCATCGGAGGGATTCCTCGCAAGACAAAACGCGCAAGCGAGCGACAATCTTGAACTAATTCACGCTCACCTTGGACAACATGAATCGCCATAGCCGTTTGGCCATCTTGGTAAGTAGTGAATTCTTGCGCACGCGCGACTGGGATTGAAGTATTCCTGTGAATAACTTTTTCAGTTAGACCACCCATCGTTTCAAGACCCAACGATAGCGGAATCACATCCAGCAACAACATATCACTATCTGGCTTATTACCGGCTAGCACATCAGCCTGAATTGAAGCACCGATAGCAACAACACGATCCGGATCGATATTGATATGAGGCTCACGACCAAAGAATTTCTGAACCTGTTTACGCACTAGGGGGACACGAGTTGAACCACCCACCATAACAACTTCAAGCACTTCATCTGCTGCAACACCTGCATCCTTCAAAGCACGGCGACAAGCACGAGTTGTGCGTTTTACTAATGGCTCAATTAGAGAATCAAAATCTTCGCGCGTAACTACCAGCTCATGACACTCAGAACCTAGTTCTAAAACAACGCTAACTTGAGGCTTATCTGTTAGAAGCTCTTTGGTTTCTTTAGCTTTCTCTGTCAGATAACGAGACGCATGACTGTCTATCTGTTCGAGCTGAAGCTGCTCGGCAAACCACTGCGCCAGCGCTAAATCAAGATCATCACCACCTAAAGCACTGTCACCGCCGGTAGACAATACCTCAAAAACTCCTTTATTCAGGCGCAAAATCGAGATATCAAAAGTACCACCGCCAAGATCATAGACAGCAATAACACCTTCTTTACCTTCATCCAAGCCATAAGCTACTGCAGCTGCAGTCGGCTCATTAAGCAAACGAAGTACTTTGATATTGGCAATTTTAGCGGCGTCTTTTGTAGCTTGGCGCTGAGCATCATCAAAGTAAGCCGGAACTGTAATAACCGCACCAACCAACTCACCACCCAGTGCTTCTTCAGCGCGCTCGACCAAACTGCTTAGGATATCTGCCGAAACTTGAACAGGACTTTTATTACCTGCAGCCGTGCGAATATAAGGCATACCGCCGTCTTCAGCCTCAAAATGATAAGGAGCCTCATCACCCAGCGCTTTAACATCAGCAACACCACGCCCCATAAGACGCTTTGCAGAAATAATTGTATTGTATGGATCTTCAGATGCATGCGATCGAGCCTCTCGGCCTACCTGAGAGTTACCACAAGGAAGATAACGTACAACGGAAGGCAATAAGTGTTCGCCATCAAGATCAGGCAAAGTTACCGCTTCACCACTCTTAACCGATGCCACTAGGGAGTTGGTCGTACCTAAATCAATACCTACTGCCAACTTATGCTGATGTGGAGCTTCACTCTGCCCCGGTTCTGCTATCTGTAATAGCGCCATATATTTGCGTCAGCCATCCAACCGATCTTCAAGACGCTCGATCTCGATTATCAGTTTTTCTAAAAATTGCATTTTGCGCACAATGACAGCAGCAGTATCTAACTGTTCTGACTGATAACACTGTGCAAACTGTTCCCGTAACTGTTCCAACGATTCAGTCACATCGTCCTGCAGAGACTCAAGCTCACCAAATGGATCGTCCTGATCTGGAATCTCTTCCAGTTGCTCTCGAAGCTCCATCTGCTGCATCAAAAACATGGGATCAATAGCAGTAGAGGACTCACTAATTGTATCAATGCCCTGCAATGAGAGCAGGTATTGAGCACGTAGCAAAGGTGAGCGCAATGTAGCAACAGCTTCATTTAGATGCGCCATATATTGAACAGCTAATCGTTGTTCGCGCTCAGATTTGTGCGCATAGCGATCTGGGTGAAGTGTTTTTTGCAGTTCACGGGATAGATCAGACAATACTGTCTGATCTACATGAAATGATATCGGCAGGCCGATAAAATCAAAATAATTCTTATTGATATCCATCGTTCTGCCAAGAAGAATTAGACGTTAAAGCTTTCGCCGCAACCACATTCGCTAGAGACATTAGGGTTGTTAAACTTAAACCCTTCATTAAGCCCCTCTTTAACAAAATCCAGCTCAGTACCATCAAGATACAATAGACTCTTTGGATCTATCACAATCTTAACGTCTTGCGGGCCCTTGAAAATTTCATCTTCAGAATTTACTTCATCAACAAATTCAAGAACATAAGCCATACCGGAACAACCTGAAGTACGCACACCCAAGCGAATACCTTCGCCGTGGCCACGTTTCTCTAGGTAGCGCGCAACATGATCTGCTGCAGCATCAGTCATGGTAATTGCCATAAACGTCTAGCTCTCCCAACAAATAAGCAGATTCTTATTTGTCTTGTTTTTCTTTGTAGTCTGCAACAGCAGCTTTAATTGCATCTTCAGCCAATACTGAACAGTGAATTTTCACTGGTGGTAGCGCTAGCTCTTCAGCGATAGCAGTATTTTTAAGCTCAGCTGCCTCTTCAAGAGACATACCTTTAACCCACTCAGTAACTAGCGAGCTTGATGCAATTGCAGAACCGCAACCGTAAGTTTTGAATTTAGCATCTTCAATAATGCCTTCATCACTTACTTTAATCTGCAGACGCATAACATCACCACAAGCAGGCGCTCCAACCATACCTGTACCAACGTTACCATCTTTATCATTCATTTTGCCGACATTACGAGGGTTCTCGTAATGATCAATAACTTTCTCACTATAAGCCATGACGACCTCCAAATAGTCTTAGTGCCAGATCAGTGATGTACCCACTCAACCTTGCTCAGATCGACACCGTCTTTAAACATATCCCACAGAGGTGAGAGCTCACGCAATTTGCTAACTGCATCTTGAATTTGAGCAGCCGCATAATCCACTTCTTCTTCAGTAGTAAAACGACCAAAGGAGAAACGAATAGAACTGTGTGCTAGCTCATCATTCAAACCTAATGCACGTAGTACATAAGAAGGCTCTAAGCTAGCAGATGTACAAGCCGAACCAGATGATACCGCCAGATCTTTCAGCGACATCAATAAAGATTCACCTTCTACAAAAGCAAAACTGATATTCAGGTTACCTGGAACACGCTGCTCTTTAGAACCATTTAGGTAAACCTCTTCCATTTCACCCATACCTGCCAAGAAGCGATCACGCAAAGCAATAATATGCGCTGTGTCTTTCGCCAGTTCTTCTTTACAAATACGAGCGGCCTCACCCATACCGACAATCTGGTGAGTTGGTAGAGTACCCGAACGCATACCACGCTCATGGCCTCCACCATGAATTTGAGCTTCTAGGCGTACACGAGGCTTACGGCGAACAAATAGAGCACCAATACCCTTAGGACCGTACATCTTGTGTGCAGAGATAGATAACAGATCAACCTTAGCTTTACCTAAATCAATCTCAATTTTTCCCGCACTCTGAGCAGCATCAACGTGGAAAATAATGCCTTTAGAACGAGTAAGTTCACCAATTGCTTCGATATCAGTGATCGTGCCTACTTCGTTGTTAACATGCATAAGCGAGATAACGATAGTATCTTCACGAATCGCTTCAGCTACTGCTTGCGGCTCAATCAAACCATCAGAGTTTGGCGTTAGGTAAGTAATTTCGAAACCTTCACGCTCTAATTGACGGCAAGTATCCAAAACGGCCTTATGTTCAATTTTGGACGTAATAATGTGCTTACCTTTCTTCTGATAGAAATGAGCAGCACCTTTTATAGCTAAGTTATTGGACTCAGTTGCACCTGAAGTCCAAACAATCTCACGTGGGTCAGCGTTAATAAGATCAGCAACCTGACGGCGAGCAGATTCAACTGCTTCTTCCGCCTTCCAGCCGAAGAGATGTGAGCGTGAAGCTGGATTACCAAAATTGCCATCCATCGTAAGGCATTCAGTCATTTTTTCAGCAACTCGAGGATCAACTGGGGTAGTTGCAGAATAATCCAGATAAATCGGTGTTTTCATTCATTCTCTCCAAGCGAGTTTAAACGATCGCTTTTTCACTGCAGTTCAAGTTCTCCGCGCCAATCAAAACCTGGTCCATCTGGATTCGGTCCTGACGCTCAGATGTAACCTGAACATCTTTTCTTACAACTAGGTCAGCCAACGTAATTCCACTTAAGAAAGCGTGAATTTGGTCGCTCAAGTCGCACCAAAGGTGATGAGTAAGGCACGTTTCTCCGCCCTGACAGTCACCTTGACGATTACATCCAGTTGCATCTACTGATTCATTCACAGCATCAATTACTTGAGCAACATTGATGCCTGCTTGCTCACGATTTAGTTGATAACCACCACCTGGACCACGAACACTACGAACAAGTTCGTTACGGCGCAACTTAGCAAAAAGCTGCTCCAAGTATGACAATGAAATGCCCTGTCTTTCAGAGATATCAGCCAGACTAATCGGCCCTTTACCTTCATGAAGAGCCAGATCCAGCATCGCTGTAACGGCATAACGCCCTTTAGTTGTTAATCGCATAATTTCCGCCTTCACGCGCAATAGCATTTGCGCGGCATTATGCAATACCCGACTAAAAAGGTCAACTAAATACCCTACCATTATTGTAGGTCTTTATATTCTTTATCGCGCGAATTCTAACACGAAATATTCACAACCGAACGCTTAAGGGTCAATCTTTAGCATTAGAATTCTTTTGTGTAGCCGTCAAAATCCCTCTCAATACGTTAACTTCTACTTTATCCGGCATAGCCCGTAGATACAGTCTCCGCAGTCTTGGCATTAATTGGCGAGGATTTTCAGGATCTAAGAAATCGATATCAACAAGCGTCTCTTCCAGATGCTTGAACAAACGCTCAAGATCACCGCTATCAGCAAGCTCTATATCCCAATCCGTACCCCATTGCGGTTTATGCTGTTCATTTTCTTTTGCATAAATAGAGGCCATACGCAATTCATAGGTAATTACCTGCACTGCAGCTGCAAGATTCAACGAACTAAAATCCGGATTTGAAGGTATATGTACGTGATACTGGCAGAGGTGTAACTCTTCATTGGTCAAGCCACGATCTTCACGACCAAACACAATCGCAATTTTCTTATCCTCTGCAATCGGCTGAACAATCGCCGCCAACTCGCGCGGATCAACCACCGGCCAAGGAATATGACGACCTCTAGCACTGGTCCCAACTACGATCTGGCAATCTGCAATCGCTTCCTCAAGCGTGTCATGAATGACAGCACCCTCAAGCAAATCAGTGGCCCCTGCCGCTCTTGAATCCGCATTCACATGAGGAAACTTTTTAGGCGCTACGAGATGCAACTCCCCCAAAGCCATATTTTTCATAGCCCTCGCCACACCACCAATATTGCCTGGATGAGTTGTATTAACGAGAACAATGCGAATATTTGCAGACATAGATCTTGCCACCACCACAATAAATGAAGGCGCGTATTCTAACAGAGCTACAAACAATTGAGCCACTTATTCACAGCATCCCCTATCCTCAGGTATAATACTTTTTTAATTTTCCCGAATATTCTTCAGGTTCCTAACAAATGCAACCCATGGTTAATATTGCACTGCGCGCAGCACGCGTTGCAGGCGAGCAGATCGTCCGCGCTGTAGAGCGCCTGGATTTGGTTAAATCCGAACAATCTGATGTAGCTAAGCTTCTTAACGACACATGCCAAAAAGCAGAGCTAAGTATTGTTCACACAATCCAAAAAGCTTATCCAAATCACAAAATCGTGGGCGAATACACAGGCGAACACGCACCTTTAAGCGAAGGACCTGAATTCTGCTGGACGATCAACCCAATCGACAGCATCTCCAACTTCTCCAATGGGTTGCCGGTTTTCGCAATTAGCATGGCAGGCCAACAAAACGGCCGCACAGAGCACGCTCTAATCCTGAATCCAATTACAGGTGAAGAGTTCACTGCAAGCCGCGGTGATGGCGCACAGTTAAACGGCAAACGCCTACGCGTTAGCAATCACAAAACTGTTGAAGGATCTTTGATTGGCACAGGCTTCTTCAATCGCCCAAGCGATAAAGCACACCTAGAAGCTTACCTAAACATTTTCCGCGATATGACGCTGACTGGCGGCACTATCTACAACGGCGGTTCTCCGGCGCTAAATCTTGCATACACAGCAGCTGGTCGCATTGATGGTTTCTACCAAATCGGCCTTAACCCTTGGGAAATGGAAGCAGGCCTATTATTAGTACAAGAAGCAGGCGGCCTTGTAGGTGACTTTATGGGTGGAAATGATTTCCGCCAGAGCGGCAGCTTAATTGCTGGTAACCCTAAGATGTTTAAAGCCATCTTAAAGGGCCTACAATCTTTTTTAACTGAAGAGTTAAAATAAGCGAAAAGTAACGCCAAAAAAGCCATCCACAGGATGGCTTTTTTACGCACAAAAAAAACCGGCATCAGCCGGTTTTTTTTCATTAGCACAACCCTTACGCTTCGTAAGGATTACGCAATACAATAGTCTCGATACGATCTGGACCAGTAGAGATAATATCCACAGGCGCCTCAACCAACTCTTCTAAACGCTTGATGTAAGCCACTGCTTCAGCAGGCAGCTCATCCATAGACTTAGCACCAACAGTAGAACCAGCCCAACCAGACATAGTCTCATAAACTGGAGTCACCGCTTCGTAGTCTTCGCTACCACTTAGAGAATCAACCACATTACCTGCAGAGTCCTTATAACCCACACAGATACGAATCTCTTCCATACCATCAAGTACGTCTAGCTTAGTTAAGCATAAGCCAGAGATAGAGTTGATCTGGATAGCGTGCTTAACTGCAACAGCGTCAAACCAACCACAACGACGCGCACGACCTGTAGTAGAACCGAACTCATGACCACGCTCAGCCAAGCCTTCGCCCACCTCACAATGAAGTTCTGTTGGGAAAGGACCACCACCTACACGTGTTGTATACGCTTTAGTGATACCCAGAATATAATCTAGGTACAGAGGGCCAAAACCACTACCTGTAGATGTACCACCGGCAGTTGTGTTTGAAGAAGTTACGTAAGGGTAAGTACCGTGGTCGATATCCAGCAATGAACCCTGAGCACCTTCAAACATGATGTTCTTGCCCTGCTTACGCAGATCATGAAGCATTGAAGTCACATCAGCAACCATTGGCGCAAGCTCTTCACCCATCGCCAATGCTTCATCCAGAACTGTTTGGTAATCAACAGCGTCAACCTTGTAATACTCAACCAACTGGAAGTTATAGTATTCGATAACTTCTTTCAGTTTTTCTGCAAAGCGCTCTTTATCTAGAAGATCAGCCAAACGAAGACCGCGGCGAGCCACTTTATCTTCATAAGCAGGACCGATACCACGGCCTGTAGTACCAATCTTAGCTTTACCACGCGCAACTTCACGCGCTTGGTCCATAGCAATATGGTATGGCAAGATAAGTGGGCAAGAAGGGCTCAAACGCAAACGTTCGCGCACTGGCACATCCGCCTCTTCCAAACCTTTAATCTCTTTCAGCAATGCTTCTGGAGAAAGCACTACACCGTTACCAATCATGCACACGACATTGTCGCGCAAAATACCTGAAGGAATCAGGTGCAAAACTGTTTTTTCGCCATCAATAACCAGCGTGTGACCCGCATTGTGACCGCCCTGAAAGCGCGCCACTGCAGAAGCCTGATCCGTAAGCAGATCTACGATCTTGCCTTTACCTTCATCACCCCACTGGGTACCCAGAACAACTACGTTTTTGCCCATTGTTGCCTACTTGAGATTACTTAAGAATAAAATTTTTTACTGATCACAGGTCGCTAACGACCCATTCTCCATCACGTTGTACTAGTTCAGCAGTACATTCTTTTGCCGGTTCAGCGCCCGGTAACGCATAGATAACTTTTACACCTTCAGAACGCAGCTGACTCACTTTAGCCAATAGCTCTGCACTCTCTTCGGCTGGCGCTAGAACAATCTGCTTTTCATCGAGAACAACAGAAGAAAGCTCAACTAACGTTTTTAGATCAGCACTAAAGCCTGTGGCTGGACGTGCGCGACCGAAATCTCTACCGATCTCATCGTAACGACCACCCTTTGCAATAGCCTGACCAAATTCAGGCGTATAAGCAGCAAAAACCACACCTGTATGGTAGTTGTATCCACGTAATTCACTTAGATCAAAATACTGATCTAACTGCGGGAAACGCAAAGCAATACGCTCTGCTAACTGCTGCAAATAATCGATAGCTTCAAGCACTTGCGCTGGCGCAGTCGCGAACAGCTCACGCGCTCGAGCTAAAACATCGCTACCACCGTTCAGTGACGGCAACGCTGCCAAAAAAGACTTACCTGTATCATCTAGATCTAGTTGCTCAACAAACAACTGAAGCTCTGGTAGCGCCTTACGCTGCAGAATATCCAGATACTGCTCTTTATCGTCAGCAGACAGCTGGATCATCTCCATCAAACCAGAAAACACGCCAACATGACCTAAATCGATACTAAGATCACGATCTACTCCCGCTGCATGCATGGTTTCAACCATCAGAGAGATCACCTCTACATCACTCTCAATACCTGAGTGACCATAGAGCTCAGCACCCAACTGCAGTGGGTTACGAGAAGCTAGTGGCTGAGTTGGCAACGCATGCACAACCGAACCACAGTAACATAGACGGGTAGCACCAGACTCACGTAGACGATGCGCGTCAATACGTGCAACCTGAGGCGTAATATCAGCGCGAAAGCCTAAGGTATGACCACTAATTTGATCAGTTACCTTTACAGTATTCAGGTCAAGATCATGACCTACACCTGTAAGCAGAGATTCTAAATGCTCCATCACAGGAGGCATAACCTGCTCATAGCCCCAATGCTCATACAGATCCAATAAACGTCTGCGTAAAACCTCAACGCGACGAGCCTGCGGTGGAAGTAACTCTTGTACACCTTCCGGTAGCAGCCAACGATCTGCCAATGCCATGTGGTACTCCGTATCTTATAAAACAACACGCCGATCTATAACGACTCGGCTTTAATTCACTATATAAAGTGCAACCAGACCCAACAGCATACTCACCAAGCCTATAAGGCGTAGTGACCGATCACTGATCAACGAAAGCTGTTGAACCAAATTACGCCAGCGCTGCGGATAAAGAAAAGGAATAACCCCTTCCAAAATCAGCATCAAGCAAAAACCAACAGCGAGTGAATGCAGTAGTTCGGATGACATGCTTACTTCAGCCTATACAATCCAATTGCCACAAAAAAACCGGGCTTTAACCCGGTTTTGCTATTCTACCACGGAATCAGAGGAATGCCTTCCCCTGATCCGTTTTTTTGTACATTTTTACGCCAGCCGATATTACTCGGCTTTTGATGCTCCTAAATACTTAAAGAAGTCACTATCTGGTTTTAGCACCAAAACATCACCACTCTGACCGAAAGATTCACGGTAAGCCCGCAAACTACGGTAGAAAGAGTAAAATTCTGGGTTTGCAGAGTATGCTTCAGCATAGTTTTTAGCTGCTACGGCATCACCTTCACCACGAATCTCTTCGGATTCTCGATAAGCCTCTGCCACAATAACCGTCTTCTGACGATCCGCATCCGCTCGGATACCTTCCGCTAGCTCTTTACCACGAGAACGAAGCTCACGTGCTTCACGCTCACGCTCTGTACGCATACGATCATATACAGACTCAGATACTTCTTGAGGAAGATCGATTCGTTTTACACGAACATCAACAACCTCAACACCCAGCTTATCTATAGCTACTGGGCTGATCTCGCTGATTAGCTTACGCATCAATTCTTCACGCTCACCTGATACCACTTCAGTCACCGTACGTGCGCCAAACTGGTTACGCAATGCCGCATCAACACGCTGCGAAAGAAGGTTTGCCGCGTTAAACTCATCACCCGAAGTTGCTGTGTAGTACTTTTGCACATCTTTAACACGCCATTTCACAAAAGAGTCTACGATAAGACGTTTCTTCTCAAGTGTAAGGTAAGCCTGGGGGCGCGCATCCAACGTCAAAATACGTGAATCGAACTTACGCACTTTGTTTACAATTGGAATTTTAAAGTGAAGACCTGGACCTACATCGGCATCAGACACCTCACCAAACTTAAGTAACACTGCACGTTCAGTTTCTTTTACGATGTAAAGAGAGCTCTGACCAACCAGCACCAACACAGCAAAAATAATTATGAAAAATAGTGATTTAGACTGCATTATCGACCCTCCCGACGACTACCTTGACGCTGACGTAGCTGATCAACCACTTGATCAGTCACTTCACGCAGGCTCTGACTATCTAGTCGCACTGAGCGATTATTATCACCTGTCACTGGGCGATTTTGCATAATCTTATCCAGCGGCAAGTACATCATGTTATTACCACCTTCAACATCAACTAGCACTTTAGGGTTCTGAGAAAGAACTTCCTGCATAGTGTCTAGGTATAGACGCTCACGCGTTACTTCAGGCGCTTTTACATACTCTGTTAACAAAGCAGTAAAACGTTTCGCATCACCCTCTGAGCGAGCCACAACTTGCTCTTGGTATGCGCTCGCTTCCTCAAGCATACGCTGAGCTTGACCACGCGCTTCAGGAATAATGCCATTTGCATAAGATTCTGCTTCGTTTTTAACTCGAACCTCATCCTCTCGCGCCTTGATCACATCATCGAATGCATCTTGCACTTGGTTAGGTGCTTTCGCTTCTTTGATGTTCACCTTCGAAATCTGAAGTCCCGTACCATACTGACTCATATAGCTCTGAAGACGATCTTGCACTTGAACCGACAAGGTTTCACGACCTTGCGTCAGAATAGAGTGCATATCAGTCGAACCAACCACATGACGCAAAGCAGACTCAGCTGCATGTGATAGACTTGATTCAGGGTCACGCACAGTCAGCACAAAACCTTTGGCATCAGAGAGCAAATACTGAACCGTCATTTCAATATCGACGATATTCTCATCTTTGGTCAGCATTAGAGCACGATGATCACGAGTACGTAGACGAGTTGTATTAACAATCTCGACCACATCGATCATAGGTGGATTCCACTGCAGACCTGGACCTACGGTCTCGCTGAACTTACCAAGCCTTAATACAACACCACGCTCTTGTTGGTCGACCGTATAAAAGCCCATACCAGCCCAAGCCAACGCAGCAATAAGAATCACCACCCAGAAGAAACCAGCACCGGAAGCCGAAGACGAACCGCCACCATCACCGCCGTGACCACTGGACTTTTGACCGCCACCAAAAATGCCGTTCAATTTATCCTGCAGTTTACGCAGCGCTTCATCTAGATCAGGAGGCCCCTGATCGCCACCACCTTTACCCCCGCGGTTATTGTTATTACCGCCACCCCAAGGGTCCTTATTATCACCGTTACCACCAGGCTCATTCCAAGCCATACGTCACTCCGTATAAAAACAACATGTTAGGTAGATTAAAACATATATCAGCGAAAAACATTATTCGCCAGATATTACCCCTCAATTAACTAAAATCGAGGTTTTGAAACTTTTTACTCGACAGGCTAAGTCCTTACCAAGGATTAACTTCGACAGGAAAACAACGATCACGTTCCATTCCCAACCGACTCAGCAGCTGCAGCATGTCTTTTTTCTGTATACGCACTTCCAAAATAATAGATCCTTTTTCATCTACTTGTTCAGAAAGTACGGCACCGCTCTCATACAATTTAGCTCTAAACTGACCTTCTTGCGGCTCCAAGCACACGTTATCATGAAATACATCATCTGCAAGTAGCTCATTAACCGCTTGAAACAGCAGATCATGCCCTTCGCCCGTGACTGCGGATAACCACACACGACTAGGCTTACCATCTTCATCACGATCAATACGAGGCTTACGCCCTTCGATCAGATCAATCTTGTTATAAACCTCTAAAACCGGCACTTCATTCGCACCAATTTCAGCCAGTACGTTTTCTACTTCAGCGATATGATCATGACGGTCATCATCATGAGCATCGATCACATGAAGCAACAAAGTCGCCTCTATGGTTTCTTGCAAAGTCGCGCGAAATGCTTCCACCAGCTTATGTGGAAGATGACGAATAAAACCTACTGTATCCGCAAGAATAGCCTGACCAATATCTTCAACTTCAATCCGACGCAAAGTTGGGTCTAGTGTTGCGAATAACTGGTCTGCTGCATAAACCTCAGAAGTCGTCAGCGAGTTAAACAGCGTTGATTTACCTGCGTTGGTATAACCCACCAGCGATAAAGTTGGTACTTCAGCGCGCTTACGCGAACGCCTACCTTGCTCACGCTGCTTACGAACCTTCTCTAAGCGCTTGTGGATAGACTTCATCCGAGCACGAAGTAATCGACGGTCTGTTTCTAGCTGAGTTTCACCCGGACCACGTAGACCGATACCACCTTTTTGACGCTCAAGGTGGGTCCAACCACGTACAAGACGGGTCGACATATGATCAAGCTGGGCTAGTTCAACTTGAAGTTTACCTTCATGGGTTCGCGCACGCTGAGCAAAGATATCCAAAATAAGGCCTGTACGATCAAGCACCCTACTTTGTATCTCTCGTTCGATATTACGCTCTTGAGCTGGACTTAAAGCATGGTTAAAGATCACTAATTGCGCATTATGCAGATTAACTAGCTCGCGCAATTCGTCTAGCTTTCCCTGACCAATAAAAAACTTCGGATTAGGATGAGAAAGAGACCCAGTCAAAAATTCGACTGGGTCTGCACCTGCAGATAGGGCTAGCTCTTCGAGCTCTTTAGGACTTTCTTGGTCGGCCTCAGCGGCCAAATTCATATGAATCAAAATGGCACGTTCGCCACTTTTAGGACGTTCAAAGAACAATGATTATTAGTCCTCTGCTTTTGCTTCGTCTGCTGCTGGCAGTTTAACCGGGCGCGCAGGAACAACAGTTGAGATGGCATGCTTATAAACCATCTGACTAACAGTATTTTTAAGCAGGATAACAAACTGATCGAAAGACTCGATCTGGCCCTGCAATTTAATACCATTAACTAAGAAAATAGACACTGGAATACGCTCTTTACGTAGCGCATTCAAATAAGGGTCTTGTAATGATTGCCCTTTTGACATTTGCAAACTCCTTCCCGAGGAAATTTTATAATTTTTTCGTTATAGTATGGCTTACGGCTCTTAATTTACTGCTTTTGCCGCTTAAACGCCTTATTTTACAGCTTTTTACTGTCTAGCCTGACATTATATAATGCTACCTTCAATGAATTTCAAGGCATTCTGCAAGAGATTTGTGTCGTGAGTGTCAATCCAGTTGAGGTTTTCCCAACTTCTTAGCCACGTAACCTGCCTTTTTGCCAGCTGCCTTGTAGCTACAACACCTTTAAATTTCATCGTGTCATAGTCCCAAGTTCCGGCAAAATATTCCCATACTTGACGATAACCAACACAACGCACAGATGGCATCTGCAGGTCTAAGTCACCTCGATTCCAAAGCGTTCTTACTTCATCAACAAAACCTTGCTCAAGCATGATATCAAAGCGACGAGCAATACGATCATGTAGTTCAGAACGCTCTTGTGGCATCACCGCCAGAGACACAATGGGGAAATCAGGCTTTTGTTTTTCCTGTTCAGCCCACAGATCCGTCATAGAACGCCCAGTAATTTCATAAACCTCTAGGGCACGCTGAAGTCTCTGAGCATCATTTGGATTAAGTCGCTTAGCAGACTCAGGATCAACTTCAGCCAATCGAGCATGCATAGCAGCCCAACCTTCAGCTTCAGCTTCCTGTAGCAGTCTTTCACGAACCGCTGCATCGGCCTCTGGTAGATTCGCTAAGCCATTTTTCAACGCATGGAAATACAGCATAGTTCCACCCGTCAAAATCGGCACTTTACCCGCTGACCGAATTTCCTCAATCTGCTTTAGCGCATCCATACGAAATTCTGCAGCCGAATAGGCTTCAGAAGGATCACAAATATCGATAAGACGATGCGGATATCTAGCCAGCGTTTCGTGATCAGGCTTCGCAGTCCCTATATCCATGCCTTTGTAGATCATAGCTGAATCAACACTAACGATCTCGCAAGGCATATGATCGTAAAGCTTCATCGCGAGATCCGTTTTACCAGACGCAGTAGGCCCCATTAAAAAAACGACGGGTAGATTACTCACTAAATTGCTCCTACTGGCCACGCATAAATAATTTATCAAGATCAGCCATGGTCATCTGACTCCAAGTTGGTCGACCATGGTTACACTGACCACTGCGCTCGGTTTGCTCCATATCCCTTAACAAGGCATTCATCTCTGGCAAAGTTAATTGGCGATTTGCTCTAACCGCCCCATGACACGCCATGGTCCCCAACAATTCATTGATATGTTGCTCTATACGCTTACTTTCGCCATATACCAACATATCTGAAAGCACATCACGGATCAGTTGCTCGATATTGCCTTTAGCCAAAGAAACCGGTACTTGGCGAACAACAATCGTTTCTTCGCCCATGCGCGCTAACTCAAAGCCTAAGCGCTTAAACGTATTTGCCTGCTCATCAGCACAATCCGCTTCCCGCTGACTTACTGCAAGACTCATAGGTACCAAGAGCGGTTGAGAGCGTACAACATCCTGTTCAAAAGACTGTTTCATGCGTTCATAGACGATACGTTCATGGGCCGCATGCATATCTACCACTATTAAGCCTTGGTCATTTTGAGCAAGAATGTACACCCCATGTAACTGAGCGATCGCGTATCCCATTGGTGGGCATTGCTCATGCTCTACCTCAGATTCAGCAGACACACCAGCATCGACTGTTGTTGCAGGCTGAGGGTGAAGCGCGGCATAGCCACTGATCTGCTCTTGAATCTGAGGACCAGAGGGCGTTGAAGTTGGCTGATAAGCAGGTGCAGAGTAACCATTGCCACCGGAACTATTAACTCCAGATCTAAACGCCATGCGATTTTGTTCGAAATTCTGTTGTACTGGCTGTTGTTGAGTCTGTAACTCAGCAACTGCAGGCGCGGAGCCTTCCGGTATTTGATCTTGCGGGCGCATATCCGCAATCAGACGGTGCAAAGTCCGGAATAAGAAATCATGAACTAAACGACTCTCGCGGAAGCGTACCTCATGCTTAGTCGGATGCACGTTAACATCAACCAATGCTGGATCAAGCTCAAGATACAGCACATAAGCTGGATGGCGACCGTGATAAAGCACATCTGCATAAGCCTGTCTTACAGCGTGCGTAACAACTTTATCTCGAATCATTCGACCATTTACAAAGAAGTACTGCAGATCAGCCTGACTACGAGAAAAAGTAGGCAATCCAACCCAACCCCATAAACGTAGACCCGATGCTTCGGCAACCACATCTGCTTTTAAAGCGTTATCAATAAACGCTGAACCACAGATACTGGCAACACGACGTTCCTGTTCTAATTCACTATCCGCCTGTCGAAGCTGATGGATAACCTTGCCGTTATGGCGCAACTGAAAGGCAACATCGAAGCGGCTTAATGCAAGGCGCTTTACCACCTCATCAAGATGACGAAATTCAGTTTTTTCCGTTTTTAGAAATTTCCGACGCGCTGGGGTATTAAAAAACAGATCTTTCACTTCAACCGTTGTGCCTTGTGGATGGGCAGCCGGCTCAAGTTGAGCCTCCATATCCCGCCCTTCCGTTTGCACCTGCCAAGCGTTATTTTGCTCAGCCTGTCTAGAGGTCAAGGTTAAACGTGATACCGAACTTATACTGGCTAGCGCCTCACCACGAAACCCCAGACTACCAACTGCCTCTAGATCTTCTAGCACTTTGATTTTTGAAGTGGCATGTCGACTAAGCGCGAGAGAAAGATCATCTTTTTCAATGCCAAAGCCATTATCACGGATACGCATGAGCTTCACGCCGCCCTGCTCAACATCGACGTCAATTTTATCTGCTCCGGCATCCAAACTATTTTCAAGAATCTCTTTGATAACAGAAGCTGGGCGCTCAACTACTTCACCCGCCGCAATTTGGTTGGCCAAACGCGGCGATAAAAGCTGTATACGTGACATTAATCTACCTTTGGATTTAGCTGAGGCTAGCTGGTTGGAATACGTAAAACCTGACCGATCTTAATTCGATCATTTTTCAAGTTGTTCTCTTTGCGCAATGAGGATAGAGATACACCGTTGCGAGAAGCAATCACCGATAGCGTATCACCACGAACAACTTTGTATGTACGATTATCTTTTTCTCTACGCTGCGCGATATACGTTAGCGCAGGCGGCTTACGCTCAAAGTGTTGTGTAATCCCTTTAAAGACAGCACCCGCCATCTTCTTCTGATAGCTTTTGGTCTTTAACTTCGCTGCTTCACCAGGATTGGAGATAAAGCCTGTTTCAACCAGAATCGATGGGATATCAGGTGATTTCAAGACAACAAACCCCGCCTGCTCTACATGGGGTTTATGCATTTTAGCGAAGCGCTTTATATTGCCATGAATCTGTTTGGCGATAGAGCGGCTGTCCTCACGACTCGCGGTCATCGACATATCGAGCAACACGCTCGCCAACACATTATCTTTATCATCTAAGCTAACGCTACCTACACCACCAATGAGGTCGGTACTATTTTCTTTACGCGCCAACCAACGACCCATTTCGCTACTTGCACCACGGGACGATAGAACCCAGACTGAAGCGCCTCGAGCACGTGCATCTTTGAAGGCATCCGCGTGTATAGAGACAAAGAGATCGGCATTATGCTTGCGGGCAGCTTTCGTTCGACCGCGTAAACTTACATAGTAATCACTCGTACGTGTTAGCTTGCCTTTATAACCAGGGGTGGCGTCTAAACGTCGTTTTAGCTCTTTAGCAATCGCAAGTACAACATCTTTCTCTCGAACTCCACCAGGCCCAATTGCCCCTGGATCATCACCGCCATGACCAGCGTCGATAGCGATCACAATATCGCGACCCGCTACTGCTTTGGGTTTGGCCGTTTTCTTAACTGTTTTAAGCGAAGACTTTTCGTAAAGATCTAAGACGAGTCGGTGACCGTATTTTTGATTGGGCTTTAATTCAAAGCTCTTGGGACGAACCGCCCTTTTGAGATCCAATACTAAACGGAGGGTTTGACCGTTTTTACCAGAACGAATCTTTTTGACCGGACTTTTATCTAAACCAAGCTTATCCAGCCCAGCTTTTAAGGATGCCTTTTCAATATCAAGCACGATTCGGTCAGGCTTATCGAGGGTAAATACTTTGTGAGATGCAGGACCGCTCATATCAAATACGAGACGAGCATGATCCGGCGCTAACCAGATACGCACATTTTTAACACCCGCAGCATGAGTGATCGCGCTACAGATAAAAATCAAACAACCTAATAATCCAGCAAAAGCATGCCGGAAACCGCTCATTCGCATAGTGCTTAAGCTTAACCCCTTCTTACTTCTCTTCAGTCGCTTGCAATAATTTATCGGCCATCTGCTGGCCTAAATCAGACTGTGGTGTCCAAGTTAATTGTCGTCCGCGACCATCAAGCTCAATCTGCAATAACAAATCAGCCTCAGGCAGAATACCTTGCCCTCTTTCTGGCCATTCAACTAAACATAATGCCTTATCTTCAAAATAATCACGAATACCAAGAAATTCCAATTCCTCAGGGTCCGACAACCGATACAAATCAAAGTGATAAATCTGCTGTTCGCCCACTTCATAAGGCTCCACCAGCGTATAGGTTGGACTCTTAACCGAACCTTGATGGCCACAACCACGAAGAATACCGCGACTTAGGGTTGTTTTACCCATACCTAAGTCACCTAACAGGAAAATAACACCCCTACCCGCTGCTGCATTCGCAATTTTATGGCCGAATGCGATCATCGCCTCTTCATCGGATAGTTTTACTTGATACTGATTACTCATACTTACTATTTATTACTCTTGGAATTGCATCAAACAGATCTGATGCGATTAAACCTATTTCGCCCTGTTGCTTCACAACGTAGTCAGCGGCTTTAGCATGAATAAACACCGCCAAACGAGCGGCATTCTCAGGTGATAAACCTTGAGTTAGGAGAGCGCCACAAATACCCGACAAGACATCTCCCATCCCAGCAACCGCCATTCCTGGATTACCGGCGTCACAAAGATAAACTACTTCACCAGCACTGACCAACGAACCAGCACCTTTTAAAACAACGCTACCACCACAAATTTGCTGCAAACGCTCAACCGATGCGAAACGATCAGCTTCTAACTCAGTTACAGACTTATCCATGATTCTGGAAGCTTCACCCGGATGAGGGGTGCAGATCCAATTTTTCCGATTCAGGGAGGCAAATAACGAATTTTCAACAATTAAATTCAGCGCATCAGCATCCAAAACCAAAGGTTTCTCGGTTGCTAGCGCAGCACGTAACATCTGATCGGACCACGCATTTTGCCCAAGACCCGGCCCTATGACAATCACATCCGCACGATCCAATAAAGGTAATAAGTGCCCCGTTGAATCAACAGGGTGCACCATAACTTCAGGACAGCGCGTTAATGAAGCCGTTACATGCTCTGAACGGGTCGCCAAAGAGACTAAACCAGATCCACTTCGCATCGCTGCCTGAGAAGCTAAAAGGGCCGCTCCCCCCATGCCGGAATTACCACCAATCACCAACAGATGACCAAACTTACCTTTATGGGCATTGCGCTCCCTCGCTGGTAGCAGCTCAGCTAAATCACTCTCCGTGGTTCGAAAAACATCTACCGTAACTAGGTCATAAACTTCATCGGGCACTTTTAAGTCATCAAACAGAATCTGACCACGATAGTTGACCCCTTCTGAGGTAAACAGACCACGTTTAAGGCCAATAAAGCTTAATGTGATATCTGCTCGAACAGCCACACCTAAAACAGCACCGGTATCAGCGCAAATACCTGAGGGAATATCAACTGCGAATATTGGTTTATGACTGCGATTGATCTGCCTGATCACCCCCGCAAAGGGCTCCCTGACTTCACCCGTCAGCCCCGTACCCAACAGCGCATCAACAACAAGATCGCCCCATAGTTCAGCACCTGCAGATGTCACCTCTATTCTTCCAATAACGGACTGCAGTTGCTCCCAAGCTTCTAGCGCCTCACCACCAAGCTGAGAGGAGAAATCGGCTTTTCCTACGCAGACCAACTGCACCCGCAAACCTTTATTGATGGCGAGAGCAGCTACCACAAAGCCATCACCACCATTATTACCTGCACCACAAACAATACTTAATGACGCTATATGCGGAAAACGATCGAGTATTTCAGCAAACACAGCATGGCCTGCTCGCTGCATTAAGCGAATACCCGGAATACCAAACTGAGTAATTGCGGTATTATCCAACACCCGAGTTTGTTCAGCAGTGTATAATGGTGCGGGTAAGACAGCTCTGTTGATGGACATCTGTTCTGCGAACTCCTGTGAATTTCTGCCATTATAGAGGAACCTGTGCCTATTAAGGCAAGCAGATACCATGACAGATATGCCAACTGAATCCCTGAAAGCGTTAACCCAAAAGATCAAAATATGGGCAAAGGAACTTGGCTTTCAGCAATGCGGAATTACCGACTGCGATTTAAGCCAGGAACAAGCACATTACGAGCAATGGCTGAATAACGGTTTCCATGGAGAGATGGCATATCTAGAGAACCATTTAGATAAACGTTTCTCTGCTAATAGTTTAGTACCCGAAGCGCAGCGTATCATCTGCGTTCGCATGGATTATCTACCTCCAGAAACCAAGATCACAAAGATCCTCGACGATAACAATAAAGCCTATGTATCGCGCTACACCTTAGGCCGGGATTATCACAAACTAATTAGGAAACGTTTGACTCAGCTCGGCAAAAGAATTGAGCAGGAAGTTGGCGAATCGGTCTACCGAGCTTTCGTGGATAGCGCTCCCATTTTGGAAAGACCTTTAGCAGAAAAAGCCGGTATTGGTTGGCGTGGCAAACATACCCTAATTCTAAACCGTGAAGCTGGCTCCCTATTCTTTCTTGGCGAGCTTTTGATTGACCTGCCATTGCCAATAGATGAACCCGTCACAGTAGATCATTGTGGTAAATGCACAGCTTGCTTGGACGTGTGTCCAACCAAGGCCTTTCCGCAACCTCATGTTTTGGACGCACGCCGATGCATCTCCTATCTCACCATTGAGCTAAGCGGCTCAATTCCTGAAGAATTGCGCCCTCTGATGGGCAACAGGATCTTTGGCTGTGATGATTGCCAGTTAATTTGCCCTTGGAATCGTTTTTCGGATTTCACCCAAGAAAGTGACTTCCACCCCCGACAAAGATTAGATGATATAGAGTTAGTGACTCTGTTCGCGTGGTCAGAAGATGAGTTTTTAAAAAAAACCGAAGGCTCGGCAATCAGAAGAACAGGACATATTGGCTGGCTGAGAAACATTGCAGTGGCGTTGGGAAACAGCAACGGCGGCACTACAGTGATTGAAGCTTTAGAAAGTAGACGTACTCACGAATCTGATATCGTTCGCGAGCACGTTGAGTGGGCCCTAAAGCAACTAGAAAGTAGAGCTGCTCCGCAGATTCTTCCTATTCAGACCCACCCTCGCCGCAAGAAAATTCAATTTTAATCCAGCTTAATAAAGTGCTCGCGGTAGTATTTAAGCTCTTCAATTGAGTCTTTGATATCGTCTAGCGCCAGATGAGACCCTTTTTTCACAACGCCTTTGGCGACTTCTGGCTTCCAACGTTTCGCCAGCTCTTTTAAAGAGCTCACATCAAGATTTCGGTAATGGAAGAATGCCTCTAGCTCAGGCATATACTTATTCAAAAAGCGGCGATCCTGACCAATGCTATTTCCACACATTGGTGATGCGCCTGCTTCCAGATACTGCTTTAAAAATTCAATTGTCTGAGCTTCCGCCTGCGCTTCAGTTACCTGGCTATCTTTAACCCGCTGAGTAAGGCCAGATTTACCATGCTGATTGGTACACCACTCATCCATACCATCCAAAAGCTCATCTGATTGATGAATTGCTAGCATTGGACCTTCAGCTAAGATGTTCAGATCAGAATCAGTGACAATGGTTGCAATCTCGATAATGACATCTGTTTTCGGCTCCAAACCGGTCATCTCTAGATCAATCCAGATCAGATTTTCCTTACTTACCACCTTATTACCTCCAAAAATGACGTTTTCACCTACCTCTGTCACTGAATAGCGGACTTAATTCGCAGGTTCTTTGACTTTCCCTTAGAATACCCTACCTTCTAACATCTTGCTTCGATATTAATGGAGACTATTAGCATTCGCGCTTTAAAACGCTGCTAACTCATTATGGCAAAACGTAAATTAACTCGCCGTCAAAGCTGGCGCATTCAAAAAATTCAAGACGAACGCGCCGCTCGCGCATCGAAAAAAGATGCTGCAATTGAACAGCAATTGGATAGCAGCGACCTCGGCCCCGAGCAACACGGTTTAATTATCTCTCATTTTGGGCGCACCGTAGATGTCGAGGCGACAGAAGGTGACAACCAAGGTGAGATAATTCGTTGTCATATGCGTACTAACTTAGGTCAATTGGTTACCGGCGATAGGGTTATCTGGCGCGAAGGCAAAGATACTGGAGTGGTTGTAGCGAAACTCGAGCGCAAAAGTGAATTACTCCGCCCTAACCCTTATGGCGATATGAAACCCGTTGCCGCTAATATCGATTTTATAGTTATCACCGTCGCAGTAGAACCAACACCCTATGCCAATTTGATTGATCGCTACTTAGTGGCAGCAGAATTAAGCGGGATAGAACCGGTTATTTTGTTAAATAAAACCGACCTGTTAAATGACGACAATCGCGTCGAGATTGACGCAATGCTGCAACGTTATAAGGATATCGGTTATACCGTCCTTCTTGCCTCAAGTTCCAGCGAAGAAGGCTTAGCAGATCTGAAGAGCTATCTCGACAACCGCATCAGCGTGTTTGTTGGGCAATCAGGTGTAGGTAAATCCTCTTTAATCAATGTGCTATTGCCGGGTGTTGATTTAAAAGTAGGCTCACTCTCAACCCAAACAAAGAAAGGCCGACACACTACTACAACAGCACGATTATTCCACTTCCCTGATGGCGGTGACTTAATCGATTCTCCAGGGATTAGGGAGTTTGGCTTGTGGCATATTGAACCTGATGATGTTATCAATGGTTTCAAAGAGTTACAGCCTCTAGCTGGCTTATGCCGTTTTCGTGATTGCAAACATGAAAAAGAACCCGGCTGTGCACTAAAGTCGGCTGTAGAAGATGGTACTATCAGCGAATATCGTTGGAAGAGTTACAAACATATTCTTTGTTCTATTGAAGAGCAAAATAGTTAATTTGGGTCCATAGTATCAATGTCGGAATCAGACGGAGTACAGATAGAGCAGATGTCAGAGTCCCCATACGGAGTGGATAATTGGGTTGAGTACCTGAAAGAGCGCTCTTTACCCGTCAGAAACAGTGTTCTTCGTCGTCTGCAAAAACAGTTACGAGACCCCAACGTTACTCTTCAAACCCTTAACCGAATCATCAAATCAGATCCGGTTTTGTGTCTACATATGGTCCGCAAAGCATCGGAATTACATAATAAAGTTGATTCCAAAGTAACCAGCATTGATCACGCCATCAATTCGCTTGGGTTAGACAACATTGAGGCTGTACTTAAAGAGACTAAATCATTCAAGCTAAACCCATCTAGCGTTGCTCAGAAGATGTACTTCCGCTACATCGCCGTAAGTCACCATGCAGCAACCCAAGCTTCAAATTGGCTAGAAGTACGTCGCGCCCCCTTTGTTGAAGAGACCCACCTAGCTGCACTATTTTACGGTGTAGGCCATTGGATGCTTTGGCAGCATGCGGCCCTACATATGAGCGAGATCCAAGTTAAACTAAGAGAAGAACGTACTGATGTTGTTCTAGCGGAGACCGATGTACTTGGTTGCACTATACAAGAGATATCACATGGTTTGATCGAGCACTGGTGCATTTCCGAGTTGGCTTGTATAAGCCTTGAACATGAAACATCGCCCAACAAAAAGACCTTAGCTCAACTGCACCAAAGAGCTCTAGGCGACCCTCGTTTAAGTGATGGAGATCTTCGCGAAATCAATCACTTGGTCCAAGAGAAGTTTTTCCCTGTGAAACTAGCAAACTGGATTGCTCTAACGGCAAACCTTGGCTGGCAACAGACAAAGGCAATGAAGATAATCGATATTATTAACGATTATCTGAAAGGCGAAATCGCAGATACCATTAACATGCTGCACAAGAACTGCGCTCGTGCCTCCTCTATGTACCATGTAGCAGGCACACTAGCTCCTGCAGCCGAGATGATCATGCTGCCTTCTGATAAACAGGTAAATTACCGCTTATCCGATAAAGAGAGTCAAATTCTCGCAGCAAGCCAACCCAAAGTAACAAAGCCAATAATTGAAGTCCCAGAACCAACGCCAGAACCGGAAGAGCTAGCTGAGACTGATATAAACCTCCCAGCGAAATCAGATTTTCTGGATAAACACATCTACGATCAAATCGCAGAAAGGCTCTTAAAAGGCTACGACCTATATACCCAACCGAAGCACATTCTGCAGGGATTAATCCAAGGCACCAACCGTGGATTAGGTTTTGATCGTGTATGCATGTTCCTAGTTAATCCAAAGAAAAACAGCATGAAAACGGCTTTTGCCGTCGGGTTCGAAGATACCCATCCGATGTCGACGTTTCAATATAATCTGGAAATACCGAGCCTATTTAAAAAGCTGAGAGAAAAACCAGGATGTATTTGGGTGAAGCCTGAAAACATCGACAAAATGAATCCGATGTTGCCAGAAGTCTATCGAAGCTGGGGTAATCCAAATGGATTCTTGCTAATGTCTTTATTCTTTGGCAAAAAGCCCATTGCGATCATCCATGCAGATTACGGTAGCCACGGCCCAGAAATTAGCGATTTCCACCACGAGCGATTTCGCTACCTCTGTTCAGCAGCTACTTTAAGCCTAAAAAAGATGCTTAAGTAAGAGCGGTATATCAGCACGCTTGAATAAGTGGCAACAATCCCAATATTATCTTTGACCAGCCCTTTCTTTTGGAGTGACTGAATGAATTTACCTTTAAGCGTTGAGGCTCAAACTTTACACCAGCATCTCGACGATCCACAGGTACTGATAATTGACCTTTCCAGCGAAGAGAACTACCTAGCTGGCCATATTCCAGGCGCCATTCACTTAGCTTCAAGTCGTCTGTTAAATGGTGAAAAACCAGTTCCAAATACGGTTCCAACCAAAGAAAAATTGGCAGCACTTTACAATGAGTTGGGTATCACACCTGATGCATGGGTTGTTGCGTACGACGATCAAAAAGGCCCTTGGGCTGGCCGTTTTATGTGGACGCTAAACATATTAGGCCACCATAACTGTTCTGTATTAAACGGCCAACTCGACGCTTGGAAACAAGCAGGATTGGCAATTGAACAACAACAGAACCAACCTTCACCAAGTAATTACGAGATCAATTACGATGACTCTTTGCTTGCTGATGCGGATTATATTCTTTCACACTTAGATGATGCTAACTGCACCATCTGGGATGCACGCAGTGCAGCAGAATACAACGGTGAAAAGGTCATCAATGCTCAAAAAGGCGGCCATATTCCCGGTGCTAAACATTTAGAATGGACGGACTGTTTGATCAGCGATTCTGATCTCCGCCTAAAACCTAAAGATGAATTGTTATCCTTACTGGCAGAAGCAGGGATTAATCCTGAAAGCACTATTATTACCCACTGCCAAACCCACCGCCGCTCAGGTCTAACCTACTGGGTTGCTAAACACCTCGGATTTGAAAACATTCGCTGCTACGACGGCTCGTGGTTCGAATGGGGTAATCTTCCAAACACTCCTGTGGAGAAATAATGAAAAGCTTTACTGACCGTCTGTTTATTTTATTTCAACATGTCGTGCCTCAGCATTTATTATCACGCTTGGTAGGCAAGATTGCAGACTGCCAAACTCCTTGGGTGAAAAACACATTTATTAAATGGTTCGCCAAGAAGTATCAGATCAACATGACGGAAGCTCGCGAAGAGTCTCCAACCAATTACCCTAGTTTCAATGCTTTCTTTACCCGTGAATTAAAAGACGGCGCACGCACTATCGATAGGGATTCAGCAAATATCACTAGCCCAGCAGATGGCGCAATTAGCCAGTTAGGTAAGATTGAACATGGTCGTATCTTTCAAGCAAAAGGCCGTGGCTATGGTTTAGCAACGCTATTAGGTGGCGATCAAGAAAGAGCAAAAGATTTTATTGATGGCGAGTTTGCAACCATTTACCTCTCCCCAAGAGATTACCACCGCGTTCACATGCCAGTAAAAGGTACGCTAACGCATACCACTTATGTTCCTGGCGATCTGTTTTCAGTAAATCAGACAACAGCGGAAGGCGTTGATCAATTGTTTGCCCGTAATGAACGCCTAGTTGCCTACTTCGACACAGAATACGGCCCTATGGCGATGGTGTTAGTCGGCGCAATGATTGTGGCTAGCATTGAAACTGTTTGGTCAGGACAAGAAGCACCTGCGCTAAAACGTCCCGTTCACACAAGTTTCAGCCCGACCTCTCCTGAGCCAATTACTTTAGAGAAAGGCGAAGAGATGGGGCGCTTTAAACTCGGCTCAACAGTTGTTCTGCTATTTGGCAAAGAGCAGATCTCTTGGGCAGAAGAACTAACAGCAGAGAGCCCAGTTGAGCTTGGCAAAATGATAGCGAAAAAAGTCGACGCTTAAACATATTTTGTTGTATTTGTGCACCTTGCTTCCTCAATTCAACTTTCACAAGGTGCACTGCAAAGGTTAGCCAGAAAGATCTATCTCATTCTGAATAACCATAAACTTTGTCTGCTGTCCTCAGTTTGTATTTAGCATACACTAGGAGTGTAGAGTCACAGTCTAGGTATTAATGTACGATGAGCAATCTGATTGAATTATTAAAAGATAAAAATATTCAACTCAATACTGACAACACAGCTGTACTCAGTACAACATCCAAAACAACCCAAATTATCCCTCTGCTACATCAACGCGTTCTATCTATAGCAGGTCCGGATACTGAAAAATTCCTTCAAGGCCAACTCACCTGTGATGTTTCAGACGTTTTCGCACGCGGCAGTGCTCTAGGCGCACACTGCAATATTAAAGGCCATATGCTTAGCCTTTTCCGTATGCTTAAACGTGGCGAAGATCACGTTTGGTTGCGCATGAGCCATGATATTTTTGAAAGCGCTACTAATAACCTGAAAAAATACATGATCTTTTCCAAAGCGGAAGCGGAAGATATCAGCGCACAAGTAAGTGGTATTGGTCTGACAGGCCCTGGTGCACAGGCACTTATAGAGCAGCTATTCGAACAATCGCCAACTGAAGACGACGGCATTATTAGCCTAAGTAACGGCGTTGTTGTTCGCGTACCTGGCAACCGCTATGAAATTTGGATGAAAAATAGCGCTCTAGTAGAGCTAATCCAAAACCTTCCAGACGAAGTAGGCATTGGTTCAACCGATGACTGGATACTGAGCGAAATCGACGCAGCAATCCCTGACCTTCGCGCAGAAACTCAGGAAGCCTTCATTCCTCAAATGACTAACTTCCAAGCATTGGGCGGCGTTAGCTTCCGCAAGGGCTGCTATACAGGACAAGAGATCATTACCCGTCTACAACATCGCGGACAACTCAAAAAGCCGATGTACATTGCTGAAGTTACAGCCAAGCAGCAACCACTGCCAGGCCAACAAGTAAGCAGCCCAGACAAGCCAAATGCAGGCCAAGTAGTACTTGGTGCACCTTGTGGCGAAAACCGTTACCGCGTATTGGCTGTATTGGTAAAAACGCTAGCAGAGAAAGGCGATCTTAAAATTGGAGATGCATCTCTGAAGTTATCCTCACTGCCTTACGAGCTGGACCCCAAACTATTTGAGCCAAAATAAGGTGAACAAATAGAACACAACTGTTGACCCAGAAAGCAATAAACGAGACACTCCCATACAACTTTCGTAAAAGGCCTAGGGAGAGGCTCAGGGATGACAACTTCGGCACCAACCAGTCCGAGAGTACCGTTATTGCTTACTGGTGCAACAGCCACTCTGTGCTTACTGCTTCTCCTCTATATTCACCTTAGTGCGCAAAGCACCCTTCAAAAGTTCATTCCATGGCTAGATGCCTCTATGGAGATCAAACTTGAGGTAGCGCAAGCCCATCTTTGGTTTGAAGAGATCTCCGCAGGAGACCCTTCTATATCCATAGACACCGTCTATACACACTTAGATCAGGCAACTTGGTACGCCAATGCCATTTTGGATGGCGGCACCCTTAAACAGAATATCTACCAACCTCTAGAGTACAAAGAGCTTAGGCTGCAAGCCAATCGGCTTGTTTACCGATTACAGCAACTCCGTAAGTCGATCGATCAAAGATATATAGACCTAGAGGAATCGCTTGCTGGAACAGAGAAAGAACAGCGCCAAGATAAGATTTTCATTGAGATAATTCAGAAGGCAAATGCGCTAGAAAGCTCACTCAAAATGCGTATCAGCTATGAGGACACAGCTCAGAATTCCCTTCTCGCTTTACTATTCTTAGCAATCGTCACCATGACACTAATATCGGGGTATTCGGTACGTCGCTTTACCGATAACCGAACCCGTTACATGCAAAAACTAGCTTTAGCTAACACCCAGATATCCGAGCAAAATAGACGCCTACAAGAGCTAGCCCATACCGATCAGCTAACCGGCCTACCCAATCGCAAAATGCTTGAAGCCATTACCAAACAAGCGATCAGTCGAGCCCAAAGAAAACAGAGCGTTCTATCCCTTACTTTTATCGATCTAGATTTCTTCAAACCTATTAATGACGAGTACGGTCATAACGTTGGCGACAAAGTTCTCACAAACTTCACTACGGCCATTAATCAAATCCTTCGTGAAGATGATATTTTGGCCCGTCTTGCCGGCGACGAGTTTATTTTACTGATTCAAGCCGACAACATTTTTGATGCACAGGAAGCTTTGGACCATATAATGGCACGTATCCATAAACGTCTGGATCATCCGATTATTGATACCCCAGCTGCGTTACATGTACGCTGTAGCGCAGGGACTGCGTTTGCACCGAAAGATGCAACCGATTTTGAAGGTCTATTACACTGGGCTGATATCGCCATGTATGAAAGCAAAAAGCGCGGGCGAGGTCAGCATTGCTACTTTACCCCAAGCCCGGTGACACAATCAGAATTACCACTATCTATGGAATCTAGAGAGATGGAAGCTGCCAATCGATAGGCGTTTTGCCCTGCTGCTGCAGATACTGATTGGTTTGACTGAAATGCTGACAGCCCAAGAATCCACGGTGAGCAGACAAAGGTGATGGATGGGGTGCTTTTAAGACAAGGTGCTTTGCCTCATCAATACAAGCTCCTTTTTTCTGCGCGTAACTTCCCCAAAGAAGAAACACAACATTATTACAATGTTGATTTACCGCTTGGATGACTTGATCTGTAAACACCTCCCAGCCTTTACCTTGATGAGCACCTGCACTGCTCTCTTCTACTGTAAGTATGCTATTAAGCAGTAAAACCCCCTGCTGCGCCCATGATTCCAAATAACCATGATCAGGTCGAGGAAGCCCTAAATCACTCTCTAGCTCTTTATAGATATTCACAAGAGAGGGCGGTACTTTGACCCCAGGCATCACCGAGAAGCACAGCCCATGAGCTTGACCAGGTTGATGGTAAGGATCCTGCCCCAAAATCACGACTTTAACATCATCCAACGGCGTCGTTTCTAAAGCATGAAACCAATTGTCTGAATGAGGATAGATAATTTTATGCTGAGACATTTGCTCTTCAAGAAACTCATTCAGAGCTAGCATATAAGGCTGCTTAAACTGCTCAGCAAGAACAGCCTGCCAACTTGGAGCATTCTCTAATGCCTTACGCATTTCAACCACCACAATTTTTAACTTCGTTAGAACTTAACTCAACAGGCTCTGTTATGACTCTACGATGCCAGATGGAATAGTACCGTAACTTTCCAGGGGCGTGAGAAACGATGCCAGAGATAATAATGGCTAGAAAATAGATATAAGCATTTGGCTGCTCAAACCACCAAAAAACTGTGGATAGCAGCAGCAACTTAATGCCGATAGCAGTGCCTCTGAGTTGTATCAACCAAATACCATCCCCATACACTTCCATAGCGGCCATCAGAAAACCACTAACAAGGGTCATAAGCAAATAAGGATACCAACTACTCTCTGGCTGCTGGAAAAGATAGGCTCCAGCCAAACCAGCAATACCAACGAGATGAATCGTTCGCAAACTTATACCCAACCAGCGCTTAGCTGGTATAGAGCGCTTTTCTGTTGGGAATAACCAGTTCATCGCCACAGTATCTCTTCCTTTTTTACCTAACGATATAGAACAAACATAGGTTTAGCTATATACAAAAAAGCCCTCAAACGAGGGCTTTAGTATGAAAACGGTTCTAACCTTAGCCGCGCGGACGCATCGCAGGGAATAGGATCACGTCACGAATAGATGGAGAGTCAGTAAACAACATCACCAAACGATCGATGCCAATACCTTCACCAGCCGTTGGTGGTAGGCCGTACTCCAACGCATTGATGTAGTCACCATCGTAGTGCATCGCTTCATCATCACCCGCATCTTTTTCAGCTACTTGGGCACGGAAACGTTCAGCTTGATCTTCAGAATCATTCAACTCCGAGAAGCCGTTAGCAAGCTCACGACCGCCTACGAAAAACTCGAAACGATCAGTAATGAAAGGATTTGCATCGTTACGACGTGCAAGCGGAGACACTTCTGCTGGGTATTCAGTGATGAATGTAGGCTGATCCAAACGGTGCTCTACAGTCTTTTCGAAGATTTCAATCTGAACCTTACCTAGGCCCCAACTATCTTTAACATCGATGTCCATACGCTGTGCAATCTGACGAGCAGCAGTTTCATCTGCTAGCGCTTCAGCAGTAATGTCATCGTTGTAGTGCAGGATAGAGTCGAACACGCTGATACGACGGAATGGCTTTTCCAGATCGTATTCAAATGTTTCCAGCACTTCACCTTCATCGTTACGTACTGTATTGATGATTGTTGTTGTACCCAAAACATCCTGCGCAACAGTACGCAGCATATCTTCTGTTAGGTCCATCAGATCATTGTAATCCGCATACGCCTGATAGAACTCGATCATTGTAAATTCTGGGTTGTGGCGCGTAGAAAGGCCTTCGTTACGGAAGTTACGGTTGATCTCGAATACACGCTCAAAGCCACCGACAACCAAACGCTTCAGATATAGCTCAGGTGCAATACGTAGATACATATCACGATCTAGCGCGTTGTGATGCGTGATAAATGGACGTGCTGTCGCACCACCTGGAATCACCTGCAACATAGGCGTTTCTGCTTCGATAAAGCGACGCTCAGTCAGGTAGTTACGGATACCAGAAACAATCTTAGAACGTGTTTCAAATACCTTACGAGAATCTTCGTTAGTGATCAGGTCTACATAACGCTGACGGTAACGGATCTCAGTGTCCTGAAGACCTTTGTGCTTATCAGGCAACGGACGCAAGTTTTTCGTTAGCAACTGGTATTCGCCCATATCTACATATAGATCGCCTTTACCAGACTTATGCAGCTCACCTGTGATACCTACGATATCACCAAGGTCCAAGCTTTTAGCAAACTTACGTGCTTCTTTGTTTACGTAAAACTGGATACGACCTGTCATATCCTGAATAACACCAAAAGCACCACGGTTTAGCATTACACGACCCGCAATGCTCACCTTGATGCCTGCTTCAGCCAACTCTTCCTTCGATTTATCGCCGTACTGAGCCTGAAGGTCTTCAGCATAGCTATCGCGACGGAAGTTATTTGGGAATGCATTACCTGCATCACGTAGCGCGTTTAGCTTTTCACGGCGCTCCGCAATCAGGCGGTTTTCATCTTGCTTCTGAGTGTTATCAGACATCGGTGTGGTAAACCTTTAAGTTAATAAATTCTTTACAGGCCAGCTTTAAGGCTAGCTTCGATAAATAGATCCAGATCGCCGTCCAGTACTTTGTCACAGTTTGAACTTTGAACGTTTGTACGCAGATCTTTAATGCGCTGATCATCCAACACATAAGAACGAATCTGGCTGCCCCAGCCAATATCCGCTTTATTATCTTCTTGCTCCTGAGCCGCTTCTGAACGCTTAAGCATCTCAACTTCATATAGCTTAGCGCGAAGCTGTTTCATACAGGTGTCTTTGTTCTGGTGCTGAGAACGCTGCGCCTGACTCTGCACCACAATGCCGGAAGGTTCGTGCGTAATACGCACTGCAGATTCCGTACGGTTGACGTGCTGACCGCCAGCACCCGATGCACGGTATACATCGACACGTAGATCTGCTGGATTAATCTCAATTTCAACGTTGTCATCAATCTCTGGTGATACAAATACGGAAGAGAAAGATGTGTGACGACGACCACCGGAATCGAATGGTGATTTACGTACTAGACGGTGAACACCGGTTTCGGTGCGTAACCAACCAAAAGCGTATTCGCCTTGGAAACTAATCGTCGCAGACTTAATACCCGCAACATCGCCCGCAGAACATTCCAAAAGCTCAGTTTTGAAGCCTTTATCCTCGCCCCAACGCAGGTACATACGCAGCATCATTTCAGCCCAATCTTGAGCCTCAGTACCGCCAGAACCCGCTTGGATATCTAGGAAGGCGTTGTTTGGATCGGCTTCACCAGAGAACATACGACGGAATTCAAGCGTCTGCAGTTTATCCAGCATGCTATTCACATCACTTTCGACTTCTGCGACTGTATCTTCGTCATCTTCTTCAACAGCCATATCTAACAGATCACGTGTATCATCAACACCCGCTGTCAGTTCGTCGATTGTGTTTACCACAGCCTCAAGCGTAGAACGCTCTTTACCCAATTGCTGCGCATTTTCTGGATTATCCCAAACTGCTGGGTCTTCCAGTTCACGAGTGACCTCTTCCAGGCGCTCTTTTTTACCTTCGTAATCAAGAAAGCCACGAAGCGCTTCAGTACGCACTGTAATATCTTTGAGGTTGTTAAGAATCGGGTTAATTTCCATGGTATAGAATCTATAGCCGGCAGTTTAAAAAAGGGCGATATTTTACCGAAAATCAGCACATAACACTACTTGTTTAGGCTGAATAGTTAGCACAGATTTGATAACAGCGGTAAGACTAGAACTCGAACTCTTTGCTAATTTGCTGGCACCAAGTGGCAACACGCTCTTCAGTTTCTGAACGCTGGCAATCTTCATCAATCGCAAGGCCGACAAACTTCTGATGATCAGGCGTTAGTGCTTTAGAGGCTTCAAAGTTATAGCCTTCTACGGGCCAATACCCAACCATCTGGGCACCTTTACTCTGCAACCTTTCGTGTAAAAGCCCCATCGCATCTAAAAACCACTCGCTGTAACCAATCTGGTCACCCAAGCCAAACAGGGCACAGCTTTTACCTGCAACCGCTACGGCATCCAACTGTTCCCATAGGTCTGCCCAATCCTCCTGCAGCTCACCAAAGTCCCAAGTAGAGATTCCAAGGATAAGATGTTCATATTCAGACACGCTCTCAATACCGTCAGCAGCAATATCGATACGATGGACTTTATCTTGACCAAGGTGTTCTGTAATTAGCTCTGCTACGCTTTCAGTATTCCCCGTAGTGGAGCCATAAAACAAACCGATTGAAGCACTCATTTTTCTTTCCAGATAAAACAAAAAAAGCAGCCCTAGGCTGCTTTTTAGGTGGTTTAAAATTACTTATTAAAAGCGTCGAATGTATGCTGAGCTACATCTTCAATTTCTGTGCGAGCATCTTGTAACGCTTTCATATTCTGTTCGCTTGCCGCTTTGAGTGTGTCTTCCAATTCTTTCGCATAGCTACGTTGTAGCTCCATCAAATCACTTGGTGACTGACACTTTTGCATCTCTTTTGTCTGCTGAATAGTCGCTTCAATACAAGACTTTGTGCATTCCATCTGCTGGCGAGTAAGCTCTTCAAGCATCTTGGTTTGAATATTGACCAACTCTTTGAACGGACCCATCGAATCCGAGATCTTTTTATTCATATCTTGAAACATAAACACCTTCCCTATCTCGCCAGAGAAACAACCGTACGCACACAATACCCAGAACAGAACGTAGGACTTCTGTTATATCTATCCTTATAATAAAGCACTGTAAAGATATAATGGCAAAACTTATATCTCCCATCATACCAAAGATAAATAAAAAGGATGCTGAATTATGCGCCTTTTACACACCATGTTGCGTGTTACTGATTTACAGCAATCTATTGAGTTTTATACACAGCTAATGGGTATGAAACTGTTACGCAGTAAAGACTATCCTGACGGCCGCTTTACCTTAGCTTTTTTAGGCTATGGCGATGAATCTGAGCACACCGCACTTGAGCTCACCCATAACTGGGATACTGATCAATACGAACTCGGTAATGCGTTTGGTCACTTAGCCATTGAAGTTGAAGATGTATACACCGCGTGCGATGCAATAACAGCCAAAGGCGGTGAAGTGGTTCGCCCTGCCGGACCGATGAAACACGGTTCAACAATCTTAGCCTTTGTAAAAGATCCTGACGGTTATATGATCGAACTTTTAGGGACGAAGAGAACAGACTAAAGCAAACCTAGGTATCTAGGCCTGCTTTAAAGAAAGGAATGATGGATGTGCTTTAACCTGCATCCATCATAAATTGATCAATATCAGACAGCTCCGATCCAGCTTTTTTAGATTCAGGTTTCGACTGCTGAACAGGTGCTTGTATAAAACGGTTCTCTGCAGGGGCTGGATCAGGGAATCCGTCATTATACTGTTGATAAAAACGGTTATTACCACGTTGCAACTCTTGGCTCTCTGAAGGTGAATTTAGAATTCTAGGAGTAATCAATAAGACCATCTCTGTCTCTTCATCGCTTTCGATCGTCGACTTAAAGATATTACCCACAACAGGCACTTCACCCAGTAACGGGACCTTGCGTTCATTTCTAGTTCTAGTAGTACGAATTAAGCCGCCTACAGCCACTGTGAGACCATTCTTAGCTGCAACGATACCTTTTAGGCGAGAGGTATTAACTGTATCAATCGCCAAATTCACAACATTACCATTACCATCAGGTACAGGAATTGTGCCACCTCCGGGATTCAGTGTGGAGCTTTCTTGTTGCAGTTCCAGTAGTACCGTACCATCTGAATTAATACGCGGGGTAATTTTTAAAGAGATGCCTATCTCTTCTAACTCAGTATCTGTTTCTATATAAGAAGGAGATACAACTACCCCATTATCAATCTGTGCAGGATTGAAGGTAAAACCACGTGTTAGCACGCTCTCTTCACCAATAAAAAGATCGGCTTCGCGATGGTTAGAAGCAAGCACCATTGGATTTGATAACACTTTCAAGCGCTTATTTTCATCAAGAAATTCAATATTTGCTTTAAGCTTATCGTTAAGGAATTCATAGATAAAACTGCCGCTATTAAGCAAAGCATTATTACCCAATTTGAGAGGAACTGTAGATTGGTTCCCACCTTGAGGCGCTAACTCAAAATTAAAAATAGAATTAAAATCATCACCCAAAGTAATACTCAGGATTTTCATCTCTAGCATCACTTGAGGAACAGGAATATCCATCTTATCCACAAGCTGCTTGATGGAATTAATGATCTTGCTGTCATCGGTGCGCACAATAATCATATTGTGCTCATTGTTTACTGTGACATAGATTGGTTGAGCTTTTAGAGTAACCGCTTGCATAGCAGTAGGATCAATAGCCATAGCGTTGGTATTACCTTGTAACAATTGCTCAAGCTGCCCTAGAGATAATTTTTTAGCCTCCTCAGTCGCAGCTGAGTTTTGGACATTGCTACCTTTCGATGACGATCTAGATCCACCTGAAAACTTAGTTTTACCAGGTTCCTCTCCTAAAGAAAGCTCTACTCGGTCACCATAAAGATCTTCAATTGCTTGAGCGACGATACGTACGTTGGCATTGAGTAAACGGAACACTTCAATACGCTGACTTTCGCGAACTACTAGATCTTTTGCGTATTCTTCGCGTGTCATAATACGGTAGGTATTGGTGTCCTGATCATAGCGATACCAAAGGTCACTGATTCGACTAATCGATTTAATCGCATCAATATCAGATACATTTTTTAGATGTATGGTCACTCGCTTATTGATCGCACCTGGAGTCGCAATAATATTACTTTGCGAAAGCTCTGATAGGGTACGAATTACATCTCTTAACTGAGTGTCCGCAAACTCCAATTCCGAGATAACAGCAGCAGACGCTACTAACGGATTTAATAAAGCCAGTATCAGGGCAATTTTTCCAAAACCTTTCATCGTAATACCTTCATCTGCCCTAAAGTGCCTGTCTCGACAGTAATACTTAAACGGGAAATTTTTGTAATTCTTATCGCTTGGCGAGGGTTAGCCGGATTAACATTAATTTCGTCCCCCTCTTTAACTAAATGAACACGGTTGCCTGCAATCTGTAATAAGGCCATAGGCGAATTATCACCTCGGTCGATATAACCTTTGAACAGTAATTTAGGCACGTTTACTTCACCTGGTGTTCGCCTAAACCCTTGTCCAAAACGATCTACGATCCCACCTATAACCCCTTGTCCGTTACCCTTTTGAACCATCTGAGGTTCGCTGAAAGGGTCGCGCATAACAATAACACCAGAACCTGCACCTACATTTGCAGCCACATAACCCGAACTTGAAGAGGTCGTTTCTGCAACGACATTCACTGGTAAAAATGCGATAGATAAAACGATTAATATTATTTTTTTCATCTTTTAACCCGAAACCGCAAACATAGATTTGAAAAATCCGTAGTACACATAGCCCACAATACCGCCAATCAACAGAATGGCTACCGGCTCCATCGCTGTTGCAATTGCCTTGGTAATCATACGCACACGTTCTTCATAAAATGTACCAGCATCTTTCATTACCGATACCATACTACCTGTTCTTTCACCAACCAGAGTCATCTCTTGAATAAGCCCTTCTATATGGGGTTTTCGAAAACTTTTACCCATATCAGCCCCCTGAAGAATCTCTTCAGATGCATCAGCGATATCTTTTGCAATGACCTTGTTATTAATTAACTTACTTATAATTTCCAAGGACTGAACTACAGAGATACCACTCTGTAGCATACTGGATAGCCCCCAGGTAATTTGCGACATAGAACTCGCAGAGATCATCGTACCCACAAGAGGAACTTTTAGGAGCAAGTAATCGATATAAAAGCGCCCTTTCTTACGTGAATACGTCAAAATAATTCCGATCAAAACGAGTAAGATCCCTACCAATACATGCGCCCAATACTGATGGATAAAGTTAGAGATACCCATCATCTGAATCATCTCTGGCGGAGGCGTTCTACCCGTTTTTTCAAAGAAAGCGGCAAACTTAGGAATAACCGTCGACATCAAAAAGATAAACACGCCAACGGTCATAAACAGCACCACCACTGGGTATGTCATGGTAGAGATAAGTTGAGTTTTGATATCAGCTTGGCGCTCCATGAAATCAGCAATACGTACTAAAGCAGGTTCCAACTCACCACTGGCTTCGGCACTTCGAAGCATATGCAGTGCTAGCGGAGAAAAAACAGATTCATATTTCTCCATAGACTGAGAGAAAGACATACCTCCGCTAATCTGATCATTCAAATCTAGAATGATCTCTCTCATCCTGCCTCGTTGAATACCACCTAAGATATTCAACGCTTCTGTCACCGAAAGTCCTGAACGAAACATCAAAGCTAACTGACGGAAAAAGAAAATTTTCTGGTTAGTCTTAACCGGCAACAGGCAAAGCAGCTGCTCAAAGGCATCTTGTTTCGGCTTATCAGCAGAACTACTTCCAGCATTCTCTTTAATACTGCTAATATAGATCCCTTTCTTTTGCAGCTTAGCAATCGCCGCATCATGGTCAACGGCAGAGATAGTGCCTTCGCAGGTTTCACCCGAGGTATTCATCCCCTGATAAACGAACTTCATTCGTTAACCTCATCAAACTGATTTAGAAGACCTAAACGACGCAGTTCTTCCATCGAGGTTAAGCCCTGAAGTACCTTTTCTCGGCCATCATGAGCAAGACTGATATAATGCTGAGCGTGTTTTCGTAATTGTTGCTCGTCTGATTCTTGAGTGATTAACTCCCGCAATACCTCGTCCATCCACAAGGTTTCGAATAGAGCAATACGCCCTTTAAAGCCAGTGCCATTACACAGCGAGCACCCTTGAGGATGAGAGAGCATAACTAGATCATCAGATGGTAAACCCAACTGTTTCAATTCTGAAAAATCTGCCGGCATATCTAACTTACAGCTTTGACAAAGCTTTCTGGCCAATCGTTGCGCGACAATCCCTTGGAGGCTTGAAGCGATCATAAACGGCTCTAAACCAATATTCTTAAGTCTCGTGACACTGGCAATCGCAGAATTGGTATGCAAGGTAGATAGAACCATATGACCAGTCGTAGCCGCTTTAAGAGCAATCTCACCGGTTTCAGAATCTCGGATCTCACCGACCATAATGATATCTGGATCGTGTCGTAGGAAGCTTCGAAGGGCAGATGCAAAGTTGACCTTGGCATTCATCTGAACTTGTGAGACCCCTTCTACCACCATCTCAACAGGATCTTCAGCAGTAAGAATATTGGTGCTTTCCGATTTTAACTCTTCCAGAGCCGCATAAAGCGTAGTGGATTTACCACTACCAGTAGGCCCCGTGATCAAAACGATGCCATGAGGCTGAGCAATTACTCGGCTAAACTGCCGTAACGTTGCATCAGACATCCCTAGCTGCTTCAGGGTAAACAACTGATTATCCGTGCCAAGCAAACGTAGGGTGACTCGCTCACCATGCTTAGTTGGCGCTGTCGCCACACGCATTTCAAACTCGACGTTATAAGGCGTTGTATAATCAGCACCGCCATCCTGAGGCATTCGAGTTTCAGCTATATCCAGGTTAGACATAACCTTAATACGACTAACTAAAGAAATCCCTTCCGAAAGGGTAAAACGCTTCCCATATTGCTGTAACTGCCCATCTACCCGCAATCGTACAATATAGTAGTCAGCCAAGGGCTCTATATGAATATCCGATGCACGATGCATATAGGCTTGATTCAACAGTTCAGAAAACTCTGCAACCGCATCAAAACCTAATTCAGCACTGCTTAACTCCACATCTAAACGCAAACTGCATTCAAACGCTTCTGGGTCAGCCAAGCAGAGCTTCACATCTGTTTTGAATAATCGCTGTAACTGTTTTTCAAGTGTCGGATTCTCTGGAGAATCCGTAACTACATAGATCTTATCGCTATCAACATCACCCACTTCGACAGGGAGTATACGGAACTGACGAATAAAGCTTTGCGGTATATTACTCAGGCGACTTTTATCTACTTTGATCTGCGATGGTCGAAGATACTGCATACCACGCTCACTAGCATAAGCATGATAGAAGCTACTTGGCGCTATACGCTGCTCATAACAAAGCACCGTCTTCTCATCCATTTTTAAACGACGCGCATGTAAGCTGGCCTCTGTATGCTGGCTCTCTGAAATTAAACCTTGCTTAATAGCAGCTTCAATTAGCCATTTATCCCTAATCGCCATAACCGGTTACCTGCCCAACACTCGAAGAGAGTTCTCAAACTGCTCTTTACGACTGGTTAGCTGCAACGCTTGCTCTTTGGTTAAGAACTTTTCATATACTCGTTTAGCTAATGCAAATTCAAAAGTCTGATTGCCTTGTGCCCGCCCCGTTTCCATCACTGAACGAATTTGAGTGGAGTTATTCTCCCGAATAAGGTTAGATACAGCGCCATTGACCATCAAAATCTCATTCACCGGAATACGCCCTTGACCATCAGGAGAGCGTACTAATGTCTGCGTTACCACTGCACGCAAACACATAGATAACTGCTGGCGCACTGTATTTTGCAGATCGCCTGGGAACATCCCGATTAATCGATCTATCACACCAACCGCATCATTTGTATGTAGAGTGGCAAATACCAAATGGCCTGTTTCAGCCGCAGTAATGGCTGCATGCATGGTTTCAAGATCGCGCATCTCACCCAGCAGCATTACATCCGGGTCTTCACGCATAGCGCTACGAATGGCATCCGCAAAAGAAAGGACATCATCACCCACTTCGCGTTGATGCACTACTGAGCGAATATTACTGTGTACAAATTCGATAGGGTCTTCGATGGTTAAAATATGACAAGCACGCGTCTCGTTTATCTTATTGATAATACTTGCCAATGTCGTGGACTTACCGCTACCTGTAGCCCCCGTCACTAGAACCAAACCGTCCTTAAAACCTACAACTTCTTCTAGTTGCGCAGGCAAACGCAGTTCTTCGAAGGTACAAAAGGACCCATCTAATGCGCGAATAGCAAAGGCTAATGAGCCACGCTCAAAGTAGATATTTAAACGAAAACGTACGCCAAGCTGATTGGAATAACCCAAGTCACAACTGCGCTTTTTAATCAGGTGTTCAAACTGTTCGGCAGACAAAATTGCTTCAGCCATACCCATCAGTTGATCTTTAGCAAACGGCTCCAGTTCTTCACGTTCTTGCAGTTCACCATGAATACGCATTACCGGCGCAACATTGGCAGAACAATGCATATCTGAAGCGCCTAGTTCCAACATCGTTGCCAGCAACTGCTCAAACTGGTCTTTATAGTTGTTATTTTCCATCACAATGCCAATGTCATCTCAATATCTAGCACGCGTCCACCACCCAAGGCAGTTCGATCAGTACGGCTAATCTGGAATTTGATTGGAATAACCGAGTATTCCAACTGAGACAATTGCTTAATAAACCCATATAGTGCGCTATATCCGCCCTGTAAGCGCAGCTCATATAATGGGCGATTCAGATCTCCTTTCCCTTGATTCACACCCTTTGCTGCAACCATCCGCGCTAAATTCCCGCTACTTTGTTTTTTAGATAACAGATGCAAACGATTTGACTCTGCACTATGGGTAATCTGGCTGAGGAACTTAGAAAACTTAGATTTATCTCTTACATCGATAAAGGAGTAGCCAATACCTGACAATTTCGCTTTTTCTGCATCTATAGCTTTGGTTAATTTTCTTACGTCATTCGAACTGATCTTTTTCCCGTTCAACTCGGGGATCATTTTCTTACCCTGCTTCCTTTTCGCCTTCTTAATTTTCTTCTCAGCAGATTCAATTCTATCTTCTAGAACCAACACCTGCTTGTTAAGGTCAGCTCCACGGATAAACAGATAGCCACCTGCGATCAAAGCGGCTCCTAAAACAGCTACCAAGATTCGTTCACGCAAGTTCATTTCTGAGAACGCATTCATTATTGAGCCCCCTTGTACTTTAAAACGAACTCAAATACATAGATGCCATTCTGCATTAACGCAGAATCCCCTCGAAAATTACTTGGACTCTTCGCAATGTACATATTAAGGGGCTCAAGGCTTATAGACAGAACCTGATTAAAGTCATCAATACTCGCCTGATCGACAGCTTTCCCGGTGATAGAGAATTCATACCAAGAACTCTCTTTCATCGACTCTAAAACAACGCCATCATTTATACTTTCCGATAGCACAGGTAGAAGACGTTCGACAAATGACTGACGCTTCACAATCACTTGCTCAACTAACTGCTTTTCAGCCTGCAAACTTCCCAGCTCTTTAGTTTTCTTTTGAAAGACCGCAATATTCTGCTTGGCTTCTGTGTACTTTTTTCGCGCCTTACTACTCTGATCCTTGAAAGCCTCTAATTGCTGCTCCGCAGCCAACAGCTCCGCCTCTAACGACTTCAGTTTCAGATGATAAGCACCTTCATAAGCAGCTATTAACAGTGGCAAAACACAAGCTGCCATCGCAATTTTAAAGCCATTGCTACGATAAATAGGGTCCGGTGGAGGCATACCAATTAAAGGCGCGACAGAAAGCGGGGCACTGCCAAGAAAATGTCTCGCAGCCCCCAGTTCAGCTAACAACTCATTTCTACCAGAAGGTATTTTATCCGCCGCTGCCTGAGCTAAAGATTCTGCATCGAGCTGTAGCAATGATTCCAGCTGAGAGATTTGGTCGTTAAATGTGCTATCACCATCAGCAACAAGCCAACGATTTGCTTGCGCAAACGAACCTGTCGTTAAGACCTCTGCAACCGCCCCTGCATCTAACACATGGCTGGAGCATTTAACCATCGCCACCTCGCGAATCTGGTTATCCTGCAATACAGCACAGAAAACATAAGCCTTATGAAATTCGGTTATTAATAAGGTGTCAGAGCTATCTAACAATGGCACACTAGAGCCCGCAAAAGGGTACACCTGACGCAAGTTCAGCTTAGGGAAACCAGAACTACCACCAACCTTTTTAACAGCATCTAACCATTGTTGATGCTGAGCAGCAGGCATAGCACTACACAGGAATTTTTGCGCATCACCTAAGTCATCATCACTATAAGGTGATTCCTCTTTAGGCTGCGGTCGCCATTGGGTTAACAGACGCTGGTCTGCCAGCTGCAGTTTCTGTTGGATATGCAAGCATTCAGCTATCTGCTCTTTCGAAACCATCTGCTCACGGATCGCGACTTCACCCAAGCGCATCGGGCTTCGGCCACCATGTTGCGCGGATAGCTGTTTCTCTTCTGTTACCAGATGCACCAGCTCTTCGCGCTGCTCAGGGGTAATATAGCCCCGCCCCATCAACAACCATCCCAAATCCCAGTTGGGGGATTGCATGGCAACCACACCTTCCATCTCCCAACGCAGCATCTCAAGTAAATTTTCAGCTTCAGGAGAATCAAAGCTTTCAGTGATCTGAACTAGATCAGGAATGGCACTAATATGCAGCAGTAAGGCATTACTAGGTACATTTTTTCCCAGCACATTTTTTAACTGCTCAAGCACATCAGTCAGTGCAGCAATAGGATCAATCTGCTGTGACGACACAGACACTGTTACTTTTAGTGCATCACGATTGCCATTAATAACAGTTGCTCGCAGACCAAACCCATCTGTTTTTAGGACCAGCAGACCTTTACCCGCTGCTTTTTTATTCAGAAACGACAGCATTAATTAACCTCAAATTGCAGTACTGGCTGCGTAGCATTTGGTATTACCAGTAAGCGATCATATTTTTCTACAACCGTTCCAGCGCTATCCATAACAAAAACAGCATGCTGACCTACGGGAATCTGTTTAGTACTGGCATCAGAAATAGACGCACCATTCTCATGCCATTCATTGGTAACAAATGAAAGGGAATTCGTTGCGGTCGATGCAGCAGCATCGAAGTGATAGGTAACCCAACGATCTTCTTCATCAGAAACAGCAGCATTTTTAAACACAACTAATGCCAATTTATGACTATCAGTATCACTGTTGTTTTGAACTTGAATATCAATTTGGCTTAACGGCACCTGCCAGTCAGTGCTCTCAATAGCACCTGATACAACCACGTTGTAACTCGTAGGATGATCACCATCATCGCCCTTATAATTAAATTGATACTGATCAGATGCATTACTGACTTCGAAACCTATACCCCAACCATCTCTAAATTCACGATTACTATCCAAACCAGCACTCAAATAATTAGCGCGATAACCTTTTAGCTGTGGATAGGCAGATATTTGTGTGGGCGCTCCGCCAAAATTAACGTAAGGGTCCAGCATAGCGAGATCTTCCCACTGATCAGAACCACTTACCTCCCAACTTCCATCTTTACTGATTAAAGGCTGCAGTTCTGTGGGGTCCTGAGACAAAGAGGCACTCGCTGGGGGTAAAACACCGTTATCGATAATAAAGCCAGACAGCACAGGTTGGTTACGATGACTGCTTTGCATCAGGATGCTTTTTCTAAGCAGCTCCATCTTATCTAAGGTTTCATCATAACGAAGCTGATTATCCTGATTATCGATAAACACCAATGGAGTACTGGCTACCAAGCCGATAATTAGCATCACTAGCACCAACTCTAATAAGGTAAAGCCAGATTGACGTTTAGAATATTGTTGATTGAGAATTAGCGAAGGCATAAGACGATATCATCCCCACTACTGCTACAAAGAAGATCAGCATCACAGAAATCGGCATCAACTGGATCTGTCTCGGTATAATCACAACTGTTTGGCTCGTAGATACCATTCGAACCAAAGCTAACCAATCGTGGCACCCCTGGCACGATAGTGCTATCCGCCATAACCTCAAGGTCTATAGCCAGATAAGGGCGTCCAAAGCGATTGATCAAGGTTGAATCATCACCTGACACTTTACGCCATTCCAATAGACAGTCAGTCGTATTGCAACCACTGACACTTAGGCTCTGACCATCATCTACAGGGTAATGATCATAAGGGTCTGCGATACCAATTACAGATTCAATCTCTACCCCATCAATCACAAAAGGCTCGCCCGGATCTGCTGGGGCACTAATACTCGAGCCATCCGCTGTAAGATCATCACCAATATCTAAATAAAGGTATTTATGACCATTCAGATAGGGTCCCCTCCAACCTCGGCGATAATCCGTACTCCAATTGCTCTCGGTAGTTTTAACAAAAAGAAATGATAGATCTGCAGGGGTCGTTCGCGCTGGGATTGTTCCATTATCTTGATAGTACGCTTCTATCGCCTCACCCAGCTGTTGCATCTGGTAGCGCGCTGCCTGATCTGCAGCATCAGACCCAACATCACGGAAAGAGGTAACCACACCACCAGCCACAACCAAAAGAATGGCTGCAACCACCAGCATTTCCAAAAGGGTAAAACCCTTCTGAGACGACAAAACCGCTTTGCTAAAAGCGTCGCTACGGACACGTTTAGGAAAGCGGTCTTTGTTTGTCTTAAGGTCTTGCTTATTTCGCCACTGCATATAAAGCCATTGTATTTATTATTGTTATTAGCCGATCCTTAGCTATCTATCTTCATCCAAGTAAAACCTTTTTAATTATCATCTCGTAACTACCATTAAAACAATCAGTTAGAGACAAAAAAACATAACCACTTATTACAAAAAAGCAGGGGCTAAACCCCTGCTTTTTTAGAAAGAAGAATTACTCTTCTTCGTTACCTTTAGCTTCAGCAATCTCGTCGTCGTAACCATCACCACCAGCATCAAGAACTGCTACAATTTCCATCTCTTCGCCAACTTCTTTCCACTCAGAAACTTCATTACAGTTAGCATCTAGAGACTCTGCTGTACCAGATGAACATTCTGCAACTTTAACTACGATTGAGAAGTTTGCATATTTATCCGCTGGAGCATTACCATCCTGTGGAGCACGCGCAATAACAGAACTCAAGTCTGCTGCAGGGCCAACACCAAATACAGCCAAGACAGCATCTTCATCTTGACCTAATTCAGCAGGTTCATTAAAGAAAGCTAAAGGAATTGCCTGTGTACCGGTCATAGCACCAGTTAGGTCAATTTCTGCACCTGCACCGAATTCCCACTCGCCATCTTCTACTACAGAATCAGCAAAAATCAATGATGGTTTAGTTACATCTACAGGAAGAACATTATCATCACCATAGCCTGTACCATCACACAAAGAACCTGCAGCGTAACGCAAACTAGTCAAGCCTTTATCTGCAAAGCTACTAACAGCACTTGATGTCACTTCAACAATTTCAATTTTTTCATACAAATCAGAAGTCAGACCACCATGAACTTTAGGAACATTAGAAGTATTAGTATTGTTACTTAGTTTCAGTTCAGTACCAGATATAACAGTAGCCAATGAACCAGATGCGACACTACCAGACCCACCAGTAGTTACACCACTACTACAAAGTAAAGAATCCAAACCACCTGGCAATAAACGCTTTTCAGAAACGTTGTATACGTTCATGCTGTTTTCAAGAGTTGCCATAGTGTGAACAGCTGTTGCTTGAGCAGCACCTTCTTCCTTGCCATCCATATTAGAAATAACCGCACCTGCAATTACTGCAAGAATCGCAACAACTACTAACAATTCAAGCAGTGTAAAACCGCCTTGTTTTGCTTGTAGCTTTTCACCCTTAGCGCGCAACTCTGCGTCTTTAACCTGAGATAGGTCAGCTTTCATAAATTTGCGAATAGAATCTTTCATCTGTTGAGCGTTCATTATTTTTCTCTTTATTATTTTTACCGCATCTGTCTCGCACAGATTTTTGGATTTTTAGTTATAAAAATCTTTAAGATGCAAACCCGCATTGCACTCTTTTTATAGGGACGAACTCTTCGCTAGCTCAAACATCCACCACAAAACGGTACTGTCGGCCGTAATGGAGAATGACCTCTTTTTGCTGGCGTTTTAGAATTTTGGTTTCGATTCGGATCTCACCATAACCATCATGAGCAAGCACATCTTCAAACAACTCCAACAATTTCTTTTTAGCTGGATCAGCTGCTGGTTTATCCGTGCTCATAATTTTTTGCCCTTGGCTATGGCTTAATCTGACTTCCTTGAAATGTTGGGAACTAATCCTTAGCACCCCATGTCCGAAAAACGTGACAGAAAAGGTAACTGTTTCAAAAATGTTACCAAACTGGCCATTAGAGCCACCTTTTCTAGTACTTTGGAGCCAACTTCATCCCGAAATTCCCGTGAAGCATTCCTAAAAAACCTAACAAACGAATTCGGAATTGATCCCGCAGAGGTATGATTTTTAATAGAAAAAATAAAGGAAGAAACGTTCGTGAATATGGTGACTAAAATCTAGAATCGCAGATAAAAACTAGAGGAAGGTAATAAAAATTCAAACAAAGGCAGGTAAACTGCCGAGGCACGCTTAAGACTATTTTTTTCTTCAGCAGACACCAATACACAAATATTGAGGGCTGAAGATGGCAGGTATCTTTTACATAGAACTTGGTGCAGTGTTCTCTACAGGCTTTAGACTCACATCTCCAACCACGCAATTTCGACCACTTTTTTTCGCTTCATATAGAGCATCATCTGCCCGCTTAATCAAAGCATCTAAATTAATATCGTTCGGTTCCGCAGTAGCAAAGCCGATACTAATCGAGATTTTTATTTTGTGCCCCAAGAGCGCATATTCAGACTGGGAAACAAGCCGCTGCAACCGTTCAGCTACCTGCTTTGTACCAGCATAAGAAACATCAGGAATCAGGGCAATAAACTCCTCTCCGCCATATCGACCAATCGCTGAATACGAGCGCAGCTCTCCCATCAACCGATGCGCCACCAACTGTAAGAGTTTATCGCCTACCAGATGACCGTAGTTGTCATTCACTTTTTTAAAGTGATCAAGATCTAGCATCAGCAAGGCAAAGCTAGCTTGTTTTGACGAGGAGCGCTTATAACGCTGCCACTCAGCTTCCATTCTTCGTGTAATTTCAGCTCGGTTATAAAGCCCTGTTACCGCATCAACCGTCGCCAACTCTTCCAACATCTCTTGTTGATAAACCATTTTCTTCACCGCCTTACGCATAAATACGAAGGCTGTGCAAATTACGCTCAACAGAATGATCGCTAGCACACCGACAAACAGAATAACTCCTTGTTGGATTTCACCACGAAAGCTCGAAGTATCTTGGTATATTTCAAAAACTGCGATCAGCTTTCCTTCCGAATTATGCATGGCAACATAGCTCTCAACCACATCAACATCGAACCGGGTTTCATGAGCCAAATCCCTGATCTGGTCTTTTGTTTGAATATTCGAACTCGCACCATCTATAACGGCTTGTTTAAGCATCTCATTCGCACTCGCATCTTTGCCAATAATGCTCAGATCTGTGCTGTAGATGATGATACCCTCTGGGGAAAACAGCTTAGTTTTCACAATACCGTAGGGCTGAATAAAGTCTCTTAGAGTTTTATTTAGTTCTAATAATTGCGGAGGTAGCAGAGGAGCAGAGTTCAGTGCTGAATTGAGCTCAGTACGGTATGTAGTAAAAATCGCTTCCGTAAGGTTAATGGCGTTGGATTCAGCTAGACGTACGACATGACGTTCATATAATTTGCTAGCAGCATAGCCACTAAGCAGTAATAGAACAATCGATGCAAGAATGGCAACTAAGCAGAATCGCTGTAAAAATTGACTCAACGATGATGATAAGGCTTTTGGGCTCAACAACTAACAACCTCAATACAGCAGGAACTGTTTTCTCTTTCTCTAATTTAGGTTAGCAGAAACTCTACCGACCGTTCATACTCCTTTCATTCAATATTTCAATTTTTAGCCTAAAGGTTAGTACTACTGAGGTTTAAGCATTAATTTTTCAAATTGCAGATAAGGTACTGGCCGACTGCTGAGGTAACCTTGATAGTAATGGCAAGCTTTGTTTTGCAAAAACCTTAACTGCTCTTGGGTCTCCACACCCTCAGCCAACACTTTTAAACCTAAGCTATGCCCCATGGCAACGATTGTAGCTGCAATCACCATATCGTCTTTATCCTGAGGAATATCTTCTACAAAAGATTTATCTATTTTAAGGACATCGATTGGGAATTTTTTAAGATAGGCTAATGAAGAGTAACCGGTACCAAAATCATCGATAGCGACTTTAACGCCCAACTTTCGTAGCTGATGAAGCAGATCAATAAATTCCTGCTCTCTTTCCATCAATGCACTTTCGGTAATTTCGAGTTCTAGATATTGTGCAGGCAACTCCGTTTGCTCAAGCACCGTTTCCACAAGCTGACAAATATCGGTGTGCCGCAATTGTACAGAAGATAAATTAACAGCCATCGTAATCGGCTTAAAACCTTGATCCAACCATGACTTCAGTTGTATACAACTTTGCTTCAGTACAAACAGACCAATAGGATTGATCAACCCCGTTTGTTCGGCCAATGGAATAAAATCAGCAGGGCCGATTAAACCTTTTTCCGGGTCTTGCCAACGCACCAACGCTTCTGCACCGATTAACTCACCTGAAACAATATCAATTTGCGGCTGATAAAAAACCTCTAGCTCTTGATTCTCTATCGCACGGGATAACCTAGCTTCCAATTCCAATCGACTACGAGCGTCACGCGTTAGCTCTTCTGTGAAATAATTAAAGCAACCACGCCCTTCGTTCTTAGCTTTATACAATGCTGCATCTGCATGCTGTAATAATGCTTCCGCATCTTCACTTTGGGTAGGATAAATACTGATCCCAATAGAGCCCCCAATGGCAACATCCACACCATTCTTTAAAACCCAGCGTTTACTAATAGCTTCGATTACTTCATTTGCAACAAGACCTGCATCCTCCGGATGGTGAATATCCTCAAGCAACAAAGCAAATTCATCCCCCCCCATACGACAAACAAGATCAACTTGCCGCAACCGGTCTTTTAATAGCACAGCTACTTGCTGTAGCAACTCATCCCCCGCTGCATGGCCAAAGCTATCGTTCACATCTTTAAACCGATCTAAATCCAACAATAATAAGGCCAACTGTTTACTATTCCGCCTTGCTACGGCTAACGATTGCTCCAATCGTGATTGCAGCATCAATCGGTTAGGCAGATGGGTGAGCATGTCATGATGAGCTAAATAATTTAGCTTTTGCTCAGACTCTTTAAGTTTAGAGATATCTGAAAAGACCCCTACATAATGAGTGACCTTTTGATAATCATTGGTAACCTGACTAATACTCAGTAACTCGGGGTAAACCGCACCATCCTTGCGACGATTCCATATCTCCCCCTGCCAACTGCCTTTTTCTCTCAAACTATCCCACATCACCGCGTAAAACTGCTCGTCATGTCGGCCCGATTGTAAAATTTTCGCAGGTTGCCCGATCACCTCTTCACTGCCATACCCAGTTAACCGGCAAAAAGCTTTATTAACACGTTGAATAACTCCAGCTGCCGAAGTAATCATCACCCCTTCTGTCGTACTACCAAACACAGCAGCAGCCTGGCGAAGACGATCTTCTTGGCTTTTGCGTTCGGTTACATCTTCCAAGATAGCCAAGAAACCACACTCAGTAGTAATACCCGAGGCGTTAATCAGTTTTTGCTTACCCTCCAAGCAAGTAATCTTATATTCACTTAAGGGAATTTTATGGTCGGTTATACGCGCTCGCTCAATAGCTCCATACCAACGCTCACGCGCTTCTTTACGGTATTGTAGATCGGGATGAGCTAAGGAAAACCAGGTATCTAAATCGGGTAGGTGTTTTGCTGAATAGCCTAATGTTGTTGTGAAGGCTTTATTAAGGCTAATCAATTTTCCATCAAACCCAACATAGGCCATAGGAACAGGTGATTGCTCAAACAAGACTCTAAAACGCTGTTCACTATCTCGAATAGAATCTATTGCTTGGAACCGTTCAGTCAAATCACGAGCGATAGCAACAACATAATCTTTATGCCCAAAGCGTACTAAACGCGATTTAACCTCTACTGGAAAAACGGTGCCATCCAAGCGCCGATATTCTGTTGTTTGTAGCAGCTCTTCTTTAACCTTTAACTCAGATAGATTTTTTTCTAACCAGTCGTTTAAAGATTCATTCGCGGTGGTCAAATCAACAACACGCAAATTTAATAAATCGCCATGTGACATAGCTAGGCTTTTTGATGCCTGCTCATTAGCATCTAAAATTCGTCCATCATCAGCATCAATGATGTAAATTGCATCACTGACCTGTTCAACCAAATGCTGGTAAAAATCGCGCTGCTCTATATCCCTTAAACGCGCTTCACTATTAACTAAAGCACGGCTTTTTCGCTCTAAGGTTTCTTGCAAATACTCGATATAAGAACCCTGTAGAGATTTAGCGATATCATGCCGAGTCAAGATGCCCTTAAGGCAACCATCATGTTCAACCACCACAAGACGACGCACATGGTTGCTCTCCATCATCCGACTAGCAATTTGCAAAGGTAGATCAGGCAAAACAGTTATTAAAGGCGTAGCCATAATCTCTCTTGCCAGCACCTTTTCTATGTCTAAATTTTCAGTCGCTAGACGAACTATGTCCCGCTCGGTCAAGATACCAACCGGACAACCCTTCTCTACAATTACCGTGCAGCTAATTTTCTCTGAGCTCATCAAAGAAAGCACAGAAGCCAACGAAGCTTCAGGCTCTACTCCTTTAACACGGTAACTCATCGAATTAGCTACGGTTTTTAATTCAACGAGGTACTCCATTCCCATGTGGTGAAGAAAATCCCCTTCACTCACAAGACCCAACAACTGTCCTTCGTTGCCTACGACGACCAGATGCCTGACATTGTTTTCAGACATCGTTTGATAAGCTTTGGCATAACCGAGGTTTGAGGAGACAGTG